>NZ_JBHVJC010000018.1:120842-178412 GCF_042799315.1 Streptomyces sp. NPDC057702 | reverse complement strand
AAACGCCCGGTCTCATTCCGAACCCGGAAGCTAAGCCTTTCAGCGCCGATGGTACTGCAGGGGGGACCCTGTGGGAGAGTAGGACGCCGCCGAACAATTTTTCAGGGAGAGCCCTGTTACGGACCTGGTCCGTAACAGGGCTCTTCTGCTTTGTAGGGTGACCTCATGCGCTATGACCTCGTCATCTTCGACAATGATGGAGTGCTCGTCGACAGCGAGCCGATTTCGAATCGCCTGCTCGCCGCGTACCTCACGGAACTGGGGCACCCCACCACGTACGAGGACTCGGTACGCGACTACATGGGCTCCGCCATGCACCGCATACACGACCTCGTGTGGGAACGGTACGGGCGGCGGCTGCCGCCGGAATTCGACGCGACGTTCCACGAGCGCGTCTTCACGGCATTCGGGGCCGAACTGGAGGCCGTTGCCGGGGCCGCAGCGGCCGTCGAGAGCGTGCGAGCCGCCGGCGTGCCGTACTGCCTCGCCTCCTCCGGGAGCCACGAGCGCATCCGGGTCGCACTGAAGAAGACCGAGCTCTATGGCCTGTTCGGCGAGGAGCGCATTTTCAGTTCCCAGGACGTGGGGCGCGGTAAGCCCGCCCCTGACCTCTTTCTGCACGCCGCTGCCGTCATGGGGGTGGCCCCCGAGCGGTGTGCCGTCGTGGAGGACAGCCCCCTCGGCGTTCAGGCCGCTCGCGCCGCCGGCATGGACGTCTTCGGGTTCACCGCGATGACGCCGGCCGCCAAGCTCGGCGACGCCACCGCGCTCTTCGCCACCATGGCAGAGCTTCCCGACCTCCTGCGCTGACCGATTCCGCTGATCGCAGTGCGAGCGGAGGGCGGTTGACGCGCGTGTCGCCCCGCCCTGGTCGGCGGCCGAGGCGATCGCCGGGGTGGTGGGACGTACCGCGTTCGCGCTGCCGTTCGGTGCCCTTTCCCGCACCGCGGAACGTCGCCCGATACGGTGACTGTCATGAACATCCGCACGCATCTCATGTGGGATGACGCCGTCACGGGCTACGACTTCGGCCCCGGGCACCCGATGGACCCGGTGCGGCTGGGGCTGACGATGCGACTGGTGGAGGCGTTCGGCCTCGACCGGCAGGTGCGGGTGGTCGCGGCCCGGCCCGCCGGCGACTCGACGCTGCGGCTCGTACACCGCCAGGACTACGTCGAGGCGGTGCGTCGGGCCTCGGCCGACCCCGCGTCGGCGGATGCCGCGTACGGCCTGGGGACGCCGGACGACCCCGCGTTCGTGGGGATGCACGAGGCGTCCGCGCTGATCGCCGGACAGTCGGTGGGGGCGGCGGAGGCCGTCTGGAGTGGCCAGGCCCTGCGCGCGGTGAACTTCACGGGAGGGCTGCATCACGCGATGGCCGGCAGCGCCGCCGGGTTCTGCGTGTACAACGACGCGGCGTTGGCCATCGCCCGGCTCCTCGAACTGGGCGCGCGGCGGGTCGCGTACGTGGATGTGGACGTGCACCACGGCGACGGTGTGCAGGCGGCGTTCTGGGACGATCCGCGCGTCCTGACGATCTCGTTGCACGAACACCCTCGGACGCTGTTCCCGCAGACCGGTTGGCCCACGGAGACGGGTGGGCCACGGGCGGAGGGCAGCGCGGTCAACCTGGCCTTGCCCGCGGGGACCGGCGACGAGGGGTGGCTGCGCGCCTTTCACGCCGTGGTCCCCGAACTGATCGCCACCTTCCAGCCCGAGGTCCTGGTCAGCCAGCACGGCGCCGACACGCACATCGAGGACCCGCTGGCGCACCTGGCGGTGACGGTGGACGCCCAGCGTGCCGTCGCGGCCAGCTGCCGACAGCTCGCGGACGAGCACACCGACGGCCGCTGGATCGCGCTGGGCGGCGGTGGGTACGCGGTGGTGGACGTCGTACCGCGCACCTGGACGCATCTGGTGGGCATCGCCGCAGACCACCCGGTCGACCCGCAGGCCGCCACCCCTGACGCCTGGCGGCACGAGGTGTACGCGCGGACCCGACAGCAGGCGCCGGCGCGGATGACCGACGGCCGGCAGCCGCGCTGGCGGGACTGGGAGGAGTGGGGGTACGACCCGGCCGACGCGCTCGACCGCGCCGTCGTGGCCACCCGACGGGCGAGCTTCCCGGCGCTCGGCCTGCTGCCCTGACCCGCACACAGGGGGCCCGTGACGGCGCCGTGCCGTGCTGCCACGAGGGCAGGATGGCCGGATCTGAGCGCGCGGTGGCCAACTGACGTCTGGAGTGTCCGCGTGGCGCGGCCACCGTGTCGCGGTGCGGTCGGTGCGCTGGCCGGTCGAGCGGCGGCGTACGGAGTGGGCGGGGTGCCACGGCGTCGGCCGGCAGGCCCGGCGTCGCGGCGGTGCGTCGAGGGTGCCGTGTCGGCTTCGTGGCCACCCCAGAGGCCTTGTTGGCCTTGCGGCGGGATGTCGGGCCCTACGGGGCCGCTCAGGCCGCCTCACGGGCCGCTCTCGGGGGAGTGCGAGGCCAACGAGGTGCCTGAGCGCTGAAGTTGCGGGTGTGACGTGCAGCCGAGCTGATGCATTAGGCCAACTGTGGCGCGTATCCGCGTTTCTGAGCGGATGGCCTGGACCATCGGCCACCATCGTCGGTGTGTTGAGCGCGCCCGAGCTACGGGACCACCTCGTCGCCTCGGGCCTGGCCGGCACCGTGGCCACCAGTCGCGAGGGCAGTCTGCGCAGGTACCGGCTGTTCGCGGCCGGTGACCCTCGCGTCCTGATCGGCCTTGTGCCCGAACGTGGGTGGTCTTTCGGTGAGTTGCTTGAGCTGATGAGTGCCCGGTGCGGCGTCTCGAGCAACCCCGCGTGTGTTTCGGGCCAGGATGTGATCGACCCGGACCGTACGGTGGCGGCGCTCGACGCCCTCGGAGATCGGCTGAGAAGTGTCGCCCAGCGGCGGGCCCCGGTGCTGCTCGGGACCGGGCACCCGGACCGATTGCTGGGCTTCTACGCCGATTTGGCGGCAGCGCTGTCGTCGGCGGGCTGTCCCGTTCTCACCCCTGCGTGGGGGCGACGTATCGACATCGCGACCCGGTTTGGGGTACGTACGCACAACCTTGAGTATGTGCGAGGAGTCGCGCTGTTGCGCGAACCCGGCGCGCGAAAGACTGGAAATGGGACCGGCGTGCACACGCACTCCCCGCTTCCCATCCGTATCGCCCTGGGTGTCGCGGCCGACTCCGGGGGCAGGCTTCCCGAGCTGGTCATCGGGGATCACGGATGGGCCTGCGGGGCAGGTCAACTGGGTATCGCGACCATCGGGCTCGCCGACAGCGACGATCCGGCCCTGTTCGTCGGGCAGGCCGAGGGAAGGTTATCGGTCGTCGTTCCGCTTGATGACGCTGCGCGGCCCAATTACTACCGGCCGCTTACTCGCTATGTACTCAATCGAGCGTGTCTGTCACAGTAGGCGGCCGATCGCTACTCCTCTTCCCCACTCGTATCACCCGCCCCTAGTCTGGTGAGTGAGCGCGCAGCGACGAGGAGTCACCGGAGGGGAAGCCGGTGCCCGTCATGTGCGGAAGGTTCAGGTGTGTCATGGCTGCTGGCGAGAGGCCTCTGAACGAGGTCCAGTTTCTGACCGTGGCGGAAGTCGCCTCGGTAATGCGAGTCTCGAAGATGACCGTGTACCGGCTGGTGCACAGCGGTCATCTGCCCGCGATCCGGGTGGGCAGGTCCTTCCGGGTCCCAGAGCAGGCGGTGCACGAGTACCTCCGCGAGTCGTATGTGGGGGTGGAGTCCGCCTAGGTCGCGACCGGCGGGTCGGGCCCGGTGCGGCCGTGGTGGCATCGCTTCGCGAGGTCACCAGGTCGGGCGCACGGGGTGCGGTTCGCCGGGCCGACGGTTCGCGTTGACCCTCGGATTACGTTGTTCGCTCGGTGCCGGGTAGGCTGGCCAGATGTAGGTCGTGTGGGCTCGGACGCCCCGCACCGAGTGAATCGAAGTGAGCGAGGGTAGTCGTGGGCTCTGTTATCAAGAAGCGGCGTAAGCGGATGGCCAAGAAGAAGCACCGCAAGCTGCTCAAGCGCACGCGCGTCCAGCGTCGCAACAAGAAGTAAGCGACGCTGTGCGACGTTCCGCAGCCCTCCCACCACACGGTGGGAGGGCTGCGGTGCGTTTGCCGTGGGTCGGGTGGTGCCCACCGCGTTTCGCCGCACAGCGGCGGCGGACTGTCACACCCGGTGGATACGGTGAGTCGTAGGTCCGGCGTGCCGGTCCGGCGTCGGGCGCAGCGTCCCGGGGTCTCGCGAGGGTGGGAAGGGAGGCGCTGATCGTGGGCAGGGTCGTGCTTGTCACCGGGGTCGCGCGGCAGCTCGGAGGCCGTTTCGTCCGACGCGTGCTGCGGGAGCCCGACGTGGACCGGGTGATCGGCGTGGACGCCGTACCTCCCGAGCATCATCTGGGTGGCGCCGAGTTCGTCCAGGCCGACATCCGGCAGCCCACGATCGGCAAGGTGCTGGCGGAGCACGACGTCGACACCGTGGTGCACATGGACATCAACGGCACGCCGCTCGGCTCCCGGGGTAGCCGGACCACGGTCAAGGAGACCAACGTCATCGGCACCATGCAGCTCCTCGGCGCCTGTCAGAAGGCGCCGACGGTCTCCCGCCTGGTGGTGAAGTCCAGCACGAGCGGGTACGGGGCGGCCCCGCGCGACCCGGCCGTCTTCAGCGAGACCACGCAGCCCAAGTCGCTGCCGAGCGGTGGCTTCGCCAAGGACGTCATCGAGGTCGAGGGGTACGTACGCGGCTTCGCCCGGCGCCGCCCGGACGTGGCCGTGTGCGTCCTGCGCTTCGCGAACGTGCTCGGCCCGTGCGCGGACTCGCCCCTCGCCGAGTACTTCGCGCTGCCCGTGCTGCCCACGATCATCGGTTTCGACCCGCGGCTGCAGTTCGTGCACGAGGACGACGCCATCGAGGTGCTGCGGATCGGCGCGAGCGAACCCCGACGGGCCACGCTCAACAGCGGCACCTTCAACATCGCGGGCGACGGCGTGCTGCTGCTCTCGCAGGCCGCTCGGCGCCTGGGCCGCCCGACGCTGCCGCTCCTGTCGCCGACGGTCAACTGGGTCGGCTCGGTACTGCGCTCCGTGGGGGTCACCGACTTTTCGCCGGAGCAAATCCGACTGCTCACGCACGGGCGGGTCGTGGACACGACCCAGATGCGCGAGACGCTGGGGTTCCGTCCCCGGCACAGCACCGCAGCGGCCTTCACGGACTTCGTACGCAGCCGTGGCCCGGGGCTGCTGCCGCCTGAGGTCCTCGCCCGAACCGTCGACCGGCTCGCCGCGGCGCTGCCCGCCGGTACCCCCGGCCAGAACTGAGGAGCGCATCCACGATGGCGGACGCCAAGGTCATCCCGTTCGGCGAGGAGCCCCGGGCGCGGCGCAAGGACGGCAAGCGGCCGGCGCGGGCCCACCGCGACCAGGCCCCGCTGCGGCCCGTGCCCCCGCAGCGCGACGAGGACGAGCCCACCGCGGAGCCACCCGTGGCCGGTGCCGAGGCGGGGCCGCCGGACGGGCCGCCGGGGAGCTGGGAGCAGCGGCTCGCGGGCGGGCTGGACTTTCTGCGCCGCCGCATCACCGGCGATTACGAGGTGGACGACTTCGGCTTCGACGAGGAGCTGACGGACCAGGTCCTGATGTCGCTGCTGCGGCCGGTGTACGAGTCGTACTTCCGGGTCGAGGTGCGCGGCATCGAGAACATTCCCAGCACCGGTGGCGCGCTGATCGTCGCCAACCACTCCGGGACGATCCCGCTGGACGGGCTGATGTTGCAGGTCGCGGTGCACGACCACCATCCGGCCGACCGCCACCTCCGGCTGCTCGCGGCCGACCTCGTCTTCAAGCTGCCGGTCATCAGCGAGCTGGCCCGCAAGGCCGGCCACACGCTGGCCAGCGCCGAGGACGCGCAGCGGCTGCTGGAGCGCGGCGAGGTGGTGGGCGTGATGCCGGAGGGGTTCAAGGGGATAGGGAAGCCGTTCTCCGAGCGGTACAAGCTGCAGCGCTTCGGGCGGGGCGGCTTCGTCTCGACGGCGCTGCGCACCCAGGTGCCGATCGTGCCCTGCTCAATCGTCGGGGCCGAGGAGATCTACCCGATGGTCGGGAACTCCAAGACGCTGGCGCGCCTGCTCGGCTTTCCGTACTTCCCGATCACGCCGACGTTTCCGCTGCTCGGCCCGCTGGGCGCGGTGCCACTGCCGACGAAGTGGACGATCCAGTTCGGCGAGCCGATCGCGACCGACGGGTACGCGCCGGAGGCCGCGGACGACCCGGTGCTGATGTTCAACCTGACCGATCAGGTCCGCGAGACCATCCAGCACACCCTGTACAAACTGCTCGTACGACGGCGCTCCGTCTTCTTCTGAGCCGGCTTCGGGCCTGGCCGGCTCGGTGGGCGAAGACGGAGCGCCGAAGGGCGGGTCGACAGGGCCCGCGTGGGCGTCGGAGCGATCAGCCGCCGTGGGACTGCGGTGGGTCGGTCGGTTCCTGGGTGTCGAGCCCCAGCCCCGGGAGCAGGTCGGGCGGTAGCAGTGGTGGCACCGTGACGCTCGGGGTGGGTGTCGTGCCGCCGCTCTCCTCCGGCCGGGACGGCGGGCTCTCCTCGGTCGGCAGCTTCAGCAGACTGGGGTCGCCGAGCAGACCGGACCGCTCCCGTGGCGGGCTGGCCGAGGGGGCGGGGGTGGCCTCGCGCCGCTGCTCGGCGTGGTCCGGCTGCTTCGGCTTGGCGTGCCGTGGGGCGGGCCGGTCCGACGGGGCGGCGGGGGCGGTGCTGGACGCGGCGGGCGCGCGCTCGGCCTCGCGTTCCACGTCCTGGGCCGGCGGCACGAGCAGCGACCGCAACGGCTCGACGTCCAGGTCCATGGCCTCAAGGACCAGGCTTACCTGGTCGCCCATGTCGTGGAGCGAGTGCGGCAGACGTTCCCGCAGGGCGCTCCAGCTCTGCCGGTGGTTGGTGGTGAAGGTGGACAGCTCGCGCATCGGACCCAGCGAGCCGTCGCGTTGGTGGACGCCCTGCAACAGCCGGTGGCCCTCCGACGCCGCGTGCTCCATGCCCGACAGGGCTCTGCGGACCTCGCCCAGCGACTCGTGGTCCAGCTCGCCGGCGCGGGCGCGCTCCATGAGGCGGCGCGCCTCGTGGAGCCGGGTGGAGGCCTGGTCCAGGTAGATCCGTCCGCGGTCGGCGTCGTCGTTGGCCATGCCGCGCTTGAGATCCTCTATGCCCCGCTTGAGGCCGTAGAGGGAGTCGCCGGGCAGGGCGTCGGAGCTGGCCGTGGCCACCCCGCCGAACGCGCCCGCCGCGACGCCTACCGTCAGTCCCCCCGCTGCCAGTCCCTTCGACCATCGCGAGCGGGGGCGGAGTCTGCTGAGCGGGCCCGCCCGGTGACTCCCCTTCCCGGCCTTGCCGGGTTGTCGGGCGTCGCCGCCTTCTTCGACGTCCCGTGCCGAGCGTTGCTCGGGGACGCGGGCTTCCGCGCCGGCGAAGGACGATTCCATCGCGGCGATCAACTGGGCCCGCTGAACGGTTTTTGCTACGGGGTCCATCTCGGGTGCTGGCAGTTCGCCGAGCTCACTCGTCAGGTCCAGCATGCGTGCGTGCTCGGCGTGGTCCGCCGTGCGCTCGGCCTGGTCGGCTGCCGTGCCCTGGACTTCCCGCTCTGCCAGGGCCTGGGCGAAGGCGTGAGCCCGCCGGTGCGCCGAAAGGTTCGCGATCACGGGCGGCACCTCCTCTCGTCATGATGGTCGACTCCTCAGGGCGCCTTGGAGGTTGCACGCCTTGAGCGCCGCCACTCGATCGAGTGAGTAGTTGCGGGCATGGCGTGACCGCAGGGAGCCTGCATCCCGCACAACGAGCGGCGCGGCAGCCGGGTTACGCGGTCACGATGATCGGACCGCCGACTGGAGCACAGGCGAGGGCCGCGTGCTGGCGGGCGCGGCGCAGGAATCGGGGAGGGTGCCGCCGAGACCACGGGGGGCTCCCGCGAGATCGACGTGGAGAGGGCGGGGGTGCGCCGGGGCGGCGCGGTGGGCGGGTCAGCGGGCGTCGTCGGGGAGCAGCCGGGCAAGGGTGCGCACCGCGCGGTACTGGAGGGTCTTGATGGCACCTTCGTTCTTGCCCATCACGCGGGCGGTCTCGGCGACCGAGAGCCCTTGCAGAAAGCGCAGCGTGACGCATTCCTGCTGTTGGGGGTTAAGTCTGCGGACCGCCTGGAGCAGGGCGGCGTTGGAGAGCGATTCGAGAACCGAGTCCTCGGGGCTGCGCTCGACCTCGTTGGCGTCGAGCATCTCCCCGGTGGTGACCTCTAGGCGGAAGCGGCTTGATTTGAAGTGATCGGCGACGAGATTACGGGCGATGGTGACCAGCCAGGCGCCGAAGTCGCGGCCCTGCCAGGTGAAGGTGCCGATGCGGCGCAGGGCCCGCAGGAAGGTCTCGCTGGTGAGGTCCTCCGCGGTGGCTCGGCCGCCGACGCGGTAGTAGATGTACCGGTAGACCGTGTCGGAGTACTGGTCGTAGAGGCGGCCGAAGGCTTCGGACTCGCCGGACTGGGCGCGCTCGACCAGTTCCATCATGCGGTGGCTGTCGCTGTCGGCGCTGGGACGGCGGGCAGCCGCGGGGGAGGCGCTGCCGCGGGCTCGTCTTCCGACGGTCGCGCTTCCGTTGGCGACGGTGTAGCAGGGTGCTGCTGAGGCGGCGGGGACGGGTGTGGCGAATGCGGGGACAGCGGGTACGGCGTACGCGGTGGGGACGTAGCCGCGAAGGCGGTCGATGACCGTTTCGCGGAGCGTAGCCAGGCCCGAGGCGTCAACCCCGACGTGTGGGTACACGGGACTCCCAGAGGCAGAGCTTCCATCACGTGCAGTGCGGGACCGTTCACCCGTCGTAGGGACGTGTGGGTACCGGTTGCGTCTGAGGAGAATAACGCTTCGTATAGGTGACGCTACACCCAGTTGCTTAAATCGTCGTTTCCGTCCGCTCTGTAGTGCGTTGACGGCCGTTCAAGAGTCGAACACTGATCGGAAGTTGATCGAAAACCTTTGTGTTCTGCTTGATTGCGGGGCGTGTTGTGGCAGTCCGGGTGCAACGGGACTGGCAGGAGAGGCGCGGGGGTAAGCGGCTTGGATTGGTCGAACTGGGCCGTCCGTGACGGTCGGTGCAGTTCGTGGCGTGGCTGCGGGGTCAGGCGCGGGGTCCGGGGGCGGGCCGGGACGCGTGGGGCGTGGGGCGGTCTGCGTGGACGGGCGCGTCGCCGTCGTCGGCGTGGCGGCCGGGGCCCGGTGATCGCTCTGTGTGACGGGGGGTGGGGTGAGGCGGCGCGTTGACCGCCTTCCGCGCCGTTCGTCGCGCCCGCACCACCGCGCGTCCGGGTGATCCGGCCGCTGGCCCGGGGGGTCGCGACGCCTCGCTCGCGGACGACCCGCCCCGGCCGCCTTCGAGATCTGACGGCGGGCCGTGGTGGCGGCGGGCGGGGCCGCGGGCGCACGGCCCGGTGTGGGTTCGCTCGGTCAGCGGCGGCGGCGGTGCAGGGCGACGGCCGCGGCCGTGCCGCCCGCGACGGCGCCGAGGCCGGCCGCGGCCGGGATGCCGACCCTGGCCGCCTTGCGGCCGGTGCGGTAGTCGCGCAGCCGCCAGCCGCGCTCGCGGGCGTGCTTGCTCAGCCGGGCGTCGGGGTTGATGGCGTACGGATGGCCGACGAGCGAGAGCATCGGGATGTCGTTGGCCGAGTCGCTGTAGGCGGCGCAGCGGGAGAGGTCCAGGCCCTCGGCGGCGGCCAGGGCGCGTACCGCCTCGGCCTTCGCCGGGCCGTGCAGCGGTTCGCCGACCAGCTTGCCGGTGTAGACGCCACCGATGGACTCGGCGACGGTGCCCAGGGCGCCGGTGAGGCCGAGTCGCCTGGCGATGATCGTCGCCGTCTCCACCGGGGCCGCGGTCACCAGCCAGACCTTCTGGCCCGCGTCCAGGTGGGCCTGGGTCAGGGCGCGGGTGCCCGGCCAGATCCTTTCGGCCATGTACTCGTCGTAGATTTCCTCGCCGATGGACATCAGCTCGGAGACGCGGTGGCCCTTGACGATGGACAGGGCGCTGTTGCGTACGTCTTCCATGTGCGCGGGATCTTCGACGCCGGCCAGTCGGAACCAGGTCTGCTGCCACGCGAAGCGGGCGAGTTCGCGCTTGCGGAAGAAGTGGCGCTTATAGAGACCGCGGCCGAAGTGAAAGAGCGCGGCGCCCTGCATCACGGTGTTGTCGAGGTCGAAGAAGGCGGCGGCGCGGTGATCTCCGGGGACGGGGAATTCGGGCTCGGTGTCCTCTTGGGGGGCTTCCGTGGCCTCGTCCGTCAGATCCCCACCGAGTTCCGACGCGCTTTTCCGTGCTGCCTCCGCCGCGGCTTCGCCGGCCAGCACACTGCGTGCGGTAGCCGAGCGCCTGCGGGGAGTGAGCCATCCTAGAGCCGCCATAGCGCGAGCATAGCCAGATTGTTCGGTCCATCCGGAGTCGGGACGATTCGCGGAGCGTGAACATTCCGCTACGGGAATTCCCGTGCCGCCGGCCAGCGGCTGGAGCGGTGTGCGGCCGCTCCGCCACGGCGCGGGTGGCGTGGGTCCGGTCGCCGGGTCCGGCGGTGGCCCTATGGGGCCGGTGGGGCCCGGGTGGGGCCGCGTGGGGCCTGGTGGCGCGCCGTCGGGCGGGGGCGGGTTAGCCGCCGAGCGCCTTGCGGAGCCGGTCGGGCTGGACGCGCCAGAAATCGTGTTGGGCGCCGTCGACGAGGATGACGGGGATCTGTTCCCAGTACTTCCGGTAGAGCTCCGCGTCCTCGGTGATGTCTTTCTTTTCCCACGAGGCGCCGAGTTCGGCACAGATTTCCTCGATCACCCGCTGGGCGTCGTCGCACAGGTGGCAACCGGGTTTGCCGATCAGTGTCACGGTGGACTCGGCGGGGTTCTTGCGGGGCGATCGGCGCAGCAGCGGGCTCATGTTCGCCATTGTGCCGCCGTTCGCCCGATGTGCATGCGAGATGTCCGACGGGTTCGGGCGGAGCGCGCGGTCGATTACCATCGTGGGCGATTTGTTGGCATCCGGGGGCATAGCGGTGAGGAGGGTGGGCGCGTGCTCCCGTTGGTGACCCCGCGACCGCTGCGGGAAAGCGGTGAACGGTGTGAACGGCGTGGTGCGGGTGGCGGTTCCGGAATCGGCTCGAAAGGGCGCGTGACACCGGTCACTTTGCTTGGACAAAGCGGACACCATCTTTGTGCACGCGTTCACAAAGGCATAGCCTGCACTTCACGGGGCGGCCCTGGGACGGACCGCCCGCAGCCCCGCTCTACCCGCAGGAGCACCGTGGCAACTGGCCGAACTCACCGACCGGCGACCCGAAGCCGAGGGATTCCCGAGGCCACCGTCGCCCGGCTTCCGCTGTATCTGCGCGCGTTGACCGCGCTGTCCGAGCGCTCGGTTCCCACGGTCTCCTCCGAGGAGCTGGCCGCCGCCGCGGGGGTCAACTCGGCGAAGCTGCGCAAGGACTTCAGCTATCTGGGCTCGTACGGTACGCGTGGGGTCGGCTACGACGTGGAGTACCTCGTCTACCAGATCTCCCGCGAGCTCGGTCTCACGCAGGACTGGCCGGTCGTCATCGTCGGCATCGGCAACCTCGGGGCCGCGCTCGCCAACTACGGCGGGTTCGCCTCCCGTGGCTTCCGGGTCGCCGCGCTCATCGACGCGGACCCGGCGATGGCGGGCAAGCCCGTCGCGGGCATCGCCGTCCAGCACACCGACGAGCTTGAGACGATCATCAACGACAACGGGGTCTCCATCGGCGTGATCGCCACCCCGGCCGGAGCCGCCCAGCAGGTCTGCGAGCGCCTGGTCGCCGCCGGCGTGACCTCCATCCTCAACTTCGCGCCGACCGTGCTGTCGGTGCCCGACGGCGTGGACGTACGCAAGGTCGACCTCTCCATCGAACTCCAGATCCTCGCCTTCCACGAGCAGCGCAAGGCGGGCGAGGAGGCGGCGCAGGACGCGGCGCAGGCCGGGGCCACCGAGCCCGCGCCCGCCCGCCCGAGCCGCCCGCTGGCCGACGGCGCCGCGAGCCCCGCCGCGCCCGTCGCCGGCGCGACCCTCTCCGGCGCGGCGGCCGGCGTCGACGCACGGGACAACCAGGGGCCTGACGGGGACGTCCCCGCCGTGATGCCGGCATGAGCCTGTTGGTCGTCGGAATCAGTCACCGCAGCGCGCCGGTGAGCGCGCTGGAGCGGGCCGCCCTGCCGCCCGAGCAGCGCGCGAAGCTGGCCCAGGACGCGCTCGTCGCCGAGCCCGCGGTGGAGGCGGCGGTGCTCTCCACCTGCAACCGGGTGGAGCTGTACGCCGACGTGGACAAGTTCCACGCGGGCGTGGCCGAACTGTCCACGCTGCTCGCGCGGCACACCGGTGTCACGTTGGACGAGCTGACGCCGTACCTGTACGTGCACTACGAGGACCGGGCCGTGCACCACCTGTTCACGGTGGCCTGCGGGCTGGACTCGATGGTGGTGGGCGAGGGGCAGATCCTCGCGCAGATCAAGGACGCGCTGGCGCTCGGGCAGGAGCTGCACACCGCCGGTCGCCTGATCAACGACCTGTTCCAGCAGGCGCTGCGGGTCGGCAAGCGGGCGCACAGCGAGACCGGTATCGACAAGGCCGGGCAGTCGCTGGTCACCTTCGGGCTCGAACAGCTCGCCGGCCAGGTGCCCGTCGAGCGCTGGGTCACGGGCAAGCGCGCCCTGGTGATCGGCGCGGGCTCGATGTCCTCGCTGGCCGCCACCACGCTGGCGCGCGCCGGCGTCGCCGAGGTCGCGGTGGCCAACCGGACGGTGGAGCGGGCCCAGCGGCTGGCGACCTCGCTGACGGAGCAGGCCGGGCAGGTCGGTGGCCATACCAGTGGTACGGCCAGTGACCAGGCCCGTGGTGAGGCCACCGATCCGGTGGGCGCGAACCAGCGGGGCCACGGCACCGCCTTCGGCCCCACCGGCGGCGTCGGCCTGGCGGCCGTACCGAGCCAGCCGGACCACGCGTGCGTGGCGGGCCTGCCGGACGGCACCTGCTGCGCGCCGCCGGCCGCCCCGGTCGAGCTTCCGGTGACGGGGATGCCGGCACGTGCCGGCGTACGCCCCGGACTGGTGGCCCGTGCCGTGCCGATGACCGAGGTCGCGGCCGAGCTGGCCGCCGCTGACATCGTCGTCTCCTGTACCGGCGCGACCGGTCTGGTGCTCGACGCCGAGGCGCTGCGCGCCGCCGCCGACCAGCGCCCCGACCGGCCGCTCGCACTGCTCGACCTGGCCATGCCCCGGGACATCGACGCCGCCGCGCACCGCCTGGACGGCGTGCGCCTGGTCGACATCGAGTCGCTCGCCGAGGCGTCCGCGGACGCGCCGATGGCCGCCGACGTGGACCAGGTGCGGACCATCGTCTCCGCCGAGGTGACCGCCTTCGGCGCGGCCCAGCGCGCCGCGCACATCACGCCCACCGTGGTCGCCCTGCGCACGATGGCGGCCGACGTGGTGGCCAGCGAGATCGCCCGGTTGGACGGGCGACTGCCCGATCTTGACGACAAGCAACGCGCGGAGATCACCCAGACCGTCCGCCGCGTGGTCGACAAGCTGCTGCACGCGCCGACGGTGCGGGTCAAGCAGCTCGCGAGCACGCCGGGCGGGGCCGGTTACGCGGACGCCCTGCGCGAGCTCTTCGACCTCGACCCGGAGGCGGTCGCGGCCGTCAGCCGGGCCGATGGGAACCACCCGAAGCGAGGACGGGCATGACCGACAGCACACCCCCCACCCCCGATCGCGCGACGGACCCGCCGGGCCCGGCCGTCGGCAGCGGCGGCGTCGGCCCCGGTGCCCCGCTGCGGCTCGGCACCCGGCGCAGCGCGCTGGCCATGGCCCAGTCGGCCCAGGTCGCCGAGACCGTGGCGGAGGTGACCGGGCGCCGGGTCGAGCTGGTGGAGATCACCACGTACGGCGACACCTCGCGCGAGCACCTGGCGCAGATCGGCGGCACCGGCGTGTTCGTCTCCGCGCTGCGCGACGCGCTGCTCGGCGGCGCGATCGACCTGGCCGTGCACTCCCTCAAGGACCTGCCGACGGCCGAGGCTCCGGGTCTGGTGCTGGCCGCCGTGCCGCCGCGCGAGGACCCGCGCGACGCCCTGGTGGCCCGCGACGGCCTCGGCTTCGAGGCGCTGGCCGCCGACTGCGCCGCGGCCGGGCGCGTGGCGCGGGTCGGCACCGGCTCGCCGCGTCGGATGGCCCAGCTCAACGCGTGGGCGCGGGCGCACGGCCTGGCCGTGGAGACCGTCCCGATCCGCGGCAACATCGACACCCGGATCGGCTTCGTCCGCTCCGGTGAGCTGGATGCCGTGGTGCTGGCCGCGGCCGGGCTCCGCCGCGTCGGCCGGATCGGCGAGGCGACCGAGATCATCGACGCCGACACGATTCTGCCCGCCCCCGGCCAGGGGGCCCTGGCGATCGAGTGCGCCGCCTCGCACCCCGTGCACGGCACCGCGCTCGTCACCCAACTCGCCGAGCTCGACGACCCGTTGACCCGGGCCGCCGTGACCGCCGAGCGATCTCTGCTCGCCGCCCTGGAGGCCGGCTGTAGCGCACCTGTGGGGGCGCTGGCCGACTTGTTGGGCGACGGGCAGGCCATGACCGAAATGCGCCTGCGGGGCGTCGTCGGCACGACCGACGGCTCCGCGCTGGTGCAGCTATCCACCACCGGTCCCGTACCCACCGTTTCCTCTCGTAGCGCGACGGACGGCGCCGCGACCCCAGCCACGCTGGGGCGCGAACTCGCCGCTGACATGCTCGCGAAGGGTGCGGCCGGTCTTATGGGGGAGCGAGCACTTTGAACCCCACCGCCCCGAACCACCCCGGCTGCGGGCACGTCACCTTCCTCGGTGCCGGGCCAGGCGATCCGGGCCTGCTGACGCTGCGCGCCGTGGAGGCACTGGCCACGGCCGATGTGCTGATCGCTGACGCGCAGGTGCTCGACGTGGTGCGTCCGCACGTGCGGCCGAACGTCGCGGCCGACGCGCAGAGTTCACTACGGCAGACCGAGGCTGACGGCGCGTCAGTGGCCGCCGGTGTCCCGGTGCTGAGGGACACCGCCAATCTTGTCATGGTGGCCGCGCGCGGCGGCAAGCGGGTCGTCCGTGCGGTGGCCGGCGACCCCGGCCTCGACGGGGACGCCGCCGAGGAGATGCTGGCCTGCGCCGCCGAGTCCATCGCCTTCGAGGTGGTGCCCGGCGTCGCGGCGGCGGTCGGTGTGCCGGCGTACGCCGGGGTGCCGCTGCGGGACGCGCAGGGCACGGACGTGCGGTTCGTCGACGCCCGGACGGCCGACGACCGCTGCTGGGGCGAGGTCGGCGCCAGCGACGGCACCGTCGTGGTCACGGCCACGCTGGAGACGGTCGCCGCCGCCGCCGGCGAGCTGGTGGCCGCGGGCCGCAAGCCGGACACCCCGCTGGCGGTCACCGTCGCGGGCACCACCACCCGCCAGCGGACCTGGACGGCGACGCTGGGCACCATCGCCCAGGTCTTCAAGTCGGGCAAGGTGCTGCCGTCGGCCGAGGGCGGCCAGCCCGTCATAGCCGTGGTCGGCGAGCGCGGCGCGGCCGAGCGGCGCGACCGGCTGTCGTGGTTCGAGTCCAAGCCGCTGTTCGGCTGGAACGTGCTCGTGCCGCGCACCAAGGAGCAGGCCGCCTCGCTCTCCGACCAACTGCGCTCCTACGGGGCGGTGCCCAGCGAGGTGCCGACCATCGCCGTGGAGCCGCCGCGCACCCCGCAGCAGATGGAGCGCGCCGTCAAGGGCCTGGTCACCGGGCGCTACGAGTGGATCGCGTTCACCTCGGTCAACGCGGTCAAGGCGGTCCGCGAGAAGTTCGAGGAGTACGGGCTGGACGCCCGCGCCTTCGCCGGCATCAAGGTCGCCGCGGTGGGCGAGCAGACCGCGCGCTCGCTGGTGGAGTTCGGCGTCAAGCCGGACCTGGTGCCCAGCGGCGAGCAGTCGGCCGCGGGTCTCCTGGAGGACTGGCCGCCGTACGACCCGGTCTTCGACCCGATCGACCGCGTCTTCCTGCCCCGGGCCGACATCGCCACCGAGACGCTGGTCGCCGGCCTGATCGAGCTGGGCTGGGAGGTGGACGACGTCACCGCCTACCGGACGGTGCGCGCGTCGCCGCCGCCGGCCGAGACCCGTGAGGCGATCAAGGGCGGCGGCTTCGACGCGGTGCTCTTCACCTCGTCGTCGACCGTGCGCAACCTGGTCGGTATCGCGGGCAAGCCACACAATGTCACCGTCATCGCCTGCATCGGCCCAGCCACCGCGAAGACCGCGGAGGAGCACGGCCTGCGGGTGGACGTGCTGTCGCCCGAGCCCTCGGTGCACAAGCTCGCCGAGGCGCTCGCGGAGTTCGGCGCGGCGCGGCGCGCAGCCGCCATCGAGGCCGGGGACCCGGTCACGCGTCCGAGCGAGCGGCGGCCCGGATCACGTAGGAGGGCACGCTCTTGATGGACCACGGCAGCTTCCCCGGGGTCAGGCCCCGCCGGTTGCGTACGACCCCCGCCATGCGGCGCATGGTGGCCCAGACCCGGCTGGACCCGGCCGAGCTGATCCTGCCGGCCTTCGTCCGCGAGGGCGTCAGCGAGCCGGTGCCGATCGCGTCGATGCCGGGCGTCGTGCAGCACACCCGGGACACGCTGCGGAAGGCGGCCGCCGAGGCGGTGGCCGCCGGGATCGGCGGGATCATGCTGTTCGGCGTGCCGGAGGAGTCCAAGAAGGACGCCGTCGGCACCCCGGGCACCGACCCGGACGGCATCCTGCAGGTCGCGCTGCGGGACGTGCGGGCCGAGGTCGGGGACGACCTGGTGATCATGTCGGACCTGTGCCTGGACGAGCACATCGAGCACGGTCACTGTGGCGTGCTGGACGCGCACGGGCGGGTGGACAACGACGCGACGCTGGAGCGGTACGCGCAGATGGCCCGCGCCCAGGCCGACGCGGGCGCGCACACGGTGGGCCCCAGCGGCATGATGGACGGCCAGGTGCGGGTCATCCGCGAGGCGCTGGACGACGCCGGCCACCAGGACGTGTCGATCCTGGCGTACACCGTCAAGTACTCCTCGGCCTTCTACGGACCCTTCCGGGAGGCCGTCGGCTCCTCGCTCAAGGGCGACCGCAAGACCTACCAGCAGGACCCGGCGAACGCCCGCGAGTCGCTGCGCGAGCTGGCCCTGGACCTCGCCGAGGGCGCGGACATGGTGATGGTCAAGCCGGCGCTGCCCTATCTGGACATCCTGCGGCAGATCGCGGACGCCTCGAACGTCCCGGTCGCGGCATACCAGATCTCCGGGGAGTACGCGATGGTCGAGGCCGCCGCCGCCAACGGCTGGGTCGACCGGGACCAGGCGATCATGGAGACGCTGACGTCGGTGCGACGGGCCGGCGCGGACATGATCCTCACCTACTGGGCGACCGAGGTCGCCGGCTGGCTGCGCGCCGCCCGCTGACGTCACCCACGGGCCCCGCCGCGGCTCGATCGCACACGGCCCCGCCCCCTCGTGGACAGCCGAGGGGGCGGGGTCTCGTCGTGTACGGGGCGCCTTCTACCAGATGGTGAATCCCCGATGGGAGAGGGCGACACGGCCGTACGCGCCGGCGCGGGCCCGCGCTTCGCGCGCGGGCGCGAGGCTGCCGGTGATCGACGGGGTCGTGAACGCCGGTGGCGCGGACGGCGACGTTTTCCACGGTTGCGCCAAGGGCGATCGCGCTGTGGGCGTACGGGCTTTCGCCGCGCCGCCGACGCGGGCAGGGTCGAAGCATGAGACTGCTGATGTTGGGCGGAACGGAGTTCGTCGGGCGCGCCGTCACCGAGGCGGCGCTGGCGCGCGGATGGGAGGTCACGGTCTTCCACCGGGGCCGGCACGCGGCGCCGCCCGGGGCCACGTCACTGTTCGGTGACCGCACGGCCACCGGCGGGTTGGCGGCCCTGACCGAGGGGGCGGGCGGCGGGCGCGAGTGGGACCTGGTGGTGGACACCTGGTCCAAGGCGCCCGCCGCGGTGCGGGACGCGGCCGGGGCGCTGGCCGGCCGGGCCGGGCGGTACGTCTACGTCTCCAGCGGCTCGGTGTACCAGTACCCGTCGGCGGCCGGGCACGACGAGAGCTGGCCGGTGGTGGACGCCTCGGTCGACGACGGTGACGGTGTGGAGTACGCGCGGGCCAAGCGCGGTGGGGAGCTGGCCGCGATCGCGGCGTTCGGTGAGCGTGCGCTGTTGGTCAGGGCCGGACTGATCCTCGGGCCGTACGAGAACATCGGCCGACTGCCGTGGTGGCTGGGGCGCATGGCCAGGGGCGGGGCCGTGTTGGCGCCGGGGCCACGGGGGCTGCCGTTGCAGTACGTGGACGTACGCGATCTGGCTCACTGGTGCCTGGACGCGGGGGTGGCGGGGCTCGGCGGCCCGTACAACGCGATCAGCCCCTCGGGGCACGCCACCATGGGGGAACTGCTCACCGCGTGCGCCCAGGTGACGGGCGGCGGGGCGCGGCTGCGCTGGGTGGAGCCGCAGGCGGTGCTGGCGGCGGGCATCGGGCCGTGGACGGAGCTGCCGGTGTGGGCGGCGGCCGGCGAACTCTACGACGCGCTGCACCGTACGGACGTCTCCAAGGCCGCGGCGGCCGGGCTGCGATGCCGGCCCGTGGAGCGGACGGTGGCCGACACGTGGCGGTGGCTGCGGGACATCGGAGGCGTCGCGCCGCACCGCCCGGACCGCTCCCGGGTGGGCCTCGACCCGGCGAAGGAGGCCCGGGTGCTGCGCGCGCTGGCGGCGGACGGGGGCGGGGCCGCGCCGTGAACGGCGGCCGGCCGGGGGCCGGGGGCTCGGGTGCCGGGAGTTCGGGGGCGTGGCAGGCCGGGTCGCGTGGTCCGGTGGGGGAGGTCGGGCCCGGAGGCGGGGCGGGTGCGGGCGCGGTCGGGCGCGGGGCGGGCGCGGGAGTGGCCTGGTCCTGTGACCGGGCGGAGCGGGGCGGCTCAGGGGGATCGGCTCCGCGGGGGAGCGGCTCCGCGGGGCGGTCCGGTCCGGTGGGCGGGGTGGTTCGGCCGGGGCGTGGGGCGGTGTCGTGGCGCGGGTGGGCGCGGGCGGTGGTGGAGTGCGGTGTCGCGGCGCGGGTGGGGCGGTGGGCGCCGGCGGCGGGTGGCGACGTGGGGTGCGGGCGGGCTCGGAACGTGGCTGGTCAGCGGGGAATGTCAGAGGTGGGGGCTAGGGTCCTCAGCCATGACCGAACCCTCGTATCTGCGCACCACCCGGGCCGGCTATGACGCCATCGCCGTTCCGTACGCCGACCTCGCGCGCGACGATCTGGCCAACAAGCCCTTCGACCCGGCGATGTTGGCGGCGTTCGCGCAGGTGGTGCGGGTCGGCGGGGGCGGACTGGTGGCCGACGTGGGGACCGGGCCCGGGCGGATCGCGGCGCACCTGCACGGGCTGGGGCTGGACGTGTTCGGCGTCGACCTGTCCCCGGAGATGGTGGCGCTGGCCCGGCGCACGTATCCCGAACTGCGCTTCGTCGAGGGCGCGATAGCCGCGCTCGACCTGGCCGACGGCGCGCTGGCCGGCCTGGTCTCCTGGTACTCGATCATCCACACGCCGCCCGAGCTGATGCCCGCGGTGTTCGCCGAGTTCCACCGGGTGGTGGCGCCGGGTGGTCATGTGATGCTCGCCTTCCAGGTCGGGGACGAGCCGTTGCGCCTCGCGGAGGCGTTCGGCCACACCATCGCGCTGGAGTTCCACCGCTGGCGCCCGGAACGGGTGTCCGAGCTGCTGACCGACGCCGGCTTCGAGCCCCAGGCCACCCTGGTGCGCGCGGCGGAGCCGACGGAGCGCACCCCGCAGGCGTACGTCATGGTGCGCAAACCGGCGGTCGAGGCGCCCGGGGCGTAGCGCGGGGGCGCGGCTGCCAGGCGGGGTCTGACGTGCGCGGTCCGCGCCCGGCGGGCTCGGGCTCGGCTGGTGTGTGAAGTGGCCGGTGTGGCCGCCCGGTTGGCGCGCGGCGGGCACGCGTGGGGCGCGCTCGCCGGAGCGGCCGGCTGGTGCGCTGGTGCGGGTGGTGGCCGGCGCTCGTGCGGTGGCCGGGTGGCGTGCGGTGGTGGCCCTGCGTGAGGTGATCGGGCTAGGCGATGAACTCGACGTACGGGTAGCGCGGGGAGGGGGCGTCGAGGAGCGGTTGGGGGTGGTGGCGTAGGTGGCGGGTGAAGAACGCGGTCAGGTAGGCGCGGCGGGTGGCGACGAAGGCGGCCGGGTCGAGCGAGCCGATCTGTTCCATCGCCTGGTCCCGGACGCCGAACTCCGCGTCGAGTACGGGGAGCACGTGCTGGAGGTCGGTGTACGACTGGTGGGCCGCGCCCCGCGACCACAGGTCGCGCTTCCAGCCGGGCGAGTTCTCCCACAGCGCGGCCAGCCCGGCGGCCAGCGGGGAGCGGTGGTGGAAGGGGTCGGTGTAGTGCTCGCCGAGCATGCCGCACATGAGCAGGAACGGTTGCCGCACTCCGGCGCGGGCCGCGTCGGTGGGCCGGCCCGGGCCCTGGACGAGCGGGCCGTCCTGGATCGCGCCGGCGCGCACGCGCCGGTCGGCGAGCATGGTGTCGAAGAGGGCGGAGGGGCCGATGGAGTGCCCGTAGCCGCCGATCCGCCCCGTGTCCAGGGCGCGGGCGAGGCCGGCCGGCAGCGGGCGACCCGCCACGTCCGGGTTGCGCCCGCGCGCCAGCGCCGTGACCTGGTCCAGCACGAAGCGCAGGTCCGCGGTCCGGGTGGCGATGGCGGCCCGCACCATCTCGTCGTGGGGCAGCCCGGTCAGGAGCGGGGAGGTGGTGCGCACGCGGCCGTCGGGGAACTCGACGGCCATCGCGTCGTACGTGTGGTCCACGGTGACCACGACGAAGCCGTGGCTGGCCAGTTCGGTCACCACGGCGGTGTCGATGTCACGGGAGGCCTGGAAGCCGGGCGTGTACAGCACGATCGGCCTGCGGTGCGGGCCGGGCGCGAGCGGTGGGCCCTGCGTGGCGTGCGTACCGATGTCGCCCCAGTCCAGGGCGCCGGCCGGCAGGTCGAGTTGGGTCTGCCCGTACACCGCGAAGGCGGCGGCCAGGCCCGGGGTGACATAGCGGGCGGATGGGGCGTCGGCGCCCGCCCTGGCCGGGTACCAGACGCTGACCATCAGCTCGCGGGGGTGGCCGGGTTCCTCGGCCCACCGCTCGGTGCGGGAGCGGTCGACGAGATGCAGGCGTGTGGTGCCGACCGGGTGCCGTCCGGTCGGGGCCGGCAGGTCGAAGCGGAAAGCCTCGCTCCGGGGCGCGGCCGAAGCCCTGGCCGATGCCGGTGTCCGGGGCGGGGTCGGGCTCGCGGCCGATGCCGAGGGCGTGAGGGCCGGCGGCAGGGCGGCGGTCAGTCCCGCCGCGGCGACGCCACCGAGCACGGCGCGTCGGGCGAGGGAAGTGCGGGAGGGGTGAGGCGTACGAGGCGCGGGGCGGGAGTGCCGCATGGGTGTGGCCCTGTCGTCAGGTCGGCGGCTCGGCCGCCGGGCGGCCCGGCTCCCTGCGGAACCGGCTGGCGCGGCCGGCGGGCAGGCTCCGGCCGCCGTGCGGGGCGGACCCGGGGCCGGCCCGCGACCCGGAGTGGGTGGCGGCCGGCTGAGCGGCGGGGTGGTCCGTGACGGTGCGCCGGGTCCGGACGCGGGTGGCGCCGGCCCCGGGGCGGCGTCAGCGCGTGGCGGTCCAGGAGTGGGCGACGTCCACGATCAGGTGGTTGGCCGTCTGCGTCACCCGGAAGGGCAGCTTGGCGCGGACGCCGAGGCCGATCTGCGTGTCGCCCTCGAAGCTGCCGCCGAAGCGGGCGTCCTTGAACGTCTGGTATCCGGCCAGGTTCACACCGGGCAGCGGCTGTCCGGCCCGGCCCTGGTAGGTGGCTGTGCCCGTCTCGGGGTCGTAGCTCGGCGCGGCGGCGCGCACCTCCAGGATCGCCCCGCCGCCGACCTTGATCAGGTCGCCGGAGCCGTCCTGGCGCAGCTCCTTGACGTAGCCGACGCGGTAGCCGATCTTCCGGTCGCCGCTGCCGCGGACGTCGAGGACCAGGCGGTCGAAGCACGCGTGCCGACCAGCCCGGACGTTCTCCAGCGGGCGGTACTCCGTCGGCTCGGCGGTCTTGTCGCCGCTGCCCCAGACCGGGGCGCAGGACGGGTCGGCCGTCCCCTGTCCCCAGATCGGGTCGCGGTCGGTGCCCGCCTTCGCCGCCTGTGGCGCGGCAGCGTTGGCCGTCGTGACGCTCGCCGCCAGCCCGGCGCTCGCCAGCACGATCGCGGCCAGTGCAGTGCCCCACCGTCGCATTGTGGTTACCCCCATGAAGTGGTGTCGTTCACGCGTGCATCGAGCGGTTGTGCCTTGGTGTAAGTGACGAGCCGCTTGACCAAAAGGTTGCTCGCGAGCGCGCGACGCCGTGGCGTGCGTACGGCCTCAACGTGCCGTGGCGAAAGCGGAACGGGCAAGTCGGCGGTCAGCGCGCGCTGACGCGGGCCCACCTCACCGGATGCTCCGTGTGGGTGGCGCACG
The DNA here is from genome assembly GCF_042799315.1 of Streptomyces sp. NPDC057702. Lineage (NCBI taxonomy): Bacteria > Bacillati > Actinomycetota > Actinomycetes > Kitasatosporales > Streptomycetaceae > Streptomyces > Streptomyces sp. NPDC057702. The sequence goes on along the minus strand of NZ_JBHVJC010000018.1, from coordinate 155,772 downwards.
CCCCCGGCTGCTTGGCGCGCGGGCGCGCGACGCGACGCGGAACGGCCCGACCAGCGAACGGAGTTGGCGGCTGGGGTGTAGGCGCGTGCGGCGCGTGCCGGCGCGCGGGAACGCCCATCCGGGGGGCAACTGTGCTGGTCCGCAAGGGGGATAGCCATAGCGTGTTCAACCGTCTGGCCCCCTTGGGCGGGTGGGCCGAGCCGGGAGAGCCTCGGTGGGGTGATGTACCGACACAGTGCGAACAGACGGCCCCGGCGCGACGAGAGCGAGCGGGGCGCCGGGCCACGGAGCGGCCCAAGCGGCGGGCGTGCCGACCCCGGAGGGACGGGCCCCGCCGAGGGCACGGGCCCCGCCGATCCCGGGGCCAGGGCCGAGCCCGGCACCCGGGCCCGCCTCGCGACGCCCCGCCCCGCACCGACACCCCGGGCCGCACGGACACCCCGCCTCGTACCGACGCCCCGGGCCGTACCGACACCCCGCCTCGTACCGACGCCCCGGGCCGTACCGACACCCCGCCTCGTACCGACGCCCCGGGTCGCACCGACACCCCGCCTCGTACCGACGCCCCGGGTCGCACCGACACCCCGCCCCGCACCGACGTCCCGGGCCGCACGGACGCCCCGGGCCCGACCCACCGCACCCCGTCCCACGGTCACGACCACGGCCGCCCCCGCCGCGTCCCCCCGCACGGGCGCCGTCCGGCGGCGGGCCGTACCGGCGCTGGTCCTCGCGGTCACCGCGACGTTGCTCGGCGCGACCGACCCGGCCACGGCGGCACGCCCCGGCGCCGGCGCCGAGCCGGGCGTGCGGAAGGCGTCCAGCGCGCCCGGCGCGCGCGGTGGCGAGGCGCTGGACTGGGGGCGTTGCGAGGTCGAGGGCGCGCTCGCCCGACAGGAGTGCGCCACCGTCAGGGTCCCGCTCGACTACGCCCGCCCGGACGGCCGGCAGATCGACATCGCGGTCTCCCGCGTCCGCGCCGAGGCGCCGGACCAGCGGCGCGGCGCCCTGCTCCTTATCCCCGGCGGCCCCGGCAACACGGGCCTCAACGGCCCCTCCACCAAGGGCCAGCGACTGCCGCGCGAGGTGCGTGAGGCGTACGACCTGATCGGGTTCGACCCGCGCGGCGTGGGGCTGAGTACCCCGGTGACCTGCGGCCTTTCGCACGAGCAGCTCGCGGTGGTCCATCTGCGGCCCTGGCCCGACGCGGACGGCGGGCTCACCGGGCCGGTGGAGCGCGCCCGCGCCGTCGCCGAGACCTGCGCCCGCGACGGCGGCGAGCTGGTCCGCCACATCAGCACCCGCGACGAGGCCAGGGACATCGACCGGGTGCGGCGGGCGCTGGGCGAGGACCGGCTCTCCGCGTGGGGCCACTCGTACGGGACGTACGCCGGGGCTGTCTACGCGCAGATGTTCCCCGACCGCACCGACCGCTGGGTGCTCGACAGCAACGACGACCCCGACCCGCGCCGTGTGGCGCGGCAGTGGCAGGCGAACTACGCGATCGGCGTCGAGGACAGCCTCCCCGCCTTCGCGACCTGGGCCACCCGCCCGGGCAACGAGGACCGCGTGGCCGACCGACCCGAGCGGGTGCGCCCGCTGCTCCTGGAGCTCGCCGCCCGACTGGACCGCGCCCCGCTGCCGTGGCCGGGCGCCAACCCGGGCCAGCTCACCGGCAACCACCTGCGCCAGGTGATGCTGGACAGCCTCGCCAACACGGGGCGGTTCCGCTTCCTCGCCCAGTTGGTCAACGCGGCGCGCACCGGCGGTGAGCTGCCCGCGCCGGGCGCGGCGCCCTCGGACGCGTACCTGCGCAACAACATCGCCGTGGCCGTCGCGACCATCTGCAACGACGTGTCCTGGCCGCGCTCGCTGCCCGCGTACGAACGGAACGTGGCCCGCGACCGGGCCCGGTACCCGCTGACGGTCGGCATGCCCGCCAGCGTCATGCCGTGCGCGTTCTGGCCGTACGCACCGCGCGAGCCCGCGACGCGGATCACCGCCCGGGGCCCGGCCAACGTGCTGCTCGCGCAGAACCTGCGCGACGCGCAGACGCCGCACTCCGGCGCCCTGCGGCTGCGGCGCGCCTTCGGCGACCGGGCGCGGATGGTGTCGGTGGACGCGACGGGGCACGGCGCGTACGTGGTGGGTGGCAACGCCCGCTGCGATCGGGTGGTGACCGACTTCCTCCTCACGGGCCGACGGCCGGCGCACGACCTGACCTGCGCTGATGCCACCAAAATTCCGTCGAATCCGGTCGCCGGCTGAGGCAGGATGGGGCCGGCCGCACGCCGGTGCGGCCAGCCGCCCCCCCCACCGAAGGACGTGTGCCCGTGCCCGAGCAGGACCCCGAGCGGCAGCCCGTGCGGATTCCCGACCCCACCGTGCTGCACCCGCTGCCCGAGCACGAGCGGGTGGTGCTGCTGAAGCCGCTGGTCACCGACCCGCGCATCGAGGTGGGCGAGTTCACCTACTACGACGACCCGGAGCACGCGGAGTCCTTCGAGCAGCGCAACGTGCTGTACGCGTACGGGCCCGAGCGGCTGGTGATCGGCAAGTACTGCGCGCTGGCCACCGACACGAAGTTCGTCATGGCGGGCGCCAACCACGCCACGCACGGGGTGTCCACCTTCCCGTTCACGATCTTCGGCGGGACGTGGGCCGAGCGCACCGCCCACGTCTTCGCGGAGATCGAGAGCCGGGGCGACACGGTCGTCGGCAACGACGTGTGGTTCGGCCGGGACGTGACGGTCATGCCGGGCGTGACCATCGGCCACGGCGCGATCATCGCCACCGGCTCCGTGGTCGTCTCCGACGTGCCGCCGTACACGATCGTCGGCGGCAACCCGGCCCGCACCGTCAAGCAGCGGTACGCCGACGAGGACGTGGCGCGGCTGCTGCGCGCCGCCTGGTGGGACTGGCCGCTGGAGACCGTCACCGAGCACGTGCACACGATCATGACCGGCAGCCCGGCCGACATCGAGGCCGTCGCGGCCGGGCTGGACGCCTGAGCGCCGGGGCGACGTCCGAACGTCGGGCTGGGCGCCCGGGCGTCGGGGGTGACGCCCGACGGGGCGGGGGCACGTGGGGTCGACCCGGGTCACGTGGCGTTGGCCCGGGGCATTGCGTCGACCCAGGTCACGTGGCGTTGGGCCGGGGCGTGACATCGATACGGGTCACGTGGCGTTGAGGGGCCCGGCGGTGTGCGTGGCGAGGTGGAAGAGCCGGCGGTTGTGCGGGAGTTGCACGGCCGCCGGGTCCAGCAGGTCCACCAGCTCGACCAGAGCGTTCTGTAGCGCTTCCAGCCGGGCCAGGGCCGGGGCGGGGCCCACCGCGAGCCGGTCCACGTCCGTCAACAGGTGCGTGAACCAGGCGCGGAAGACCTCGTCCTGGTCCAGCCGCCGGCAGAACTCCGCGTAACCCAGACACCAGCGCTGTCCGGGAACGCTGTCCGGGTGCACCATCAGCTCGCCGATCGCCCGTTGGTGGGCGCGGAAGACGCGCAGCTCGTCGCTGGTCTCGGAGATCCTGCCGACGAGGGCGCTGATGTGCCCCAACTGCCGCATGATCTTCCGGTTGGTCCGACTGCCGCCCAGGTTGAGGAACTGGATGTCCCGGCGCAGGATCTCCGCCCACCCCAGGTACTCCGCCAGGACGAACACGGTGCTGCGCCGCGCGTACTCCGCCTCCGCCGGCGTGCCGTGGGTGAGGAACGTCGTCAGGTAGCCCGAGTGGTCGGGGGCGGCGGTGCGGTCGACCACGTGCCCGTGCGGGATGTTGTACAGCCGACTCTGCAGGTCGTACGCCGCCAACGCGAGGGACGAGCCGTAGCGCACCATGTAGTTGCGCTCCGTGCGGACCGCGAGCCGGCGCTGCTGCCAGTAGCCGAGGAAGCCGGTCAGGCCGGCACCGACCACGGCGACGACCGCCGACACCACCGACACCGAATCCAACGCCGCCCCCTCGCGCGGGGCCGTCGCCTCTCGAAGGCGTCCCGCGTACGCCATCCTCGCCCACGCCGTGGGAGCGGGTACGCGCGCGTGCGCGCGCGGCGGTGAACAGGGGGCTAGCACCAGGGCTGTTGGGGAGCTTCCCGCATGGCGGGCGCGCGCCGCGCGGGGAACGCTGGGCGGCCATGACCCCACGCACCAGGGCCCGCAAGGCCCCTCTGACCGCCGCCGCGCTGACCGCGACCCTGGCCGCCCTCGCCGCCGCCCCCGCCGTCGCCGACCCGGCGCCCGCCCCCGCGTCCCCGGCCGGCCCCGCCTCCGCCGCCGCGCCCGGTTCCGCGTCCGCGCGCGCGGGCGACGACGCCCGATCGACGGCGCGCCCGGCGCTCACGTCACGGGAACTGCGACGCGCCGTGGAACGCACGCTGCGCGAGGCCGGCTACGTCAACATCTCCGTGGACGTGCGCGACGGCACACGGCACACCACCGCCCGCGCCGGCGAGGCGAAGCTGAACACGGGGCGCCCGGTACCCGCCGGCGCCCCCTTCCGCGCCGCGAGCACCACCAAGTCCTTCGTCGCCACCGTCGTCCTGCAACTGGCCGCCGAGGGACGGCTGTCGCTCGACGACACGGTGGACCGCTGGCTGCCCGGCCTGATCACCGGCAACGGCAACGACGGCCGGCGCATCACGCTGCGCCACCTCCTCCAGCACACCAGCGGCCTGCACAACTACGACACCACCGAGGACACCGGCGACACCTCGGCCGACTTCGAACGGACCAGGTTCGACCACGTGGAGCCGGGCCAGCTCATCGCCGGTTCCCTGCGCCACCGACCCGACTTCGACCCGGCCGACCCCGACGACCCGGCCCCCAGATGGAACTACTCCAACACCGGTTACGTCGTCCTCGGCCAGGTCGTCCAGCGGGTCACGGGCCGGTCGTGGGCGGACGAGGTGGAACGCCGCATCACCGGACCGCTCGGCCTCAAGGGGACGTACGCGCCCGGCGACGAGCCGCACCTGCGGGGCCCGCACGCGCACACCTACCAGCGGTTCCCCGGCGACAAGCGGCTCACGGACACCACGGTGCGCAACATGACCTGGGGCGACTCGGCCGGCGCGCTGGTCACCACCGAACGCGACCTGGACCGCTTCTACACGGCCCTGGTGACCGGGAGGCTGCTGCCGGCGAAGCAGCTCGCGCAGATGCGCGAGGTCGTCCCGGTGGGCGAGGACTTCGACCAGGTCATGCCGGGCCTGCGGTACGGGCTCGGGCTGATGCGCCAGCCACTGGCCTGCGGCGGCTACCGCTGGGGGCACGGCGGCGACGTCGAGGGCGGCACCGTACGCACCGGCTTCACCTCCGACGGGAAGCGCGGGGTGGTGATCGTGGCCAGCGGCAAGGAGCCCGGTGACGCCTGGCTGCTCAAGGCCGAGCGCTCCGTGCAGAGCCTGCTCGACCAGGCACTCTGCGGTACGCGGGGCTGACCCGCGCCCGGCGCGACCGCCCCCGTGCTCCGGGCCGGGCCCGGCTCGGCCCGGTGCGCGGACGGGGCGGGGGCTCGGAGTGTGGCAGCGCGGGGACCGGGTGCTGTGCGGGGCGGGGGGTTGGGCTCATGGGGGCGCGAAGGGGTGGGCGGTGGGCCAGGCGTGGAGCGGGAGGGCGCCGAGACGAGTTTTTGCGCTAGAGCATAAACCTCTTGTCTCTAGTGTGAAGTGCCCGTAGGCTTTTCGCATGCTCTCCGTGATCCCGACTCCCCTGATTCTTGAGGGCCGTGCCGTGCGGCTGGAGCCGCTGACCCTCGACCACGTGCCGGACCTCTTCCGTGCCGGCGGCGGCGACGAGGAGGTCTGGCGCTGGCTGAACCGGCCCATGCCGCGTACGGAGGCCGAGCTGCGCGAGATCATCGCGGCCCAGCTCGCCGAGGTGGGCAAGGGGGCCGTCTGGTGGGCGGCCGTGCGGCGCGCTGACGGCCGAGCCGTCGGCCAGACGTCCTATCTGGACATCAGCGCGCGCGACGAGCGCCTGGAGATAGGCGGCACCTGGTACGGCCGGCAGGTGTGGCGCACGGCGGTGAACACCGAGGCCAAGCTCCTCCTGCTCGCCCACGCCTTCGAGGAGTTGGGCGTGGGTCGCGTGCAGTGGAAGACCCACCACCGCAACCTGCGGTCCCAGGAGGCGATAGCCCGCCTCGGCGCCCACCGCGAGGGCGTGCTCCGCCGCCACATGGCCATGCCGGACGGCACCTGGCGGGACAGCGTGTACTACTCGATGCTCGCCGACGAGTGGCCGGCGGCCAAGGAGCGCCTGGAGTACCGCCTGGCCTCGGGCGGCCACACCCACCCCCACCAGTCGGCGTCCACCACGCCCGGGGGCGTCCGCTGACGGACCGGGCACCACGTCAGCGGCGCGTGGGCCGCGCCGGGACCGCGGGCGCGTCGCCGCGCCGCCCTACCCGAGGGGCCCGACCCGGCCGGCCGCTGATAGGGGGAAGGCCGCCCCGGCGGAGGTCCGCACAGCCTGTTACGTTCATGTTCCAAGGAGTCATCGGCGCATGCCGTGACGCGTGGGGACCTCAGGGGGAACGGTGACGTTCGATCAGGAATGGGCGGAACTCACGGGGGAGGCGTCGGCCCGGCTGCGGCTGGCGGGCGCCGGCGAGCCGGGTGGCGCGGGCGCCCAGGGCGAGTTGCGGCAGTCCAGGCGCGCGTGGAGCCAGGCGGCCGAGGGGGTGCGAGCGGTGGGCGGAGACCTGCGTGCCGCCGTGGGCGGGCTGTCCGAAGGGCAGCGGGGCGCGGGCGGCGCGGACGCCGCCGTGGCGGGCCTGCTCAGCGCGACGGTGCAGGCCAGCGTCTTCCAGTCGTGGAAGCACAAGGTCGAACTGATGCGGCGGGAGTGCGACGAGGTGCGGGGCAAGATGACCAAGGCCGCCCAGGCCTACTACCAGACCAACGACGAGATCAAGGACGCGTTCGAGAAGCGGGACACCACCTCGGACGACCGGCCCGAGATCGGCCGGCCCACCCCGGGTGAGGGGGGCCAGTCCCGGTGGTGACGTTCGATCAACTCATCGACTTACGCCCGGCGGAGCTGGAGGAGGCGGCCGACGGGTGGCACCGGCTCAGCAGTGCGGCCAGCGCCGCCAAGGAGCGGGTGACGGACGAGATCGCCACGCGATTACAGCTCGCGGCGACGGGCGAGGGTGTGGACGCCGCCGTCAGGCGACTGCACGATCTCGCACGGAGCTGCCACCACGTCCAGGTGGAGACCGGCCTGGTCCGCACGGCGTTGAACGGGCTGGCGGGGGAGCTGCGCTCCGCACGGAAGAAGCTGACCGGCGCCGTGGCGGACGCCGAGGCCGAACAGTTCACCGTGAGGTCGGACGGCTCGGTGCACTGGGTCGACAAGGACCCGGCAGCACCCCTGGCGCCGCGCCAGAGCGTGCGGGGCAGCAGGCCCAGCGTGGTCATCGCGCCGGACGCGGACCCCAGGCGGGCCAGGGCACAGGAGTACGCCGACCGCATCGGGGCGGCCCTACGGGAGGCCACCGAGGCGGACGCCCGGTACGCCCAGGCGCTGGGCCGGCTGCACGCGGACAGCGACCTGAACACCTCCGACGCGGACTGGGTGGATGCCCAGCGGGACATGGCCGCGGTGCGCGAGGTGGCCGCGCACCTGTCCGCGAGCGACATCCCGAAGGACGGGTCGCCCAAGGAGAACGCGGCCTGGTGGAAGGCGCTCTCGGCTGACGAGCAGGCCGGCTACATCGCGCTCCACCCCGCGAGCGTCGGCGCCCTGGACGGCCTCCCGGCCGTGGCCCGCGACGAGGCCAACCGCGCCGTCCTCGCCGAGAAGCGGGCCGACTACCAGGCGCAGCTCAACGCGATCCCTCCCGAACCGGTCAAGATCCAGCCCGGCCGGGTGGGCAGCCCCATCGCCACGAGGACAGCGGCATGGCTCGCTTGGGACGAGAAGTGGAGCGCCAAGAAGTCCCAACTCGAAGCGTCGCTCAAGGGAATGGGGGACATCCAGGAGCGCTTCACGCACACCGAGCTGGAACCGGGCGAGAAGCGCTTCCCGCGCCCCTACCTGCTGGCGTTCTCCCCAGAGGGCCGAGGACGCGCCGTCATCGCGAACGGCAACCCGGACACCGCCGACCACACGGCGGTCTACGTGCCGGGGACGGACGCGGGCTTCGGCAACCTGAACCCCCACCTCAAGCGCATGACGAACCTGTGGATCGCGGCCGACGCCGCCGCGGACGGGGGGACCGTATCCACCATCACCTGGCTGGGATACGACGCGCCCCAGGGTGTCGCGAACGCCGTCTCTTCGGATGACGCCAACAACGGCGCTCCGGACCTGAACGCGTTCGTGGATGGTGTGCACGCCTCCCGCGCGACAGACTCCCCCGGTCATCTCACCGTAACGGGCCACAGCTACGGCACCACGCTGATCGGCTCCGCCGCCCGGCAGGGAGACCTTCACGCGGACGACATCGTCACGCTGGGTAGCCCCGGTACCCAGGTGGGTCGGGCGACCGATCTGGACGTGCCTGAGGGGCACGTGTGGAACGAGGAGGCGGAGGGTGACTGGATTCCCGAGCTGGGGCGTATGAAGCACGGGCATCCCGAGTACCACTGGGATTCGGGATGGGACTTCGTCATTCCCAGCGACGACCGTTTCGGCGCGCATCACATGCGTACGGACACCGACGGGCACAGCGGTTACTGGAATGACGATTCGGAGAGTCTGAAGAACCAGGCGCGAGTCGTGGTCGGCAGGCACGATGAAGTGAGGGTGGAGCCGTGGTGAGAACTCCCGGCCTACGCCGTCTTCAGGTGGGCCGTGTGCGGGGCGGTCTCGCTGTTCTCGTGGTGACGCTGATGATCGGGATGACGGGGTGCTCAGGTATGGACAACGATGAACCCACGGTCAGGAAAGTGGGCGAAGTCAAGAAGAAATCCCTTGAGTTGTCCGATTCCCTGCTGAAGATCGTCAACCTGCGCGGCGAGGTGAAGCAGCCGGGAAACGCGGTGGGACTGTGCGGTGACCGGGACAGCGACACGTTCTACCGCATCAACAGTTTCTGGTCCGTAGCGGGCTCACCCGTGGCCGACCTGCGAACGGCCATGGCACGCCTGAAAGAGGAACTCCCCCGTAACGGCTGGGACATAGCCAGTTACGGACCGGCGCCCAGCAAGGCCCAACAGCTCACGCTGGTGGCCGACTACCGCGACGACAAGTTCTCGGTCAGCGTCGAGGCGCTGGAGCCTTCGCCGGGCGGCAGAAAGCGCTCCCTGCTCTATGTGAGTCTCACATCCGCCTGTTACCAGGTGCCCGAAGGGGAGTCCACCGGGTACTGACGGCTCGTGCGTGGTGCCGCCACGTGCGGCGCCCCGCCGCTCACGCGAGGGGTGAGGGGCGGGGCGTCGGGTGGCTCGGCGCCGGGGCAGCGCGGGCGCTGGGCCCGACGGTCCCGGGGGACGTCAGAGGCGCTCGGGGGTGCGGATGCCGAGGAGGGCCATGCCCTGGTGCAGGGTGCGGGCGGTGAGGTCGCACAGGAAGAGGCGGTTCTCCACCTGGGCGTGGGATTCCGCCTTCAGGACCGGGCACTCCGAGTAGAACGTGGTGTAGAGGGAGGCGAGTTGGTAGAGGTACGCCGCGAGCTTGTGCGGCTCGTACGACGCGGCCACCTCGGCCAGGGTCTCCCCGAACTGGTCCAGGTGCAGGCCGAGGGCGCGCTCGGCCGGGGCGAGGGCCAGCTCCGGGTGAGCGGCCGGGCGGGTCTCGCCGGCCTTGCGGAGGATGGACTGGATACGGGCGTACGCGTACTGGAGGTAGACACTGGTGTCGCCGTTGAGCGAGACCATCTGGTCCAGGTCGAACTTGTAGTCCCGCGCGGCCGACGTGGAGAGGTCGGCGTACTTGATCGCACCGATGCCGACCTGGGCCGCGCGCTCGGCAATCTCCTCGTCGGTCAGGTCCTGGGCCTTCTCCCGGACCACGGCCGACGCCCGGTCCACGGCCTCGTCGAGCAGGTCCACCAGGCGTACGGTCTCGCCCTCCCGGGTCTTGAACGGCTTGCCGTCCTTGCCGAGCACCGTGCCGAACGCCAACTGCGTCGCCCGCACCTCCTCGCTCAGCCAGCCCGCCCGCCGCGCGGTCTCGAAGACCATCCGGAAGTGCAGTGCCTGCCGGGCGTCCACGACGTACAGCAGCGTGTTCGCCTTGAGGTTCTGGACGCGGTCGCGGACGGCCGACAGGTCGGTGGCCGCGTAGCCGTAGCCGCCGTTGGACTTCTGCACGATCAGCGGGGTCGGCTTGCCGTCCGGGCCCTTGTACTCGTCGAAGAACACGCACAGCGCGCCCTCCGAGCGGACCGCGACGCCCGAGTCCTCCAGCAGCCGGCAGGTCTCGTCGAGCATGTCGTTGTAGCCGGACTCGCCGACCACGTCCGCGTCCCGGATCTCCATGTCGAGCTTGTCGAAGACGGAGTAGAAGTAGATCTTCGACTCGTCCACGAAGCGCTGCCACAGCGCCAGCGTCTCCGCGTCCCCCGACTGGAGGGCCACGACCCGGTCCCGGGACCTGGCCTTGAACTCCTCGTCGGAGTCGAACAGCGTCCGCGAGGCCTTGTAGAGCCGGTTCAGACTGGACATCGCCTCCTCGCCGGAGACCTCGCCCTCGTCGCCGTGGTCGAGCTCGTGCGGGTGCTCGATGAGGTACTGGACCAGCATGCCGAACTGGGTGCCCCAGTCGCCGATGTGGTGCCGGCGTACCACCTGCTCGCCCGAGAACTCCAGGATGCGCGTCACCGCGTCGCCGATCACGGCCGACCGCAGGTGGCCGACGTGCATCTCCTTGGCGACGTTGGGCTGCGCGTAGTCGATCACCGTGGTGCCGGGCCGCTCCGCGTGCGGGACGCCGAGTCGCGCGTCGGCGGCGCGTTCGGCCAGCGTGCGCACGATGGCCGCGTCGCTGATGGTGATGTTGAGGAAGCCGGGCCCGGAGACCTCGACGTCCTTGACCACGTCGTCCACGGGCCGCTCGGCGCCCTCGGCGGTGCCGTCGAGCACGCCCACGACCTGGCCCGCCAGCTCCCGGGGGTTGCCCCCCAGCTTCTTCGCGAGTGCGAGCAGCCCGTTGGCCTGGAAGTCGGCCCGATCGCTACGTCGCAGCAGCGGGTCCGCGGGACCGGCCTCCGGCAGGGCTGCCGAGAGGGCGTTCGCGACGCGCTGGTGGACCGTGGCGGCAAGGGAAGGGACCGAGGCCATGAGAGGGGTGCCATTCCTTTAGAGGTGCGAAGGGTCGGTCAAGTATTCCACGCCGCGCCCGATCGGTTTTCTGTTAAATCGCGTTCCGGACGGTGGCCCGCGCCGTCGTCGGCACGAAGGAGGCGCCGTGGGTCTCGCCGGCGGGGCGCCAGGGGGTGGGGTGGCGTCGCGGGCGACCCGGGGCGGGCCCCCGCCGTCTGGGAGAATGGTCGCTGCCAGGACCGCAAGGAAGGAAGTGCCGACCGTGGCTCAGAGCATCGAGGCCGACTGGGTCTCCCGTTTCGCAGACGAGGTCATTGCCGAGGCGGAGCGTCGCGCGCCGGGCAAACCCGTCGTCTGCGCGTCGGGCCTGAGCCCCTCCGGCCCGATCCACCTCGGCAACCTGCGGGAGGTCATGACGCCGCACCTGGTGGCGGACGAGATCCGGCGTCGCGGCCACGCCGTGCGGCATCTGATCTCGTGGGACGACTACGACAGGTTCCGCAAGGTGCCCGCCGGGGTGCCCGGCGTGGACGAGTCGTGGGCCGAGCACATCGGCCGCCCGCTGACGGCCGTCCCGGCCCCGGCCGGCTCCCCGCACCCGAACTGGGCCGAGCACTTCAAGGCCGCCATGGCCGAGGCGCTGGCCGACCTCGGGGTGGAGTACGACGGGATCAGCCAGACCGAGCAGTACACCTCGGGCGTCTACCGCGACCAGGTGCTGCACGCCATGAAGCACCGGGGCGACATCGACGCGATCCTCGCGCAGTACCGGACGAAGAAGGCGCCGGCGAAGAAGTCGCAGAAGCCGGTGGACGAAGCCGAGCTGGAGGCGGCCGAGGGCTCCGGCGCCGCGGCCGAGGACGACGGGGCGAGCACGGCGGGGTACTTCCCGTACAAGCCGTACTGCGGCGACTGCGGCAAGGACCTGACCACCGTCACGGCCTACGACGACGAGAGCACCGAGCTGACGTACACCTGCTCGGGGTGTGGTTTCGGCGAGAGCGTGCGGCTGAGCGAGTTCCACCGCGGCAAGCTGGTCTGGAAGGTGGACTGGCCGATGCGGTGGGCGTACGAGGGCGTCGTCTTCGAGCCGTCGGGCGTGGACCACTCGTCGCCGGGTTCGTCGTTCCAGGTCGGCGGGCAGATCGTGGGGATCTTCGGCGGCGAGCGGCCGATCGGGCCGATGTACGCGTTCGTCGGCATCTCGGGGATGGCCAAGATGTCGTCCTCGCGCGGCGGCGTGCCCACCCCGGCCGACGCCCTGCGGATCATGGAGGCGCCGCTGCTGCGCTGGCTGTACGCGCGCCGCCGGCCCAACCAGTCCTTCAAGATCGCCTTCGATCAGGAGATCCAGCGGCTGTACGACGAGTGGGACAAGCTGGAGGCCAAGGTGGCGGACGGGACGGCGTTGCCGGCCGACGCCGCGGCCCACTCCCGCGCGGCCCGCACGGCGGCCGGCGAGCTGCCGCGCACGCCGCGCCCGCTGCCGTACCGCACGCTCGCCTCGGTCGTGGACGTCACGGCGGGCGCCGAGGAGCAGACGCTGCGCATCCTCAGCGAACTGGACCCGGCCGACCCGATCGCGACGCTGGACGAGGTCCGCCCCCGGCTCGACCGCGCCGAGAGCTGGATCTCCACCCAGGTGCCGGCCGACCAGCGCACCCTGGTCCGCGACGACCCGGACAAGGAGCTGCTGGGCTCGCTGGACGAGGAGGGCCGCGAGTCGCTGCGGTTGCTGCTCGACGGGCTCGACACGCACTGGTCGCTCGACGGCCTGACCACCCTCGTCTACGGGGTGCCCAAGGTGCGGGCGGGCCTGCCGGCCGACGCGAAGCCGACGCCGGAGCTGAAGGTGGCCCAGCGGACGTTCTTCGCCCTGCTGTACCGGCTGCTGGTCAGCCGCGACACCGGCCCGCGCCTGCCGACGCTGCTGCTGGCCGTGGGCGCGGACCGGGTACGCCACCTGCTCGGCGCGTAACCGGCCGCCGGCCGACCCGTGCGACCGGTTGTGGCCGGTCGCACGGGCGGTGCCGGGGGTCGGTGTGAGCGGGTGGCCCGACCTCGCCCGACGTCGGCCGACTTCGGGCGGGGCCCGGCGCGGGGCGCCCGATATCGGGTGCGGCCTGGTACGGGGTGCGACCGGGTATCGAGCAAGGCCGGCGCCGTGGTGGATGACGTCGAGTGGTGACGGCCCGTGGGGGTTCCCACGGGCCGTCGCTGCGCGCGCTGCCGTCTGTCGGCTCGCTCCCGTGTGACCGGTGTGTCCGAGGGGGCGGGCGAGCCGGATGGGCCGGTTGGGCGGGTGGCCCGTGCGGTTGTCGGGCTGGTCGCTCGCGAGGTGACCGGGTCTTCGTCGGGGGCGACGGGCCGGCGTACGCGATGTGGGTGACGGGCCCCGGGGTGGGCGGGCGAGGTGGGGGGCGGGGCTGCATCGTTCGACGGACCCACACTTCCCCCGGGGGAAGGACGTGCGGCAGCACCGGGCCGAGGATGCTGGAGCCATGAGAGAGATCCTGGGCATCGTCGGAATCGTGGCCGCCATCCAAGGCGCGCTCGGCATCGTCGGGCGCGTCGTGGGGGACAAGCCGTGGGGCATGCTCCAGCAGTGGTTCGACGTCCCCACCCCCGGCTATGTGGCCATCGCCGCGGCCGGCCTCGCGCTCGCCGCCTGGAGCGAGCTCACCCGCGCCACCCGCAAACGGGCCTGAGCGGGACGCGTTCCGCGCGACCCCGCCCCACGCGCGGCGAGGGGACAGCCCCTCGGCCCGACACGGAGCGGCAAGGCCCGGTTCGGGTGGGGCCGGGCCCGGTTCGGGTGGGTGTGGTGATGCGACCCGGCTTGGCTCGGGGCGGGGCTGGTGTGTCCGAGGGGCCTGGTTCGTGCGGCGTACGCGGCCGGGCTCGATGGGGGCGGGGCTGGTGCGCGGGGCCTGGTCTGGTTCGGCCGGGCCCGGTTCGGATGGGTTCGGCGCGGGGGGGTGTGGCCCGTTCTGGGCGGGGCTCGTGCGTGGGCCGCGCTCGGTTCGGGTGGGGCTGGTGGGCCCCTGGTCTGAGGGCCGTGGGGCGTACGCGACGGGCTCGGCTCGGGGCGCGGGGCGGACCTTTCCCGTTGTCAGGCGGCCGGCTCTGTGTGGTGTGCGCCCAGGTGCCGGGCGGGGGTCAGGACACGGCTCGTGGCGGGGCGCCCTGTGTGGGCGGTCTTGTCGCGAGGGGGGCGTTCGCCGAGTGCCGGTTGGGCCGTTGCTTCGCGGGGTGCCGGGGTGCCGGGGTGCCGGGGTGCCGGGGTGCCGGGGTGCCTGAGTGCCGGGGTGCCGGGGTGCCTGAGTGCCCGGGGGGCTGCCCGGCCTCGGGTGGGGCCGGTTCCCGGCGGGTGGGTCGGCCGGGGGCGGTCCTACGCGACGGGGCCGGCCCCGGGTGGGAGGGGCCGGCCCGTGTGGGACGAGGGGGGCCGGTTACGGGATGTTCTGGGTTTCCATCTCCATGCGGTAGCGCTCGCGCAGTTCGCGGATCTCGCGGCGGAGGCCGTGCGCGGGCAGCGGGCCGCCGCCCACGCCGGCGATGCCGTAGAGATCGAGCAGGTAGCGGCTGAACTGACGGGAGTCGGGGAACGCCCCGCGCTCCGCGACGAACTGCCGGAAGGCCCCGTAGAACGCCTCGTCCCGGGGGATGTCGTCGGGCAGTGCCGAGAGGGCGATCTCCTGCGTGGCGTCCGGCGGGTACTCCGGAGTCGGGGTCGGAGCGGCGCGCCGCTCGGCCTGCGCCTCGCGGGCCGCTGCCGTGTACCGGTCGTCGCCGCCGTCCGGGCGGCGCTCGTCGGCCTCGCGCTGGGCGGCGTACGGGCGCCGCTCGTCGCGGTACGCGGCGGGCTGCTGGTCCTGATGCTGGTCGTGGCGTTGGCCGTACCGCTCGTCGCGGTGGGTGGGGGCGATCTCCCCCGGGTCGCCGGGGTACGGCCGCTCGTCCGGGTACTGGCCCGGCCCGCCGGCCTGGGCACTGCCCAGCGCCCGCCGCCGGCCGCCGGAGATGACGGGCACGGTCACGTGCGTGCCCTCGGCCTCCGGGCCAGCCTCCGGAGTGGTTCCCGCCTCGGAGTGGAGTCCCGCTTGCGAACTGTCCGTCGCCGCCTGGGCCGGCGCGCCGGAACGCGCGTCGGCCTCCGCCGCGCGCGGCGCGGGGATGCTGGCGGACGGCTGCCCCGCCGCGGGGGCGTGCTCCGCCGAGGTTCGGGCGGCGGCTGCCAGCGAACCGTTGGCCCCCGCCGTCGCGGGCGAGGCGGGTGCCTGGGGTGTGGCGTACGCGGCGGGGCCCGGGTGCGCGGCCGGTGCCTGGGTGGCCGTGCCGTTCACCGGTCGGGCGCCGGTCACGTCCGTGGCCTCCGCCGTACCGACAGCCCCTGCCGTACCACCGGCTCGCGCCGCACCGGCCTGGGCCGCACCGGCCTGGGCCGTAGCGGTGGCGCGCGCCGGGGCCGACGCTTCCGCCGGGGCTGGTGCCGGGGCCTGCGCAGAGTGTGCCGTGGCCGTGTCCTTGGCCGGGCCTCCGGCCGCCACGGCGTTCGCCAGCGCCGGGTCCGTGGCCCCCGACGGGTCCGTGGCCTCGGCCGCGCTGGCCGGCGTCTTCGTCGTGTCCGGGGCCGGCGGGGTGGCGGATGTGTCGCCCGGGTGTGCCGCGTTCGCCGCCGTCGCCGCGTGGGGCGTGTCCTTGGCGATCGAGACGGTGGCGGCCGGCGGTAGCGCGGCCGTTCCGGCGGCCGGTCCGGGCGATGTCGCCTCGGCGCGGTCGGTCGCGCCCGCCGCCACGAGGGCGGCCGTCTGCGGCGTGCCGGCCATGGCCTCGCCCGTGGCCAGCGCCAACTCCGGGGGGATCACGATGCCGGCCGCGGCGAGCCCGGCCGGGGCGGTCTGCGAGATGGGCACGCCGTACCGGGCCAGCCGCAGCGGCATCAGGGACTCCACCGGGGCCTTGCGACGCCAGGCGCGGCCGAAGCGGGCGCGTAGCCGGGCCCGGTAGACGAGACGGTCCTGCTCCAGCCGGATGACCTCGTTGTACGAGCGCAGTTCCCACAGCTTCATCCGGCGCCACAGCCGGAAGGTGGGAACGGGCGCCAGGAGCCAGCGGGCGACGCGGACCGACTCCATGTGCCGGTCAGCGGTGATGTCGGCGATGCGACCGATGGCGTGTCGGGCGGCCTCGACGGCGACGACGAACAGGACCGGGATGACCGCGTGCATCCCGACGCCCAGCGGGTCGGGCCAGGCGGCGGCGCCGTTGAAGGCGATGGTGGCCGCGGTCAGCAGCCACGCCGTCTGTCGCAGTAGCGGGAACGGGATGCGAATCCACGTCAGCAGCAGGTCGAGGGCGAGAAGTACGACGATTCCGGCGTCGATACCGATGGGGAAGACGTTGGCGAAGCTGCCGAACCCCTTTTCCCGCGCGAGGTCACGGACCGCGGCGTAGGAACCGACGAATCCGATCGCGGCGATCACCGCCGCACCGGCGATGATCACCCCGATCAGTATTCGGTGTGTGCGCGTCAATCGCATCGCGGCCACCCGCGATCCCTCCCGCCCTCGGCAACTAGCGCGCCAAGCCTGGCATACGCGTCAAGTCAAGAGTGCGACCAGGGGCGAACAGGCGTACGGTAACGCCCCGTTCCGTCCCCCGCGCCCCGGCTTGGAGCCCGTCCCAGGCCCTTCGCCGTCGCGTACTGGTGCAGTGACGTCGCACTCCGTGCCCGACCTGACGGTGCCCGGCCCCACCCGGACACCGCACTGCCCCGCCCGCCCCCCCGCGCTCGCCCGGCCCCTCGCCGCCATCCGACGACAACACCGGCCAGCCGCCACAACCCTGACCCGATGTGAGCTCGGCTCGCTGGACGTAACCCTGACCCGACGGCAGGGCCACCCCCGACGGCACCCGCCCGCTCCCCACCGAGCACGAACCACCCCCGAGGAGCCGACCCCGGCCCACCGCCATGAGCTCGGCTCGCCGGGGCGTAACCCTGACCCGACGGCAGGGTGGGGCGGCCGTTCGAAGTCCGCGCGCCCGGTCGGCGCGTATCCCTGACCTGGCGGCAGGGTCGGGCCGGCAGCCCTCCCGCTCACCCGCGCCCGCCTGGCTGGTGCGTATCCCTGACCCCACGGCAGGGTGGGGTCGGCAGCTCCAAGGCCGCCCGGCCGGCCGGTGCCTATCCCTGACCCGACGGCAGGGTCGGGCCGGCGGCCCTCTCGCTCACCCGCGCTCGCTCACCCGGTGCCTATCCCTGACCCGATGGCAGGGTTGGCCGACGGCCCTCTGGTCCACCCGCGCTCGCTCACCCGGTGCCTATCCCTGACCTGGCGGCAGGGTCGGGCCGGCAGCCCTCCCGCTCACCCGCGCGCGCCCGGCGCCCAACCCTGACCTGACGGCAGGGTGGGGCCAGCCGCTCGAAGTCCGCGCGCCCAGTCGGTGCGTAACCCTGACCCCACAGCAGGGTTGGGTCGACAACCCTCCCGCTCAGCCGCTCCCGCTCAGCCGCTCCCGCGCCCGCGCCTGGCCGGTGCGTATCCCTGACCCGACGGCAGGGTTGGACCGGGAGCACCCTCGCTCACTCGCCCCCGCTCGCGCGCCCGACCAGGGCCTGACCCTGACCCCGCAGCAGGGTTAGGCCAGCACGCCGAGTTCGTGCGGCCCTCGCGGTGGCGGCCCGACGGCTGGGTCGCCCCCGCCGCGCCCGCCCGGCCGGCCGCGCCCGGCCATGCCCCCACACACACAGTTCAAGCCGGCCGCGCCCGGCCATGCCCCACGCACAGCTCAAATCGGCCCGCCCGGCCCGAGGGCTCAGCGGTGGAGAGGGGTCTCCCGTTCCAGGCGGGCCAGTTTCTCGGGGTTGCGGACGGCGTACAGACCGGTGACGCGTCCGGCGGCGACCCGCAGGGCCAGCACCGTGTCGATCTCGTTGGCGCGTCGGAGGAGCAGTGCCGGGTGGCCGTTGACCCGGGTGGGGTGGAGGGCGAGCGCGGCGTCGAGCCGGTGGAGTACGTGGGCCACCGCCTCGGCGCCCACGACGGGGGCCAGCGCGGCCCGTACGACTCCGCCGCCGTCGGTGAGGAGGACGACGTCCGGGGCGAGGACGTCGAGCAGGCGTCGCAGGTCACCGGTGTGTACGGCCTGTTGGAACGCCTCGACCGCGCGCCGGGTCTCGGTGGCGGACACGGTCTCGCGGGGTCGGCGCGCGGCGACGTGGGACCGGGCGCGGTGGGCGATCTGGCGGACCGTGGCAGGGCTCTTGTCGACGGCGCGGGCGATCTCCTCGTACTCCACGGCGAACACCTCGCGCAGGACGAACACCGCCCGCGCCGTCGGCGCGAGGGTCTCCAGGACCAGCAGCATCGCCATCGAGACGCTGTCGGCCAGTTCGACGTCCTCCGCCACGTCGGGCGTGGTGAGCAGCGGTTCGGGTAGCCAGGGGCCGACGTAGGACTCCCGGCGCCGGCCGAGCGCGCGGAGCTGGGTCAGGGCCTGGCGCGTGGTGATCCGCACGAGATAGGCGCGCGGGTCGCGTACGGCGTCGAGGTCGACATCCACCCAGCGCAGCCAGGTCTCCTGGAGGACGTCCTCGGCGTCGGCGGCCGAGCCGAGCATCTCGTACGCGACGGTGAAGAGCAGGTTGCGGTGGGCGACGAACGCGGCCGTGGCACGGTCCGGGAACCGGGCGTCGGGGCCGGCCCCGACGCCACCGCCCGGTGCGCGGGTGTGGACTCCGACATCGCCACCGCCGGGTCCGGGCCCGAGGGCGTCCCGGTCACCCGATCCGACGTCGCCGCCCCCGGGGGCGGCACCACCCCCCGGGCCGGGCCCAAGAGCGTCGGCGCCCCGTTCGGGGGTGTCCCTCGGTGGCTCGCTCATGGCTGGTTCCCCGTTCGCTCGCTGTCGGCTGTGCCGGTCACCAGACGCCGGCCGGCGCTCCCGTGTGACACCCGCGGCCGGTGGGCCACGTCACATCGCGCGGCCGTCACGGGCGTCGGGCCGGTGACGTCTTGTGGTCGTCCAGCGCGGCGCCCCGGGGTCACCACGAGCCCGGCGCCCCGCGCCACCACCGGTGCGGTGGCCCGCCACCACGGGCGCGACGGCACCCGTCGCCCCACGCGCGGCGCCCCGTGCACCACGAATGACGAGGAACGGTCATGGAACCCCGCTTCAACCTGTTCGACAGCCCCACCGCCGCGAAGATCGCCAAGCGGTTCTACAACGTCTCGCTGGCGATGGACCAGTCCACGCTGCCCAGGTCCCTGCGGGAGCTGGTGGAGCTGCGGGTCGGCCAGCTCAACGGCTGCGGCTTCTGCGTCGACATCCACACCAAGGAGGCCGCTGCGGCCGGCGAGACCCCGCTGCGGCTGGCGCTGGTCGCCGCCTGGCGGCACAGCACCGTCTTCACGCCGGCCGAGCGGGCCGCGCTGGCCCTGGCCGACGAGGGCACCCGGCTCGGTGACCACGGAGTCAGCGACGCCACGTGGGCCGCGGTGCGCGAGCACTACGACGACGACCAGGTCGGCGCGCTGGTCTGCCTGGTGGCCCTGATCAACGCGGCCACCCGGATGAACGTGATCGTGCACAACCCCGGCGGTTCGTACGAGCCGGGCATGTTCGCCGCGATGGCCGACTGACCCGTCCCACCCCGTGCGGGCACCGGGCGAACGCCCCTCCGAGAGCGCGCCCCGGAAACCCCCGCACGGGTACCCCGCCTCGCGGACGGCGCCGATCGCGCAACGCCCACCTCACGAGTCGCGCACCCGTGCCCCACACCCCCGGGGCCGCGCACCGCAGGCGTCGCGTACCCCACAAGGCCCCGCCGCGCGGACCACGCGCGGCGCGAGCCGCGTACCCCACAAGGCCCCGCCGCGCGAGCCACGCGCGGCGTGAGCCGCGTACCCCGCAGAGCCCCGCCGCGCGAGCCACCTGCGGCGTGAGTGACGCACGGTGCGAGCGACCTGTCTCGCGGATCACGCGCGGCCCGGCCCGGGGACCATCCGATCCGAGGTCGGGCCGCGCGCGGTCCGTGGGGTCGAGGCCCGGGCCCGGGCGCGCCCGGGACGCGGGGCGCGGGGCCGGGGCGTGCTGGCGGTGCGGGCGAGACGCTAGGCGCCGCTCTTGTCGTCGGCCTTCTCGCCGTCCGTCCCGCCCCGCTCGTCCTTCTTGCCGTCCTGGCCGTCGTTCGTGCCGCCGCCCTGGCCGCCGCTGCCCTGGTCGTCGGGGGCGGTGGCGCCGTTGGCCTTGCCGACCGCCGCCACCGCTTCCTTCGCGGCCTTCTCGGCGTCCTTCTTCAGGTCCTCCGGCTTCGGCGGCTTCGCGTCCTCGTAGCCGGCGCCGCGGTACTCGACCGTGACGACCACGTTGGCCGTACGGGCGACGACGGTCTCGTTCTTGAACTCGTCGCCGTCCTTCTTCGTGGTCGTCGCCACGGCCTTCGCCTCGTCACCGACGCCGGTCACGGTGCCGGTCTTGGCGCCCTTCGCGCCGTCGGCCGTGCCGGCCTTCTCGGTCTGCTGCCCGGCGTACGTGGCGGCGCGCTTGTCGCCCGGACCGAGCCCGACGTCCGAGGCGAAGAGCTTGAGCGAGACGGTGAGCTGGCGGTACTGGAAACCGTCGAGGCCGGACCACAGGCAGCTCGCGGACTCGTTGATGTTGGCCGACGGCAGCGTCTTGCCCTGCTTGTCCTTCGCCTCCGGGACGAGGTCTCCCACCATCTTCTTCGGCAGCGTCTCGCACACCTCGGGAAGCTTGGCGAACTTCGCCGGGATGACGGTCGGCGACGGGCTGGCGGTGGCCGACGACGACGCGTCGTCCTTCGGGTCCTTGTCACCCGAGTCGGACGAGCATCCGGCGACGAGCATCACCGGCGCGGCGGCGCAGGCGAGCATTCGGGCGAGTCTCGGTGCTGTTCGGGGCATGGTCCTTTGCTCATTCTCTTCTCGGTGGGCGGCCGTCCCGCCGCGTGACTCGTTCGGCACGGTACGCGGTCGCGGTGTCCGGTCGGCCGAACCGTGACGGTACTCGCCGTGCTAGTCGCCGAAGTGCCCGGGGAGCTTGCGCGCCAGGTCCTGTGCCTTCTCCTGCAGCTCGGCGCTGCTGGGCACGTGCCGTGGGTCCGTGGACCACTGGTCGTACTCCAGGGTGACGATGACGTTCGAGGATCGGAAGACGATCGTGATGTCACGGTGGACGCCGGAGTCGGCGGTGCTGAACTCGTCGTTCAGGAACGCCTCGTCGCCGATGCCGTCGAGCTGCCGGGGGGCCAGGTCGAGACCGTCCTCGTCCTCCTGCCCGCCCTCGTCGCCGCTGGTCCCGCCATCGCCGGACGCGCTCGGGGTGGCGGGGGCGGTGGGTGTGGCGGACGCCTCATCGGGGGCTCCCCCCGACGCCTCGCCGGGCGAGGGCGACGCGTCCTCGGCCGCGCGGACGTGGCTGACCAGGGCGAACCCGGTCGCCGGGCCGTCGGCTCCGGCCCCCGGCCGCCCGCGCCGGGCGTCCCCGTCGGCGCCCCGAGCATCCAGGGCCGTGGCGGCCCCGCCATCGCCGGCCGGGTCGCGCCGGGTCGCGGTGGCCAGGCGCCAGGAGGCCGCGTCGACCGTGGCGTCCGGGCTGGGGTGGAGGCCGCCGTTCGGGTCGCCGGAGCCGCGCACGATGTCGGGCGTGTCCGCGTCCGCGTCCCGCTCCGAGACGTCGCCGGGCGCGCCCGGGCTCGACGCGCCGGCGCTCGGCGACGCGGTCTCCGTGCCGCCGCCGTCGCTGTGGCCGGGGCTCGGGGGCGGGCTGGGGATCCTGGCGGCCGACGCCTTCTTCGCGTACGCCGCCTCGGCCCGGTCGTCGTCGCCCTCCTGCGGGTCGTAGGAGACGATGCGCTCGAAGTCGAGTGTCAGGTGCCGGGAGCCCTCGGGCGTGGTCAGCTTCCAGCGGCAGCCCACGCGCCGGTCGGTGTCGTACGTGACGGCCGGCTGGCCCTCGGCGACCGCCTTGCGGGTCGCCTCGTCCTGGTCGTCGATGCCGGGCAGCAGGGAGCGCAGCATGTCCCCGCTGACGGTGCCGCAGGGCTCGGGGAGCGTACGGAACTTGCCCGGCTGGACGTTCGCCGTGGAGCTGAAGCCGCCGGGCTTGCCGTCGTCGTCCCCCCGCGCGTCGCTCTGGCTGCTGCATCCGGCGAGCCCCGTGACGAGCACGGCGGCGGTCAGCGCGGTGCCCGGTACGTACGGCCTTCGCTGCACTGTCCGCGGCTCCCTTCCCCGGAAAACTGGTTGCCGCACTGGGGCGGCCGGTGGAGACAATGTTTACCTCAACCGCTAGCGCGTTCGCCGGCTCACGGCCGTGAATGTAACGCCAGGTCCGGCTTTTGACTTTTCTGTCTTTTTTCTGTCTTTCACGGGGGAATGGAGTATGTCGTGACGTACACAGAGGTAGCGGGCGCGCACGTACCGATTCGCATGTGGGCCGACCCGGCCACCGTGGAGGACCTGGCGATGCGACAGCTCCACAACGTCTCGACGCTGCCCTGGATCAAGGGCCTGGCCGTCATGCCCGACGTGCACTTCGGCAAGGGCGCCACGGTCGGCTCCGTCATCGCCATGCGGGGCGCGGTGTGCCCGGCGGCGGTCGGCGTGGACATCGGCTGCGGCATGAGCGCGGTCAGGACGTCGCTGACCGACGCCGACCTGCCCACGGACCTGTCGCGGCTGCGCTCCAAGATCGAGCAGGTCATCCCGGTGGGCCGGGGCATGCACGACGCGCCGGTGAACCCCGGGCGGCTGTACGGCCTGCCCACGGCGGGCTGGGACGACTTCTGGTCCCGCTTCGACGGCGTGGCCGACGCGGTGAAGTTCCGTCAGGACCGGGCGACCAAGCAGATGGGGACGCTCGGCGGCGGCAACCACTTCGTGGAGCTGTGCGTGGACGGTGAGGGCGCGGTGTGGCTGATGCTGCACTCCGGCTCCCGCAACATCGGCAAGGAGCTGGCCGAGTACCACATCGGCGAGGCCCAGAAGCTGCCGCACAACCAGGGGCTGGTCGACCGTGACCTGGCCGTCTTCGTCTCGGACACCCCGCAGATGGCGGCGTACCGCAACGACCTGTTCTGGGCGCAGGAGTACGCCAAGCGCAACCGGTCG
This sequence comes from Streptomyces sp. NPDC057702, assembly GCF_042799315.1. Taxonomy (NCBI): domain Bacteria; kingdom Bacillati; phylum Actinomycetota; class Actinomycetes; order Kitasatosporales; family Streptomycetaceae; genus Streptomyces; species Streptomyces sp. NPDC057702. Next base: position 132,426 of record NZ_JBHVJC010000018.1, on the reverse strand, counting down.
ATCATGATGGCGCTCTTCCAGGAGGTCCTGCGGCGCGAGTTCCGCAAGGCGAAGGTCGCCTTCGATGACGTCATCAGCTGCCATCACAACTACGTCAGCGAGGAGCGGTACGACGGGATGGACCTGCTCGTGACCCGTAAGGGCGCGATCCGGGCCGGGGTGGGGGAGCTCGGCATCATTCCCGGTTCGATGGGCACCGGCTCGTACATCGTGCGCGGCCTGGGCAACGCGGCGTCCTTCAACTCCGCCTCGCACGGGGCGGGCCGGAAGATGAGCCGCAACGCGGCCAAGAAGCGGTTCTCGACGCGCGACCTGGAGGACCAGACGCGGGGTGTGGAGTGCCGCAAGGACGCCGGTGTGGTGGACGAGATCCCGGGCGCGTACAAGTCCATCGACCAGGTCATCGACCAACAGCGGGACCTGGTCGAGGTCGTCGCCAAGCTGAAGCAGGTCATCTGCGTGAAGGGGTAGGCGCGCCGGCGCGCCCCCGGGCGGGGCTGCCCCTCGGCCCCCGGACACGCGGTGTCCGGGGGCCTCGCGCGGCCGGGGCGTCGTGCGGTCCGGGTGGCCTATCGTGCTCCGATGAGCAGGAGCTTGCGACTGGCGGTCGCGCAGAGCACGGTCCCCGAGGACCCCACCGACCCGGAGAACCTGCGGGCGAGCGGCGATCAGATACGGACGCTGATGCGCGAGGCGCACGCCGCGGGCGCGCGGTTGGCGCAGTTCCCGGAGGGCGCCATCACCTACCCCGACAAGCACGTGCTGTCCTCGGGCCCGCCCGGGACGCTGGCCGCCGCGGACTGGAGCCGGGTCGACTGGGACGTGGTGCGCGAGGAGGCCGCGTCCATCGCCGAACTGGCCGGCGAGCTGGGCCTGTGGGTGGCGTTCGGCTCGCCCCACCCCCTGACCCCGCCGCACCGGCCGCACAACAGCCTGTACGTCGTCTCCGACGAGGGCGTGCTGGTCAACCGCTACGACAAGCGCTACCTCTCGCACTCCGAGGTCTCCTACCTGTACACCCCGGGCACGGAGCCCCTGGTCGTCGAGATCGACGGCGTCCGGTGCGGCGTCGCGCTGTGCATCGAGATCAACTTCCCCGAACTCTTCCACGCGTACGAGCGGCTGGACGTGGACTGTCTCCTGATCTCCGTCATGTTCGACGACGCGTCCCGCGCCGACGTCGCGCGGGCGTACGCCACCCTCTACACCTCCTGGGTGGGCTACTCCGTCCCCGCGCAGTTCGGGGCGACCGCGCCCGCCGTGATCTTCGCGCCCGGCGGCCGACGGCTCGCCAGCGGCCCCGCCGAGAACCGCCCCGGCCTGGCGATCGCGGACATCGACCTGGACACGCGGGACCCCGACATCGACACCGCCCGCCGTCTCGCCCGCCCGTGGCGCCGCACCGCGCGGGCGGGGCTGTACGACGCCCACGTCGTACGCGGGGACAGCCGCAGCGAGACCCGCACCGCGTTCTGAGCCGGTCGCCGGCGCGACGGCCGCGCCGGGCGGCCCCCGGACGGGGCGCGTTCTGACGTGGGGCGGCGCCCTTCTGGCACGGCGAGCACCCCGCTGTGGCACGGGGAGCACCCCGCTGTGGCGCGGGCGCCGCGTCGTGAGGTGGACAGCCCGTCGTGGCGCGGGCGCCGCGCACCGGGTCGTGGCGTGGGGGGCGGCGCCGGGCGGGTCGGGGGCGGGTCCTCGGTCGCCTCAACCCCCGTCGTCCTGCCGCGCCGTGGCGCGGTCGCTCGCGGCGCGGACCGTGCCGCCGCCCCAGGCGACGTGGATGTCCGGGGAGCCGTAGGGCGGCCAGAAGCCGATCGGGGAGCCGACGTAGACGCCGAGGTGCTCGCCCGTGGTGCCGCGCCAGGTCACGGACGACTGCGCGCCGGTGAAGAACGCCAGGTAGCGGAAGCCGCGGCCGACCAGGTCCTGGATCGGGTAGTTCATCTCGGCGGACCCGCTCGACGAGAAGAACGGCGGCCCGAGCAGCACCGTGGGCGGGCCCGGCCACCAGTCGTCGTGCTCCCCGTCCAGGTCGTACCGGTCGCCCTCGACGGTGGTCAGCCGGGTGGTGACGGGGCTGACGACGAAGAAGCCGCCCAGCGTGACGGTCGCCGCGTACGGGTGGGAGTCCGTGGTGTCGAGCGAGTCGCGCACCGCCTCCGGAGTCACCTCGGCCCGCTCCACCAGGGAGCGCAGCCGTTCCTTGTGGAGGCCGAACTGTGCGCGGGCCATGGTTGCGTAGATCTTCTCAGCGGTGGTGGTCATGGCGGACCTCCTTCGCGTTTCTCGTGCTGGATACCGCCCCTTCCCTCACCGTCCTCCATTCCGAAGTGCCCGCAAGTCGATCTGATCCGGGCCCGCCGGAATGCGATCAACGGGCACCCCCCACGCCCGAGTTGCCGAACTCGTACGGCGATGCATGCTGGGGAAGGAGAGCAATTCCCACGCGGGAAAGGAGACATCGTGACACCAACCAACGCCGGGCCCGGCAGCGGCTACCAGGCCGAGGGCGAGCAGCGGCGTGCGGTAGCCGAGGCGCAGGCCGATATCTACCGACACGTTCAGCATCTGCACGACGAGGGCGTGATCAATCTGGACGCCCCCGCGCGCGACGTCATCGACGTACTCGACCAGCGATATCCACAGCGGGCGAGCGACGCTCAGGCGGTGGCCGGAGGCTACTGGCTCGTCGGCGACCAGGGATGGTGCGACCATCTCACGTAGCGAGGGGAAGTGAACTCCCGTGAGCACCAGTTACCCACCCTCGCGCCCCAGTCGCGAGGAGATCCGACAGCAGGTGGAACGCCTCCAGGATCTCGGAATGGTGGACCTCGACGCACCGTTGAGGGATTCCATTCCCGAACTCGCGCGTAATGTGGCGCGCTATCGGCAGGGAGAGCGCTCCTGGTGGGTCATCGCCTCCGGGGACGATCCGCATGCCGTCTGCGAGTGTGAGCTGTGACCTCCTCCGCCATGGCGGAGCGGGTCGCTGACGGAGCGCTGGGCTGGATAGACGAGAACCTGTCGTACTTCGACCCGTTCAAGGACGGGGAGCTGACGGGGCTGTGTGAGATTCCCCTGACCGAACTGGCGATTCTCACGTATTCGGCCCAACGTTCCGCGCGGCACGTCGACGCGGCCGTCATCGCGCGGTTCCTGGACTTCATGGAGGCCGCCTACCGGCGACCGGTCTACCAGGAGCGTCCGTTCCGCGAGCCGGAGACGCTGGTATCCCATCTCGTGGTGGCGGCGGCTCTCGCCCACGGCCGGCGGCTCGACGGGGCCTCCTACCAGCGCGTGGTCGAGCGCCTGGTGCGGGCCAGCACGGTGACGGCACCCTCGCTCCCGCCACACCGGATGATGGAACTCCGGCACGCGCTCGACCTCAGCGGCGTCCGGCACGACCTCCCGTCCTATCCCGCGCTCTATCGCGGCACGATGCCGGCGCGGCCGGTGAACCCCGTTTACGTGACCCGCGCGGAGGTCTACGTCCTGACGCACGTCATCTTCTACGCGGCGGACCTCGGACACCGCCCCGCCCGGGGAATGAGCGACGGCGAACGCGGGCGGCTCGCGCGCCTGGTGGACCGGCTGCTCGGAATGTGCATCGCCGCCCGCGACTGGGATCTGACGGCGGAACTCATCCTCTCCGCCCGGTGCCTGCGGCGGCCCGCCTTCTTCGAGCCGTGGGGCTGGGAATGCCTGGTCGCCACCCAACGGGCCGACGGTTCGGTTCCGGGCCTGCGAGCCCGCCTGGCTCAGGCTGAAGCGGCCCCGCGTGATCCCGCGCGGGCCGGTGCGCGAACGCGTCGGGAAACGCCCGGGGAATCACTTGGCGAATTGAACGGGGAACCGGATACCGAGCCAGGCGCGGGCCCGGATGCGGAAGCGACCGTGGATTCCCGCTATCACACGACGCTCGTTTCCGCGCTCGCCGCGCTGGCCACACTCCGGGACGGATGAGGAGGAGAGGACGATGCCGTACCGACCCAACGCCGTGGACCGGGCCGCCGCGTTCGTCCACGCGGCCGGGCGCGCGCCGAACGCCTCCGTGTCCCACCAACTCCAGGCCCTGTTCGGCCTCTCCCTCGCGGAGAAGGCCGGCACGCCCGCCGCCGTGACGCACACGGAATCCATGGCCGTGGACATCGGCGAACGGCTCGACGAGGTCGACGCGGGCGGGGAGTTCGATCCCTTCGCCCACGACGCGAAACTCCTGCTCCTGTGTCACGACACGATGCGGCGCAAAGGCGTCGAGTGCCGTACGTTGCGGACCTTCGTCCGGGAGGTCTCCGCCGCCCTGCGCGACATGGAGGCGGTCCCGGCCCGCCTGTCCGGACTCGCGCGGCTGCTGGACGCCGTCGGCGAGGGGCCGTTCGCCGCCGTCGAGGACGTCGACGACCCGCACCCCTCGGGGGTGTCGCTGCTGCTGGCCGACCCGCCCGTGGTGCGCCGGCTCTGCGACACGATCGCGGGGGCCACGCTGTTCGGGGCCCGCGCGATGCCCGGCCACACCGCGGGGCTGCACCGCACGCTGCCGGTCCTGACGCTGCAGAAGCTGCGTGAGTACGACCTGGTCCTGGGGTCGACCCTGCTGCGCACCCTCACCTACATCGACGCGGACGACCCCGAGGCCCGCGCGTGCGCCACGCGCTACCTGGAGAGCCAGCAGCGGGACGACGGCAGGTTCGGCTACTACGCGCGGGAACTGGCCGAGGGGCCGGCCCTGCGGGCGGTGGACCAGGACCTCTACCTTCCGGTGGCCGTCTCCGTGCTCTGGGCGCTGGCCCAGGTCTCGGTGCCCGGACTGCGCGTGGTCGAGCGCGTCGACCGATGAGGGGCCGCCCGACGGGGCGAGCGCGGCGCGCGGGCGTGGCCAGCCGTTCACGTCACGGACAGGCCGCCCTCTCCCGGTCGGACGGGCCGCTTCACCGGAAGGCCACAGAGCGGATTGGTCATGTTCGCGACGCGACATGAGAGGAATCCGCCCTGTGCCCAAGCCCCGCGCCCTTTCCGGTCGGTTCGCCCTGCTCGCCGCGCTCGCGACACTCGCCACGACCGTGCTCGCCCCGGGCGCCCAGGCCGCCCGGCTGCCCGTGGTCGTGCCGCACGCGGAGACCCCCGCGCTGCACGACGACGACGACGCGGGCGGCAACGCTGACGCCGACGACCCGGCCATCTGGCGCGACCCGGCCGACCCCGACCGCAGCCTGGTCGTCGCCACCGCCAAGGAGGGCGGCCTGCGGGTGTACGACCTGGACGCGCGCGAGGTGCAGTCCGTGCCGGCACCCGCCGCGCCCGGTCCCGACGACGCGCCGGGCCGGTTCAACAACGTGGACCTCGTCCACGGCCCGCGCCTGTCCACCGGCCCCGCCGACCTGGCCGTCACCAGCGACCGGGGCCGCGACCGGCTGCGTTTCTACCGCGTCGACCCCGCCCGCGCCGGCGGCCCCCTCGTCGACGTCACCGACCCCAAGGCCCCGGCCGTCTTCTCCGCCATGCAGCAGGAGGTCAACGACCAGCGCACCGCGTACGGCCTGGCGACCTGGACCGATCCGGCCACCGGCCGCTCGTACGCGCTCGTCAGCCAGCGCGAACGGACCCGCCTGGCACTCCTGGAACTGACCGCCACCGCGAGCGGCACCGTCGGCTACCGCCCGGTGCGCACCCTGGACCTGCCGGCGTCCTTCCGGCTGCCGAACGGCGCCGCCTGGTCCCCCTGCGCCGAGCCGGGCGAGTCGCCGCAGGTCGAGGGCATGGTGGTGGACCCGGCGAACGGGACGCTGTACGCGGGCCAGGAGGACGTCGGCATCTGGCGGCTGCGCGCCGACCTCACCGGAAGGCCCCAGCTCGTCGACAGGGTCCGCGAGTTCGGGGTGCCGGGGACGTACGACGAGCAGAGCGACGCGTGTGTGCCGGGCGCCGACCCCGGCTTCGGCGGCAAGCGCCTGGCGGCCGACGTCGAGGGGCTGACGCTGCTGCGCGAGGACGGCGATGACGGCTATCTGCTGGCCTCCAGCCAGGGCGACGACACGTTCGCCGCCTACGACCGCGAGCCGGCCGACCACAACGCCTACCAGGGCGGCTTCCGGGTCACCGCGGCCTCCGCCGCGCTGGACGGCTCGCAGGAGTGCGACGGCGCGGCCGTGCTCAACGAGCCGCTCGGCCGCAGGTACCCGAACGGCCTGCTCGTCGTGCAGGACGGCCACGACACACCCGGCGACGGCGACCGCCCCGCCACCAACTTCACGTTCGTGGACCTGGGCCGGGTGCTCAACGCCCTCGACGACTGACCCCGACATCCCGTACGGGACGACCCGGGAGCACCCCCGAGCGAGCGGCCCCGTACGGGATGCCCCGTGCGGGGCGCCACGGACGGGACCCGGCGCCCCCGCGCCGGTCGGCGGGCGGGCGTCGGGGCGGCACGCGGGGGCGCCGGGGGGCGGCTCAGCCCTCCCGGTGCACCTTGTAGTTGGAGGCCTGCGCGCGCGGGCGGACGACCAGCAGGTCGATGTTGACGTGGCCGGGGCGGGTGACGGCCCACTCGATGGTGTCGGCGACGTCGTCGGCGGTCAGCGGCTCGGCCACCCCCGCGTACACCGCCGCGGCCTTCTCCAGGTCGCCCTTGAAGCGCGTGCTGGCGAACTCCTCGGTCTTGACCATGCCCGGCGCGACCTCGATGACCCGCACCGGGGTGCCGAGGAGCTCCAGCCGCAGCGTCTCGGCGATGACGTGCGCGCCGTGCTTGGCCGCGACGTACCCGCCGCCGCCCTCGTACGTCGCGAGCCCGGCCGTCGAGGACACCACGACGACGGTGCCGGCGCCCGGCCCGGTCGGCCGGGGCGCGCCGTCCGCCGACTCCGCCGGGGCCGGCGCCCGCTCGCCCGCCCTGGTCAGCGCCGGCAGCAGGGCCTGGGTCAGGTGCAGGGTGCCGAGCACGTTCGTCTCGTACATGGTGCGCCAGTCGTCCGGGTCGGCGGTGGCCACCGGGTCGGCGCCCAGCGCGCCGCCCGCGTTGTTGACCAGCACGTCCACGGAGGGGTAGGCGGCCAGCGAGGCGGCGAAGGCGTCCACGGCGGCGCGGTCGGTGACGTCCAGCGGGTACGCCACGGCCTGCCGCCCCGCCGCCGTCAGTTCGGCGGCCAGCGCCTCGATCCGCTCGGCGCGACGGGCCGCGAGCACGACCCGGTACCCGGCGGCGGCCAGCCGGCGCGCGGTGGCGGCCCCGATGCCGCTGCTCGCGCCCGTGATGACGGCGGTGGGTGCGGTCACGGAAGCCTCCTGGAGACGCGGTCACGATCTTTCCGTACGCAGGATAGGCCGGGCCCGCGCGCCCCCGACAGGGACCCGGGACGCACCCGGCGGGGACCCGGGCCCGGGGAGCCGGCCCCACCGACGCGGTCGCGACGGCACCGAATTCCGCTCACCGCCCGACGGTAAACATCCCGTTCCTTCATCAGTGTCTCGCTCGTTCGAGTGACCGAATGCGCGGGATATGTACGCCACCGACCCTAGGGTCTGTTTCTGCCACGTGCGGTACGAAACCGAAGGGTCGATCCGTGGGAATGTCGCTGCCCGCCGCCCCACCATTCTCCGACGAACGCTTTGTCGCCGATATCCGGACCACGGCCGCCCTGGTCGAGGCCCCGTTCTCGGAACGTACGACCAGGATCGCGGTCGGCGCCTACGCGGACCGGTTCGCGACCAGCACGGTGCTCTGGAAGACCACCGAGCGTCCGCGCGACGGTCTCTTCTACCGCTTCTACGCCCCCTTTCACCGCGACACCATCGGCCCGGCACAGACCGCCGGACTGCTGCGCGCGAGCGCGGCGAGTGGGAAACTCCTGCGCGACTGGAGCGAACGGGCGGGCGAGCGGGCCGTGACGCACTGCGATTTCCACGCGTGGCACGGACTGGCGAAGACCTATGTCTTCTTCCCGAGCCTGGAGACCGGCGCCGCGCTCGCCTCGCCCCGCGTTCCCGAGGCCGTGTCCCGCAATTCCGCCGCCTTTCGCGCGGCGGGACTCCCGTACGTCTTCGGGGTCGCCGTCAACCACCTGCACGACGCCCTCAACGTGTACTTCCACAACGGCGGCCCACTGACCCGGCGCCAGTGCGCGGGCCTGGCGGCGCTGGTCGGAGCGGACGGGACCGCCCACCCGGCGGGGGAGCCGGACCAGGGGCCCGCGCCCGCCTACGACGCCTGCGCCGCCGCCACCGTCGGTCTCGACGACGGCGCGGTCCACCGGGTCGCCTTCTACACCACCGGCCTGCCGTCGTGCGCGTTCCCGGGACTTCCGGAGCGCGTCGCACGGCTTTCCGCGCACGCCCCCAGCGAGGCGGCGAACGTCACCCACGTACTGGCCCGGTCGCTGGCGCCCGGCGGGCGGGCGCATCTCAAGGTCGAGAAGAGCTACCGGGGTGATTTCGCCGCGTTCATCAGAGGGCTGGGATGACCTTCCCGGCCGTTCCGTACGCCGTGGCGATCAGGAAAGACGAAACCAACCGGACGGGAAATGCCATGAGCCCCACGACATTCGACATCTACGAGGCGGAACTCACCCCGCACCGCGAGGCGTTCGCCGCCGACCCGGCGGTCCGTGAGCTGACGTCCGCCACCTGTGACGAGCACCGCTTCGCCTGGTGGCTGCTGCGGTACAGCGTGCACGGCGTCGCCATGACGGCCCCGGTGGAGTCCTGGATCGCCGGCGCGGGCAGCCGCTGCGCCGAACTCGGCGACCCGACCCTGGGCCGGGCGCTCAAGGCCCACTCCCGGGCGGAGGCGGGCCACGACCGGATGATGGTCGCCGACGCCCGCGCCGTCGCCGGCGTGCTCGGGGAGCGGTTCGTCCGGTCGGTGGACGTGGACGCGCTGCTGGCCGAACCGCCCCTGGCCAGCGCGCGCTCCTATGTCGACCTGCACGAGACGGTGATCGCCGGCCCCACGCCGCACGGCCAGCTCGGCATCGAGTACGAGATCGAGCAGCTCTCCCTCACGATGGGCCCGCTGTTGCTGCACAACTGCGAGCGGGTGTTCGGCCCCGGTCCCCGCTGCTACACCTTCCTGGCCGAGCACGTCGAACTCGACGGCGGGCACACGGCCTTCAACCGGGGCCAGCTCCGCGACGTGCTGGCCGCCTCCCCGCGGCTCCTGCCGGCCCTCGTCGACGCCGGCAGCGCCGCGCTGGCCAGCTACGCGCGGTTCATGGGCGAATGCCTGCGCCTCGCGGAAGCCGACCTGGACTCGGCGGCGGTCCCCTCGTGAGACCCCCCGGGCGGATCGCGGCACCGGCGCGGGCCAAGGCCGCCGGCCCACGGGAGACGGTCCTTCCCTGGCGTGGGGACGACCTCCTCCTGCGCTGCCACGCGACGCCGACGGACACCGACGCGGGCCCGCTGCCACGGCTGCGGGCCTTTCGGGCGGAGATGCTGTACGCGGCGGGGCAGCGGCCGGCCTTCCGTGACCCCGACGGCTCCTTCGTCGACCCGCAGCCCCTGGACTTCGGCGCGTGGCACTTCACCGCGCACCGGGACCCCGCCGCCCCACCCGCCGGATACATCCGGCTGGCCCCGCCGGCGCTGTCCGACCACTTCCAGTCCAGGGCGCTGATCGGCCCCGACCAGTTCGCCGCGCTCCTTCCCGCGCTCGGCGTGCCCGGGTCGGCGACGTTCGAGCACAGCAGGCTCGTCGTGGCCGAGCACGCCCGGGGGGTGGGGCTGGGCGCCCTGATGAACGCGTGCGCGGTGGCGGCGGCCCGCATCCTCGGCGCCGTCGCGATGGTGGGGACCGTCGGCTTCGACGGCGGACACGTCACCCTCCAGCAGCGGTTCGGCTTCTCCGTGTGCCCCGGCACGGAGCGGTACTCCCCGCTGTACCGCGACCACGTCTGTGTCGTGGCCCAGCGCACCGCCTCGGCGGCGGAGCACCCCGCCCCCTACGAGCCGCTCGTCGACCTCGTCCGCCAGCACCTCGCGCGAGCCCTCCCGGACCAGGGCGAATCCGCGACCTGACCAGCCCCAAGGCCCCCGATCCCAAGGCCCCCGGCTCGTGGGGGCGCGCCCCCCCCCCCGCCCCCCCCGGGGGGGGCCCCCCCCGCCCCCCCCCCCCCCCCCCCCGCCCCCCCCCCCGGGGGGGGGGGGGCCCCCCCCCCCCCGCCCCCCCCGACGGGGGGCCGCCCGCGCGGTCCCCGCCCACGCGCCCGACAGGACCCTGGCGCGCAGGCCGCTCCCGCCGTCGCCGCCCCCGAATCTCGGTCCAGACCAGTAACCCCATCGTAATAATTCACATGCCCGTCATGTTCCGATGGGCGCCGTTTCCGTACGCGCTCAGGGCGCCCTGTTTCGCTGCTCGGGCCTGCTTACCCCCGCTGGCCACGCGGCCCCCCGCCGTGTGGCCCGAACCGATCAGGAGCTCGCAGTGAAACGCACCGTCGTATCCGGCGCCGCCGTCCTCACCGCCGCACTCGGCCTCGCCGCCGCGGCCCTCGTACCCGCCGGTGCCACCGCCGGCGGCCACGGCCACCAGGACAGAGGTCGCGACAGAGCGGTGACCTTCGACGTCGTCAGCGACGTCCAGGGTGACGTCGGCGACCTCGGCCGGGCCCTCGACCAGATGAAGGGGTTGCCCGGCAAGAGCAGCGCGCTGGTCGTCAACGGCGACATCACCAACCGTGGATACCCGCACGAATACCAGGAGGTGCGCAAGACGCTGAACGCGCACCCGCACCCGAAGAAGACGTATTTCACCATCGGCAACCACGAGTTCTACGTGCCGAAGTACTGCGACGCCTCCAAGCTCTGTCAGGAGACCTGGCCGAACGGCACCAAGGAAAGCGAGCTCTTCCAGAACTTCTACGACTTCACCGGGCTCGACAAGGTCTATTACGAGCGCGTCGTGGACGGCGTGCCGATGCTGATGCTCGGCACCGAGAAGTACATGAAGTACCACGACGCCTCGAAGTGGGACGAGGTGTGGATGAGCGACAAGCAACTCGCCTGGCTCGACGCGCGACTGCGGCACTGGCAGCGCGAGGGCAAGCCCGTGATGGTCTTCTCCCACCACGTGCTGCCCGACACCGTCTCCGGTACCCGCAACAAGATGTACGGCGGCGACTACCTCCAGGCCGACCGGCTCCTGAACGTCCTCGGCAAGTACCGGGACGCCGTGCTGTTCACCTCGCACACCCACTGGAGCCTCGGCCTCTCCGACTGGGCCGTGCGCAAGGTCGTGCCCGGCACCGGAAACCTGGAGGGCTTCACCGTCGTGAACACCGGCGCCGTGCAGACCTCGTTCACCGACGACGGCAAGGGCGGCGAGACGTCCATGTCCGGCAAGGAGAACACCGGTCTGCGCGTGGAGGTGGGCAAGAAGGAGGTCGTGCTCAAGGCGCGCGACTACCTGCGCAACCAGTGGATCAAGGAGTTGCGCGTCCCGCTGCACCGGGGCCGCTGACCCGTCCGTCCGTGGGTCCGGGCCGGGGGGGGCCCGGGCCCCCGGGGGGGGGGCCGGTGACGGGGGTGCGGCGGGCGCGAACGGGGGTGGCCCGGGTGGCGAACCCCCAGGGTTGCGGGCGGCCCGCGC
>NZ_JBHVJC010000018.1:7880-120832 GCF_042799315.1 Streptomyces sp. NPDC057702 | reverse complement strand
CCCACTACCCCCCCACCCGCTCTAAGCCTGTGTGTCGCGGCCGGCCTCCCCGGGGCCGCCCCCCCCCGCGGGCGTTGTGGGCGCGCGGGGGGGGCCCCCCCCCCACGGGGCGGGGGCCGGTGACGGGGGAGCGGCGGGAGCGAACGGGGGTCGCCCGGGTGCGTACCCCCGTGGGTAGCGGGCGGCCCGCGTAGGCTGACCGCACTCCGCGCGGCCCGGCGGGGCCCCACGGGAACACTCCCTTTCACACGGCGAACACCCGCGAGGGCGACCGGGGCGCGGGGGCGCGAAATGGGGCGGGATATCGGGAGTCGGATGCGCGGGTAGTGCGCTGTGCCCCAGGGTAGTGCTGTGGCGGTTGGTATCGCGGCGCGAGCGGAGGTGGCGGGCATTTTATTCGAACGAATAAGCGCTTACGCCTGCCCTCGTACAGGTGTACGTATCTGTTGCGTCGCTCGACTCACCGTGTGCTCCACGTACCCCCATGAGCTTCAGTGAAAGGCGAGCGAGAAATGGCGCAGCCATTTGAACTGCCGGATTTCTACATGCCGTATCCGGCACGGTTGAACCCACATGTCGAGACGGCCCGTGAGCATTCCAGCGCGTGGGCCCGGCAGATGGACATGTTGGAAGGCTCCGGGATCTGGGACCAGAGCGATCTGGACGCCCACGACTACGCCCTGCTGTGCGCCTACACCCATCCCGACACCTCGGCCGAAGCCCTTTCGCTGGTCACCGACTGGTATGTGTGGGTCTTCTTCTTCGACGACTACTTCCTGGAGAAGTTCAAGCGCACCCAGGACCGCGAGTCGGGCAAGACGCACCTGGCCCGGCTGCCCGCCTTCATGCCGATGGACCTGGCCGCACCGACGCCCGAGCCGGAGAACCCGGTCGAGGCCGGCCTCGCCGACCTGTGGCGCCGCACCGTCCCCAGCATGTCGCTGGAGTGGCGGGCCCGCTTCGCCGAGAGCACGGAGAACCTGCTCAACGAGTCGCTGTGGGAGCTGTCCAACATCAACGCGGACCGGGTCTCCAACCCGGTGGAGTACATCGAGATGCGCCGCAAGGTCGGCGGCGCGCCGTGGTCCTCGGGCCTGGTGGAGTACGCGGTGGGCGCCGAGGTCCCGGCGCGGGTCGCCGCCTCCCGCCCGCTGCGGGTGCTGCGCGACGCGTTCTCGGACGCCGTTCACCTGCGCAACGACCTCTTCTCGTACCAGCGGGAGATCGAGGAGGAGGGCGAACTCAGCAACGGCGTCCTGGTCCTGGAGCGCTTCCTGGGCTGCACCACGCAGGAGGCCGCCGACGCCGTCAACGACCTGCTCACCTCCCGGCTCCAGCAGTTCGAGAACACCGCCCTGCTCGAACTCCCGCCGCTCTTCGCCGACCAGGGGCTCACGCCCCAGGAGTGCGCGGAGGTCCTGCTCTACGTCAAGGGCCTCCAGGACTGGCAGTCCGGCGGCCACGAGTGGCACATGCGCTCCAGCCGCTACATGAACGGCGGCGGCGCCGACGCGCCCGCCGGCCTGACGCCGTGGGGGCCGTTCGCGCTCACCGGCCTCGGCACCCGCTCGGCCAATATCGCCTCGCTGGTCAACCTCACCGGGGCCAAGCGGCTGCGCTCGTACAGCCACGTGCCGCACACCAGGGTCGGCCCCTCCCGCATCCCCGACCTCGACCCGCCCTTCCCGCTCCAGCTCAGCCCGCACCTGGAGGGCTCGCGCCGGCACGTCATCGAGTGGTCGCACCGCATGGGCCTGCTGGAGGCCCAGCCGGGCGTGCCCCACTCGGACGTCTGGGACGAGCGCAAGCTCGCCGGCTTCGACTTCCCGCTGTGCTCGGCCGGCCTCGACCCGGACGCCACGCAGGAGGAGTTGGACCTCAGCTCCTGCTGGCTGACCTGGGGCACGTACGGCGACGACTACTACCCCGTCGTCTTCGGCGCCCCGCGCGACCTGGTCGGCGCCAAGGTGTGCACGGACCGCCTGGTGGCCTGCATGCCGCTGGACGGCTCGACCCCGCCGGAACCCGCCAACGCCCTCGAACGCGGCCTCATCGACCTGTGGCTGCGCACCGTCAGCTCGATGGAGGCCCCCGCCCGCCGCGCGTTCCGCACCGCGATCGAGGACATGATCCAGAGCTGGCTGTGGGAGCTGGACAACCAGGCCCACCACCGCGTCCCCGACCCCATCGACTACATCGAGATGCGGCGCAAGACCTTCGGCTCCGACCTGACCATGAGCCTGTGCCGGCTGCGACACAGCCAGCAGGTCCCACCGGAGATCTACCAGAGCGGCCCGATGCGCTCGCTGGAGAGCTCCGTCTCCGACTACGCCACGCTGATCAACGACGTCTTCTCGTACCAGAAGGAGATCGAGTACGAGGGCGAGATCCACAACGGCGTACTGGTCGTGCAGAACTTCTTCGGCGTCGACTACGAGACCGGCCTACGCCTCGTGCACGACCTGATGGAAGCGCGGCTGAGTCAGTTCCAACACGTGGCCCAGCACGAACTGCCCGTCCTCTACGACGACTTCGAGCTCTCCGACGTGGCGCGCGAGGAGCTGAACACGTACGTGCGCGAGCTGGAGGACTGGGTGGCGGGCATCCTCCACTGGCACCGCGAGTGCGCCCGCTACAAGGAGTCCGACCTGCGCCGCAACTTCGCCCCCCAGTCGGGTTGGCCCGCGACCGGCCCGACAGGACTCGGCACGACGGGCCTCCGGCTGCGGTTGCCCGCGCCGGCGGCTGCGGGTGCGGGTGCGGGTGCGCCCGTGGCCGGTCCGCCGGTGGTGCCCGCGCCTGTGCCGGCGGCTGGGCCCGCCTCCGTCCCGGGGGGTTCGGCCGGACCGGAGGGTGCGCCGGTGTGGGCGGGCTTGCCCGGGCCTGCGGGCTTGGCCGGGTTGGTGGGCTTGCCCGGGCCTGCGGGCTTGGCTGGGTTGGGTGACCTGTCCGGGTTGGCTGGGGTGCCTGGGTTGTCCGGGCTGGCGGCCGGGGCCGGGTTGGCGGGTTCGGCCGGGGCGGTGCCGGCGGCCGGGGTCGGGTTGGCGCCGGGGGCGGAACCCGGCCCGGCGCCGGAGTCGCCGCCCGTGTCGCTGCCGTCGCCCCGGGGCCTGCCCGTGGGGTGGCCCGTGCCGGCGGCCTCCTGAGCCGAGGGGCGCGACCGCGCACGCGACGGATCGCCGGCGCGTCGTCCCGGGCCGTGGCGTACGCGGGGCCGGGGGGCGTTCGGGACGCGGCTCGCGCCGCGTCCCGGGGCTGGCGTCCCTGCTGGGACGGGGGTCGGGGGTAGCGCCGGAGTCGGCGCCCGCGTCGGATTCGCTGCCTGTGTCGCTACCGCTGCCGGCAGGGTTGCCGGTGGGGTTGCCTGTGCCGGCGGCGTCCTGACACGAGTGGCGCGCGTGAGTACGTGACGGCCTGTCGGCCGGCTGCCCCGGGTGTGTGGCGTACGCGGGCCAGGGTTGCGCTCGGGACGCGTCCCGCGCCGCGCCCCGGGGCCCGCGTACGCGGTGGGTCGTCGCCCTGACCGGGTGCCCCGCGCGGCGGGTGCGTGCGGCGTACTCCGCCGCCTGACGTGCTGTTCGCGTCGCGGGTGAGTGTGCGCTGGTTGCTGGTCGCTGGTTGCTGGTTGCTGGTGTGGCTGGTTGGGTGGCCTGCGCACGTGGGTGGGGGCGTACGGCTGGCTGGCCGCTTGCCTGTGGGTGAGTGCGGTGTTGGTCGCTGGTCCGGCTGGTTGGGTGACCTGCGCGTGCGTGGGTGGCGGTTGTCTGGCTGGTCGCTCGCTTGTGGGTGAGTGCGGCGGTGGTCGCTGGTGCGGCTGGTTCGCTGTTCCGCGCGTACGTGGGTTGTGGCCCCCCGTCTGGCTGGTCGCGTTGTGGTCGTAGGTGAGTGCGTGGTGGCCACCGGCTCGTGTGGTGCGGTGCCTTGGCGTCGTGCCGGGGGCCGGTGGCCCTGGTCCGTGGCTGCTCGTACCGGTTCGTGGCCGGGCAGTCGGGGCCCCCGCCTCGGGCCATCTGGTGACGGGCGACGGCGTCCGATCCCCGCACGGGCGGGGCTGACCCCTGGTGACCGTGGGCGTGGGCGACGACGGTGCCTCGGTCCCCGCGCGAGCGGGGGTAGCGGCAGATCGGGAGGAGCGGCCCGATGCCGACGTCCCCGGTCCCCGCGTGAGCGGGGGTGGCCCCACGGACCTGATCCCCGAGGACCGACAGGAGAACGCGCCCCGCACGGGCGGGGCTGACCCCTTCGAAGGCGAGTTCCGACGCGCCGGCGACGTCCCGTCCCCGCCCGGGGATGGCCCGAGCAGCGGGTAGAGCCGCGACGTGCGGATCACGTGGTCCCCGCGACGGCGGGGCTGACCCCGGCTGGCACCCCCACACGCACGCCCCGGTGCGTTGTTCCCCGCACACGCGGGGCTGGCTCCGCCACGCGCCCCACCGCGCCTCCGGGCCGTCTCGTTCCCCCGAGCGAGGGGGATGGCCCCGGCATCGACATCGCGAGGTCGCGAGCCATCAGACGCTCCCCGCCCCGGCGGGGCTGACCCCAACTGCGGCGGCACGTGCGTCCGCGCGGGCCAGTGGCACCCGTCGCCACGGATGTGCCATACGCGACCCCGGGCTGTCCGCGACCCGCCCGCCGAGCAAGCACCCACCCCAACTCCCGCGAGGCGAGCGGCGATAGCCTCGTACGAGGCAGGCCGTGAGCGGGGGAGGGGGGCGACATGGGCTCTTTGTCGAACTTGAGCGATAGGTCGCGATCGGTGGAAGTTGCAGATTTCCGGGGTCCGGCCCGATAAACCCGCAGGTCATTTAGTCTGCTCCCCGCGCACGCGGGGATGGACCCTGGCTGCCGCACAGCAGGTAGTGCGAGGCCAGCTGCTCCCCGCGCACGCGGGGATGGACCCTTCCGGACCGCGCTGACCGCAAGTGAGGCGACCTGCTCCCCGCGCACGCGGGGATGGACCCGCGATCCCTTCGGCGGCCTGGAGTTCGGACGTCTGCTCCCCGCGCCCGCGGGGCTGGGATCGACGTGCCGGCTGCGAGTCCGCCTGTCACCCATGCGCGGCCCACCTCGGGAAGCTTTGATGAGGCGCCGAGTGGCGCCGCTCGGTGTTCTGGCCGTCCGCCGCCCGGGCGCGAAGTCCGCGCGAAAACCCGTTGGCGGGCGGTGGCGTGCGCTGTTACGTTTCCCGCGGCCGTGCGAGGAGTTGAGGAGGTGGTATCCGTGAACGCAGTATCGACATGGGTGCTTCCCTCCGGGGTCACGGTCGGGCGATAGGTCGTCCGGGAGCGCCGTTCACGAGCTCTCCCGAAAGGCACGACCATGCATTTCACTTCCGAGCAGCGCCGCGATGATGGCGTACTCGAACGCGAATTCACGCTTGGCGACATTCCCGGCTCCCTGTGGACGCCCGAATCCGCCTCCGATTCCGCGCCGGTTCCGTTGGTGTTGATGGCGCACAACAACGGCTTGCCCAAGGCGCAACCCCGGCTCGTGGCCCGAGCCCGGCATACGGCGGCGCAGGGCTACGCCGTGGCCACCATCGACGCCGCCGGGTGTGGCGACCGGCCTCGTTCGGCCGCCGAGGAGCAGGTTCGCACCGACCTGCGGCGGGCGATGCGGGCCGGCGAGCCAACGGACGAGATCTTCGAGTCCCTCGTCGGCCCGATGGTCGAAAAAGCGGTTCCGGAATGGCGTACCACTCTGGACGCCGTCCTCTCGCTTCCCGAAATCGCGGGCCCAGTGGGGTACTCAGGTTGGACCGCCCTCGGAATTCGCCTGGCGGTGACCGATCCGCGTATCGCCGCTGCCGGATTCTTCGCTGGCGGATACGTGCCGCACACCCAGCGCGCGGAGGCCCGTCAACTCACCATCCCCCTGCTGTTCCTGTTGCAGTGGGACGACGAGGGAAATCCCCGGCAACGGGCCCTGGATCTCTTCGATGCCTTCGGCAGCAAAGAGAAGACGCTCCACGCCAACCTGGGCGGCCACACCGGCACCCCGTGGTTCGAGGTGGAGGACGGCGGCCGGTTCTACGACCGACACCTGAAGTAGCGCCTCACCGCCAGACCGGTAGCGGACGGCAGGGTGTGACAGCAGCCCAACGAGGAACAACCCCGCATTCGTAGGCCCACGGTGCTGCGGGCCCCGCCAGCCAGCAGGGGCCCGCAGCGCCCGAAGCCATGCCGCGGTGCGTCTCTGCCGCGTCGGTTCTCCGAGAAGGGTTGACCGCTTCGCGCCTGAGCCTGGGTCCGGGGCTGGGTCAGCGTAAGCGCCTCGACAGGCGCTCACCTGTTGCCACGACGCGACCGAACCCGGCCAGCGGACGTGGGTATGTCCCGTCGTTTCGAGCCTCGGCTCCAGCTCGCGCGCGCCCCTGGGTACCTTTGGGACGAGCGTTAGTGGGGTGGCCTGGTGATGGGGGCGCTGTGGGCGCTTTGTCGAACTTGGGTGTTAGGTCGCGATCGATGGAAGTTGCAAAATACCGGGGTTGCGCCGGGTAAACCCCCAGGTCATTTACTCTGCTCCCCGCGCACGCGGGGATGGACCCAGCAGGACCGCCAGGCTGGCCCCGTCGCGGAGCTGCTCCCCGCGCACGCGGGGATGGACCCGACCCCCTGGTGCACGTGCAGCTCGGCCCCGCCTGCTCCCCGCGCACGCGGGGATGGACCTCCATTCAAGGCCAAATCGGTTCAGATGCCGAACTGCTCCCCGCGCACGCGGGGATGGACCGCCACCACGATCAGCACGGCGCCGATGGGCGCGCTGCTCCCCGCGCACGCGGGGATGGACCCGAGACCGCCGTGGCCATCCCGACTGCCGCCACCTGCTCCCCGCGCACGCGGGGATGGACCCGCCGCGAAGGTGCTGAAGGCCGCCGCGACGGCCTGCTCCCCGCGCACGCGGGGATGGACCCCATCTATGGCCGACTTTCAGCGCGTTCATCAGCTGCTCCCCGCGCACGCGGGGATGGACCCTGCGGGCACGCATGCCCACCCAGGGCGAAGTCCTGCTCCCCGCGCACGCGGGGATGGACCACAGGCCGTCGGCCACGAGTTGGCGCATCATGCCTGCTCCCCGCGCACGCGGGGATGGACCCCCCTCGCCGAGCGCACTCGGGACCTGTACGCCCTGCTCCCCGCGCACGCGGGGATGGACCCCGCTCGGGGCAAGAAGGGCATCCTGTGGTCCTCTGCTCCCCGCGCACGCGGGGATGGACCCTCGGTGATGGCCGCTGGCGACAACGCGCCTTCCTGCTCCCCGCGCACGCGGGGATGGACCCGCCGGGGTCTTCAGCGGGGAGCGCGTGGCGACCTGCTCCCCGCGCACGCGGGGATGGACCCGCCACCGCCGACCTGACCTGACCGCGGCCCGACTGCTCCCCGCGCACGCGGGGATGGACCTCAGCATCCGCGCCGGGGTCCCCCTCGGCTGGACTGCTCCCCGCGCACGCGGGGATGGAGAGACCTTACAGGTCACGGTCATGTCGCCGGCCGACTGCTCCCCGCGCACGCGGGGATGGACCTGGCACACGGTGGAGTTCCACCTGGATCGGGTCCTGCTCCCCGCGCACGCGGGGATGGACCCGCCCGGCGCCGGCCCCCGCCGAGCTGCCGGTGCTGCTCCCCGCGCACGCGGGGATGGACCCGCCCCCACCCCCGGCACCCCGCAGCCCGGCCCCTGCTCCCCGCGCACGCGGGGATGGACCCGGAGTCGAGGCAGGGTCGGGCCGGAGCGAAGCCGTACGGCGTGGCGCTCACCGGGCGTACATTGCGAGTGTCCGTACGCAATGGGGAGTCAGCATGCCCGACGACAAGGACAAGCACGCGGGGACCCGTATCCGCGAGATTCGGCTCATACGCGACTACACGCTGGCCGAGCTCAGCCAGCGGTCGCACGTCTCCACAAGTCAGCTCTCTCGTGTGGAAACGGGAGAGCAGCCACCCAGCCCGTCTGTCCTGGCCGCCGTGGCGCGCGCCCTCGGGGTCACCCTCTCGGTGCTGCACGGGCAGCCGTACGTCCACATGTTGCAGAAGGACCAACTCGATCGGCTGCTCGCGCCGATCAGCAGCGCCCTCGACGCGTGGGACATCCCGCCGGACGATGACATGCCGCAGGAAGCCCTTGACGAGGTGGCCGGGCGGGTGTCGGCGGTCTCACGACTGCGATCAAAGGGAGAGTTCGCGCAGGTCGCCGAGAGGTTGCCCGACGCCATCGCGGCGACCGCGCTCGCCGTGCAAGCGCACACCGCGCCCGGTGCGGCACGGGAACGGGCGTACTACCTCCAGGCAGAAGTGGCCCGTTCCACCGCGATCCTCGCGTACCGGCTCGGATACATGGACCTCGCCCGCCTCGCTCTGGCCCGGATGGCCGCCGCCGCGCCCCACTCCGGCGACCCGCGCCAGGTAGCCGTCGAACGGTACGAACGGGCCATGATCACGCATGCGGAAACCTCGCGCCCCGACCGGGGTGTCGCGCTGGTGAAGCGGGCCCTACATGACCTGGCGGATGACGGCGACCCACACACCTCGGCCGTACGCGGCACCCTGTTGCTGCGGGCTTCCGCTCTGTCGGCGGTGCAGCGACAGCACGAGGCGGCGGACGACTGGTTGGAGCAGGCGGCAGAGGTGGTGGCCGCCGGTGAGCGAGCGGACGCCGAGGGGAAACCGCCTGGCAGCCGCTACGCCCTGGCCTTTGGTGAACTGAACGTGTCCCTGGGGCGGTTGGATGTCGCGATGCTTCAGGACGACCATGAGACGGCCGTACGGGTCGCCACGCAGGTGCGACTGCCGCAGGCGTACCAGCCCACCAGGGTCGCGGGATTCCTGATTCGCAAGGCCAGCGCGGAGGCGTGGACGGCCCGACATGACGCGTCACTGGAATCCCTCGTCCAAGCCCGTGACGTCGCACCTCAGTTGACGCGCTACCACCCGGATGTGCACCAGACGGTCGGCACCCTTCTGCGCGCACGGCAGCGCGCCACCGACCCGCTGCGACGGTTCGCGGAGTGGAGCGGCGTGTAGTTCTTCGCTGACGTGTAGTCAAGGATTTCTCGTCCCCAGTTTGGGGACGGTGGGGCTTTGCCGGGCGGGCAGATTCGTGACTGTCGGTATGTCGTCCGTTACGGAGTCGTCTCGTGTCGATCGAAGTCGAGAACCCCTTGTCCTGGCCCTACGGCTGGGTGCCGTCCGGAGGTGGGGTGCGGTGGACTCGGGTGGGTGAACTGGGCTGGCACGCGGTGGCGATGCCTGACTACCTCGGCAACCGGGTGTTGGCCGCGCTCGGGGAGGCCGGCGGGGCGGTGATCGAGGAGGACGTTCCGGCGCGGCTGGTGTGGTTGGTCGAGCCCAAGGACCCGGTCGCTCGGAGCCTGCACGGGCGGTGGGGGATCACGGTGGTGGGCGATGACGGGTCGTACCTGTTCGTGCCGGGAACGGCTCGGGCCCGTCTGGTCTGGTGGCGGGTTCCGCCGGAGCCGGGGCGGTTGTTGACCGACGCGGACCAGTTGGCACGGGCGGTCGCCTGGGTACGGGCGGGGGCGGGGGCGTGAACGAGTGCGGCTGGGCGCCACCTTCGTGTGGCGAGGTGGTGTTGTGGGAGGCCGGGCGGCGTTGGGACGCGGTGCGGACGACGGCCACGGTGGCCCGGTGGGCGTTCGAGATGCTGGACGTGAGCGAGAGCTGCGCCGCGATCATCGACCCGTACGCCGCCACCACGTACTGGCTCCTGCCGGCGGGCCAGGCGGCCGAGTCGCCGCACTGGGACCGCCTGGGGCGGCATGTCGCCGTGCTGGGCCCCGGGCCCGGGACCCACTACGTCGGGATTCCCTCCCCGCATCGCCGTAGTGGCCCGGGGGTGCACTGGCGGTTGCCAGTCGGTTGGTCGGGCCGCTACCTGGCCCAGCCGTACTACCTGGGTGCGGTCCTGGCCTCGGCCGTACGCTTCGCCCACGGCCCGCAGGCCCTCACCCCCGCCTGCCCCGTCTGCGCCGACGAGCCGCCCCGTACGACCCCGCTGCCGCCCCACGGCGAACCCGGGATCTGTCGCGCGGAGGCCGGCCTGGGGTCCGAGCACCCGGGCCGCTCTTACCGCTCGTGCTTGAGGAGGGCGGCCGAGTGAGCCGCAGTCACCATCGCTACGTCGAAATGAACCTGGGGCCTGACCCGGGGGCCCGCGCGTACGCCGTTCGCGCCACGTGTGCGACCTGCGCGGAACGCTCCCCGGAACCCGAGCCCTCGGAGTCGATCACCGGCCAACACCACCAGGCCCAACGCTGGTGCACCGCCCACGCCGCCCGCGACCACCCCGACGGCCGCCACGTGCGCTACGCCGCGACGGTCACTCTGCGGTGGTTGATCACCCCAGCTGAGGACATCGGACCGATCGCACCCTGAGCGGGTGAGGGGTGGGAGTGGGATGAGGTCAGGTCGGGCCGGTTGGGGGTGGGGTGGATTGGGGGGCTCGGCGCTAGGCTGAGCTGCCTGTCTGACTGGGGGGCGCTGTGGGTGATTCGCCCTGCTTGAGTGATAGGTCGCGATCGGTGGAAGTTGCAGAAAACGGGGGCTGCGGCGGGTAAACCCGCAGGTCAACTGCTCTGCTCCCCGCGCACGCGGGGATGGACCCCCCACCGGTCGCACCCGGTCGCACGCCCGTCCCTGCTCCCCGCGCACGCGGGGATGGACCCGCGGTGTAGGTGGCACCCAGAGCGCCAGCGGTCTGCTCCCCGCGCACGCGGGGATGGACCCTGCTCGGCGGTGAGGTGCGGGTCGAGGACGGTCTGCTCCCCGCGCACGCGGGGATGGACCCCGATCAAGCCGTGCACCGGCCTGGTCGGCTACACTGCTCCCCGCGCACGCGGGGATGGACCTCCCGGGGAGTGGCTGGGGAGTAGAAGGCGCTGCTGCTCCCCGCGCACGCGGGGATGGACCCGACGCCAACCGCCAACGTAACCGGCCATCGAACTGCTCCCCGCGCACGCGGGGATGGACCCCCGACACGACGCCACCCAGCCCCGGCCGCACGCTGCTCCCCGCGCACGCGGGAATGGACCCTCCGGAGATGAGGGTGACAGGGTCGAGGGGTCTGCTCCCCGCGCACGCGGGGATGGACCCGGGTTCCCGGGCGCGGCGCTCGTCGGGAAAGACTGCTCCCCGCGCCCGCGGGGTTGGCCCCGCACAACGCGTGGCGGGTGCGGGGCGCCACCCTGCCCGCTGAACGCCCGCCACCGGGCTCACCCCCGGAGGCCCCCGCTCGGCCTCGGCGCGGTTGGCGTCTCTGGGGCGCTCGCCGACCCGCCAGGGGTCACCACACCCCCGCCCACACCCCCCGCTCGGGGCCGTCGGCCGACAGTGTCGTCTGCCAGGCGGAGTCGAGGCGTTGGACGGTGGGGTGGGCGGGGGTGTAGGGCGGCCAGCCCGGCGTGCCGGTGGTGATGAAGGAGAGCCAGGCCGCGTGGGTGCGGCGGGTCAGGGTGCGGGTCTCCTCGGTGTCGGGGGCGAAGCCCAGCGCGGGGAGGTGGGCGCGGGTCAGGGTGGCGAACGCGAAGGGGAGGTCGAGGCCGTGGCAGGCGCCGAGGCGGCCCTTGTGGCCGGGGGAGCGCCAGGCGAACTCGTACCGCCAGGTACTCGCCGGGCGTCGGGCGTGGGCGTCGGCGAGATGGATGGTGGGGACGGCGAACAGGTAGTCCGTGCCGATGGCGGAGAAGAGTTCGGTGGGGGTGGCGCCGCGGCCGGCGGTCTCGTACGCGGCGATGACGCGCGCCGGGTCGGGGTGCAGCCGGGCGACGTGTGACGACAGTGAATCCCAGGTCAGCGGCGGAGTGTCGCGGGTGAACAGGAACAGGTTGACCTCGTCGGTCGTATGGCCCAGCAGCAGGTCGAGCTCGCCCGCCGCGCCCGCGCACAACTCTTCGGCGGACTGGTCGCGCACCAACTCGCCGTCGGCGACCAGGCCGAGCGGCGTCAGACCCATCAGCGGGTCGCGTACGCCGTCCACGACCAGGTTCGGCGCCGCCGCCGCGACCCGTGTCAGGGCGTCGACCAGGGCGCGGTCGGGCAGGGGCGCGAACGCGGCAGCCGTGGGCGCCACGCCGAGCTCCTCGGCGAGCGCCGCTGTCACCAGGCTGGCCTGGGCTGGGGTGAGGAAGCGCGCGCCGCTGCCGCTCGCGCTGATCGCCCGCCGGAACAGCCCACGCGGTGCCGCGGCCAGCAGCGCGCTGACGCTGCTGGCGCCCGCCGACTCGCCGAACACCGTCACCCGGTCCGGGTCCCCGCCGAAGGCGGCCACGTTCTCGCGCACCCAGCGCAGCCCGGCGAGTTGGTCGAGCAACCCACGGTTGGCCGGCGCGTCGGGCAGGTACGCGTAACCAGCCACCCCCACGCGGAAGTTGAGGCCCACCTGTACGACGCCGTCGGCGGCGAAGCGCGTGCCGTCGTACAGGTCGGTGGCGGCCCGTCCGCCGACGTACGCCCCGCCGTGCAGGTACACCAGCACCGGCAGCCGCGCGCCGGGTTCGGGGGACGGCGTCCAGACGGTGGCGGTCAGGTACTCCGCGCCAGGCAACCAGCCCTCGCCCATCAGGTCCTGGAGCGGCGTCTGGCCGGGCTCGCCGGCCTGCGGGGCGCTCGGGCCGGGCTGGCGCGCGTCCCACTCGCCGTGCCAGGTGGCCACCTCGGGCGGCGCGAACCGTCCCGCGCCGGTCGGCCCCGCCGCGTACGGAATGCCGGCGAAGACCGCCACCCCCTCCCGGACCCGCCCCCGGACGGTCCCCCTGGCGACCCGGACGATCGGTTCCACAGCCATGGCCTCTCCTTGGGGGCGCGGAGCGCAGCGCGGGTGTGGCGATCCACCCGCCCGCCCGAACCTACGCGCCCCGACCCACGAGGCGATAAGTCCCTTACGAGACAAGCGGGTTGATGTCGATGAGCGCCAAGTGTCCTGAGTTGGCCGGTGTGTTGCGGGGACACGCCAGTGTCGGGGCGGCGGCCGTGTGGGGCGCGGATCTGCTGCCGGCCTACGTGCTGGGCCGGGCCAAGCAGGGCTTTCCGAGTCCGTTGAGTGCGTGGCTACGCGGTGACCTGGGGCGACGGCTTCGTGCGGAGGCGACCTGGGCGGTCGCCGACGGTTGGGACGTGCGGCGGGAGAACGCGCTGTGGGTCGCCCACCGGGACGGTCGCGGGGACTGGGGGCAGCAGCTCTGGCGGTTGGCGGTCGCCCGGTCGTGGTGGCGGGGGATCGCCGCGCCACGGGGAGTCGCCCGCGCGGTCGCGCGTGAACCGGAGGGTGTGGGCGACGGGCCAGGGTGAACCACGGGTGCGGCCGTCTCCCCGGTGGTGGCGGGTTCCGCCTTCTCGGCGGTGGCGGATTCCGCTTCCCCGACGATTGACGAATTCGGTCGAATTCGTGGTGGCAAGGGTGCCGGGCGGGGAATTACTACGGAATTCTCAGGATTTCGGCCTGCCGCCGATGAGTACCGTGGCGGGGTGGCCGTTGACCAGAATGGAATGGGAGGCGTTGATCTCGAACGACGCGCCCTGAAGGCTGCTTGCCATGAGCTCCGCCGTCCTGCGCGAACACAGGACGACGAAGTCGCCGTGGCGGGAATGCAGTACGCGGTCGAAACTCTTCGCCATGGCTTTCGTGAAATCCGCGTAGGGCATCTCCAGCTCTTCGTGCTCGCCCCACGGCGGGTCCGTGACGATCACGTCGACGCCACCGTCGGGCACCGACGGCAGGGTGAGCGCGTCCTCGGACAGGAAGCCGACCCGTGGGTCCGTGGCCATGTCGTGGGGGAAATCCGGCTGGAAGGAGCGCAGGTCGCGGTCGGAGTACCAGACCTCGTGAGCCGGGAAGTCGAGGCGGGCCTGCACGAAGGAGCCGCTCCCCGCGAAGGGGTCGAGGAAGATGTCCTTCGGGTGCGGGCGGGAGGCGTGCACCAGCATGGCGGAGAGCTCGTAGGAGATGGCGCCACGCGCCTTGGCCGGGCGCTTGGCCTTCGGCAGCCGCATGCACAGGAGGAGGTCATCCATGTCGACGCGACCGATCACCCAGTACTCCTGGCACAGGCCGCGAGGCTCGACCCGCGCCCGAGTCCGTCCGGCGATCGCCCTTTCAAGGGCGCTCTTGGCGCCGTGGCCGACGGGGGCGAGCTCCCCGTCGATGTGGATCATCGTCCGGAAGCCGTTGTCCTTCGGGGACGGCGTCGGGAAGCGCACCTTGCTCGCGGAGCGACTGAGCTGCTCGACGCCCCGGTCGAGATCTCCCCGGGCGGTGCTGGTCAGTACGATAAAAGAGTTCTTCGCGAAAGGAAGTGCGGCGATCTCCTCCGCGGCGGCCTCCGAATCGAAGATCACGGCGCTGTCATCGCGATAGAGGACGTCGATGTCCCGGATTTGATTGGAGATCGCGTCGATAAGCAGCTCGCTGGTTCCCGCCGCATATTGCATGAAGTAGCGCACTTTCACAGTGTACCGTCGACGGTCTGTGGCAGACCGGCCGGCCACCAAAGCAGCGCTGTCCGACTTCGGGCACGTCGTAAAGCGACGACTCTCCCGCGATCGGACCTCACGTGAGTGGCGGCTGAAGCGCCGCGTGATCGGTACGAATCCGATGGCAGGACGCGCGACCGGCGTGCTCACGGGCCAGCGGGTGACGCCGCCCGGATCGCGTCCCCCGGCCCGACGGCCGCCCCTGCGACCACCCCGCTCCCTCCCCGGCTACCCCTCCCCGGCCCGGACCACCTTTCCCCAACCTTCCGGCCAGCTCGCGCCCTCCCCGACCACCCCGCTCCCTTCGCGCCCCCGCCCAGGTGACGGCCGGCCCCGCCGGTCGGCGGGTGGCCGGTCCGGCGGGGCGGTGGGTGTTCGGGGGCGGCTCAGCGGAGGCCGTCGCCGCTGTGGGAGGGGGTCGGGGTCATCCCGTACGGGGTGGAACCGAGTCCTGGTGCGACCGTTCTCGCCCCGTAGGTGACCGTCTCGGGGTCGTGCGGGGTCGGTCTCGGCCCGTGGGTGGGCGTCCCCGGCGTGTGGGGGAGGCCCGGTCCAGCCCCGTACGCGACCGGTCCGAGGGCCCGGGGGGCCAACCCGGCCCCGTACGCGACCGGTTCCGTCGTCCGGGCGACCGCCGACGTCGCGTCGGTGCTCGGCTCCGGGGGTGTGCCGCGGCCGTGCAGGACGAGGGCCCAGGCCAGGACGGCGAAGGCCGCGACGTTGGTGACGGTGCGTACCGTGTTCCAGGTGACCCAGCGGGACTCGAAGTCGCGGCGTACGTCGGCGAGGTCGGCGATGTGGGCGGGGTCGCCGGCCTTGGCCAGTTCGTCGTTGAGTGGCACGTTGACGGCGCTGGTGATCACGAACATCGCCAGGTAGAGCGCCAGCCCGGCGATGATCCAGGGCAGGGCCGAGCGGTCGGCGCCGGAGCGGAGGTTCAGGGCCAGGGCCAGGGCCGTGAAGGCCAGGCCGCCCAGGAAGCAGGACATGAACCAGCCGTTCAGGATGGCCGTGTTGATCTTCTGCATGGCCTCGACGAAGGCGCGGTCGCTCGCCCCGCCCAGGCCGGGCATGACCGCGTACGAGAAGGCCGCGAAGAGACCGGCCATCAGTCCGGTGGTCAGGGTGCCGGCGAGCAGCGCGGCGGTGTGCAGGGTCTTGAGTTGCACGGGGATCACGCACCGTTCCAGGCGCCGGCGGTGGCCGCGGCCCGGGCGTAGACGTCGAAGTCGCGGGCGGGGCGGCCCAGTACGCGCTGGATGTCGTCGCTGACATGGGCGTTGCGGCCGTCGAGCACCGTGCCGAACAGGTACGTCAGGAAGTCGATCACGTCGGCGGGCACCTGGGCGGCGGCGAGCGCGGCGGCGTACTCCCGCGGGCTGACCCGGGTGAAGCGCACGTCGCGCCCGGTGGCGGCGGCGATGGCCGCGGTGGCGTCGGCGAAGGTGAGCGCCCGGGGCCCGGTGAGCTCGTAGACCTGGCCCGCGTGTCCGTCCTCGGTCAGCACCGTCGCGGCCACGTCCGCGATGTCGTCCGCGTCGACGAACGGCTCGCCCACCGGCCCCGCCGGCAGCGTCACCTCGCCGGCCAGCACCGGGTCGAGGAGGTAGCCCTCGCTGAAGTTCTGGCTGAACCAACTGCACCGCAACACCGTCCAGTCGGCGCCCGGCCCGCTGCCGGCACGCCCACCGGCCGCCTCCGCCAGTGCCTTCTCGCAGGCCAGCGCCTCGTCCTCACCGCGCCCCGAGAGCAGCACCAGCCGTCGCAGGCCGCGCTCGACCGCCTGCTCCGCGAAGGCGCCGACCACGTCGACCGCGCCGGGCGCGGCCAGGTCGGGGTAGTACGAGACGTACGCCGCGTGCGCCCCCTCCAGCACCGGGCCCCAGGTCGCCGGCCGCTCCCAGTCGAAGGGCAGGCCCCCGGTGCGCGAGCCGATGCGTACCGGCAGGTCGCGCGCCGTCAGCCGGCGTACGAGGCGGCTGCCGGTCTTGCCGGTCCCGCCCAGGACCAGGATCGGTGAGTGCGTCGAGTGCGTCATGGTCGGCTCCCCGTGGGTGGTTGGGCGACCGTTCGGCCGCTGATCTCTACTGTCGATGGCCGTGGCACCGGCAACAATGGCCGAATCCGCACCGTCCGTTAACCTATGGGTTATGGATAAGGGGGCCACGTGGAACACCGCGACATCGAGATCTTTCTGACGCTCGCTCAGGAACTGCATTTCGGGCGCACCGCCGAGCGGCTGCACGTCTCCCCGGCGCGGATCAGCCAGGCCATCAGCAAGACCGAACGCCGCATCGGGGCCCGCCTGTTCGACCGCACCAGCCGGCTGGTCAGCCTGACGCCCATCGGTAGCCAGTTGCGGGACGACCTCCAGCCCGCGTACGAGCAGATCCAGGCGGCCGTCGCCCGCGCTGTCGAGTCCGGCCGGGGTGTGGGCGAGGTGCTGCGGGTGGGGTTCATCGGCGCCGGGGTCGGCATGTTCGTGTACGAGGTGGCGGAGATCTTCCGGGCCCGCCATCCCGCCGGCGAGGTGCGGGCGCTGGAGCAGCGGTACGTGGACGCCGGCACGCTGCTGGCCGGCGGCGAGATCGACCTGCTGCTGTGTGTGGCCCCGCCGGTACGGCCCGAGGTGAGCGAGAGCCCGATCCTCTTCAGCGAGGAGCCCGTACTGGCCGTCTCGGCCCGGCACCCCCTCGCCCGTCGCGCCACCGTGCGCCTCGACGACCTGGCCCGCGCCGCCGTCCTGCGGCCCCGCCTGATCGCGCCGGAGGTGGACGCCATGGCCGTACCCGCGACGACCCCGGCGGGTCATCCCGTCGAACGCGGCCCGGACTTCGGCACCATCCAGGAGATGCTGGCCCTGGTCGGCGCCGGCAGGGGCGTCTACCCCGTGCCCGCACACGCGCGACGCTTCGACTCCCGCCCCGACGTGGCGTACGTGCCGATCGAGGACGCGCCGCCCTTCGCCTGGCGTCTGCTGTGGCGCACGTCCGCGGCGACCAGCCAGTTCCACGCCTTCGTCCAGGCGGCCCGCGACGCCGTGGCCACCCGGGCCAACCCGCTGCTCGAACCCGCCCCCGAGGGCACCGCGCGGGGCGCTTGACCGCCGCGTCCGGGGTGCGCCTCGCGGCGCCCGGAGCACGTCTCGGCCAATCGACGCCTTCACGCCACCCACACGGGACGTCCATCCGATGTGATGGCCGTGTGGAGCACGCCGGGGCAACACGCTCCGTTCACGCGTCAGTTGATGTTGTGACGCGCGTCATGTCGCCATGGCGGCGCCGGGGGCTTGTTCGCGGCTTTCATGCCCTTTAGTGCGGTGGATCGCTAGCACTCCGTATCTCTACGGTCACCCGAATCCGCGCGACGGCTCGCGTCGCGTACGTCGGGGAGGGGCTGGGGAATGTCGGATGGCGCACGCCCGCGAAGACCTCGGGGCGCCGTACTCGTCACGCTCGGGCTCGCGTTGGCGGTCGGACTGCTGCCGGCCGGCGCGCCGGAGGCGGTCGCCGGGCCGGGGGTCGCGGCGGCCACCGCGTCGGCGGACGGGGCGAGCGGTGCGCCCGGCGGTGGCTCGGGTGGCGGGTCGGGTGCTGGCGAGCGGAAACGTTCCACCCGGCCGGGTGTCACGGACTCCGCCACCGCCGTCTCCGAGTCCACCGCCCTCGACCAGGCCCGGCGCACCGGAGCCAGGGTCGAGGTGACCTCGCTGCGGACCGAGACCAGCGAGGTGTTCGCCACCCCCACCGGCGCGCTGGAGGCGCGCGAGCACGTACGCCCGGTGCGGGTACGCGTCGACGGGGGCTGGCGGCCGGTGGACACCGGGCTACGCCGGTCGGCCGACGGCGCGGTGGTGCCCGGCGGTACGTCGGTGGGCCTGGAGTTCTCCGGCGGCGGCACGGCCCCGATGGTGCGGCTGCGCCAGGCCGGCCGCGAGCTGGCGCTGAGCTGGCCCGCGCCGCTGCCCGAACCCCGGCTGGAGGGGGACTCCGCCGTCTATTCGGAAGTGCTGCCCGGCGTTGACCTGCGACTGACGGCGGAGGTGGACGGCTTCGCCCAACTGCTCGTCGTCAAGTCGGCGGCGGCAGCGGCCAGCGAGAAGCTCGCCGAGCTGCGGCTGCGGGTCGGGGCGCGGGGCGTGACAGTACGCGAGGGGCCCGACGGCACCCTGGCGGCGGTGGACGAGGGCGCCGGCAGCGCGGTGTTCGAGGCCCCGCGGCCGGTGATGTGGGACTCCAGCGGTACGGCGGCGCGTGGGACGGGCGCCCGTCCGGCGGGCGAACCCACCCCCGAGCCGGCCCCTGCCGGGGCTCTTGGTGCCGAGGGGAAGGGCGCCTCGGACACTGGCTCGGCCCGTGACGGGGCCCTGGGCCGCGAGGCGAAGGGTGCCTCGGACATCGGGTCGGCCCCTGACGGGGCCTCGGGCCGTGTGGTGAAGGGTGGCCCGGACATCGGGTCGGCCCCTGACGGGGCTCCGCGCCGTGAGGTGAAGGGTGCCCCGGACACCGGGTCGGCCCCTGACGCGGCTCGCGGGTCGCGGGCGAACGGTGGCCCGGACACCGAGTCCGCCCCTGACAGGGCCCCGGGCCGCGAGGCGAACGATGCCCCGGACACCGAGTCTGGCCCTGACAGGGCTCCGCGCCGCGAGGTGCAGGGTGCCCCGGACACCGATCCCACCCCTGCCAGGGCCCCGGGCCTCAGCACGAACGTTGGCCCCGACGCCAAGTCCGCCCCCCACGGGTCCCCTGGCCCCAACGCGAAGGCGGCCTCCGACCGCGAGCCCGCCCACCACAGGACCTCCGCCGCGACCCCCGCCGCGACCCCCGGCAGGACCCCTGACGCCCCCGACGGGGCCCCCACCCGGCACCCCGGGTCCCGTTCGCGCGCGGGCGCGGCCAGTCGGGCCGACGCCGAACACCACCAGACCACCGGGCGGGCCGCGCCCACCCCCCGCGTCGCCCCCGCCGGCCAGGCGGCCAGCGCTGGCGGTGGCCGGCCCGCGCCCGTGGGCGTGGCGGTCGGGGACGGCGGCGGCGAACTCGTCCTCACCCCGGACCCGGAGCTGCTGACCGGCGGGGACACGGTCTACCCGGTCTACATCGACCCGCAGTGGTACACCCCGCGCGCCTCGTCCTGGACGGTGGCCTCGCGATACTGGGCCGGCACCCCGCAGTGGAAGTTCAACGGCGACCCGGACGCCGGGCTCGGCTTCTGCGGCTGGGCGTACTGCAAGCCGGAGGACACCAAGCGGCTCTTCTACCAGATCCCGACCTCGCGCTTCGTCGGCCGCTCCGTCCTGTCGGCCGAGTTCGTGGTGCGTGAGACGCACGCGGCCTCGTGTGAGGCGCGCGAGGTGCAGTTATGGCGGACCAAGGCGATCTCCTCGTCCACCACCTGGAACTCCCAGAACGCGGCCGGGTTCTGGGCCGACCACCTGCGCACCAGCAGCTTCGCGTACGGCGCCGAGGGGTGTGCCGCCGCGGACGCGGAGTTCGAGGTGGGCGGTGTCCTGCGACAGGCCGCCGAGCAGGGCTGGCCCTCGATCACCTTCGGCCTGCGGGCCTCCGGCGAGAGCGACCGGTACGGCTGGAAGCGGTTCGCCGACGACGCCTACCTGCGGGTGAGGTACAACCGGCGGCCCACCCAGTTGCGTACCGCGCAGTTGACGCTCGATCCGGGCGGCACGTGCCGCCCGGGCGACCAGGCGGTGCGCGTAAGGTCGCTGCCCACCGTGCGGGTCACCAACGTGACCGACCCGGACGGCGACACGGTGGGCGCGCAGTTCCAGGCCACCTGGGACGCCGGGGACGGGCAGGGGTGGAAGCCGCGCTGGACCTCGGCCACCACCACCCTCAAGCGTTCGGGCTCCGACTTCTCGACGCGGTTGCCCACCAGCCTGCCGCGGAACAAGCGGGTCGACTGGCACGCCCGGGTGTGGGACGGCGCGCAGTGGTCGCCGTGGAGCTACGACGGCGCCGCCCACGGCTGCAACCTCACGCTCGACACCAGCGTCCCGGCCGGCCCCTCCATCACCTCGGGCCAGTACGCCGCGTCCGACCCGGAGGACCCCGAGGACCCGTGGCGGGACGGGGTCGGCCGGTACGGGACCTTCACCATCGACGCGCCGGCCACCGACGTCACCCGCTACTGGTTCGGCGTCAACGAGCAACCCAGCGCCAGGCACACCCTGAACACCTCGGGCGGCGGGCCCCAGACGATCCGCTTCATGCCGACCCGCCCCGGCGTCAACTTCGTCACCGCGCAGGCCTTCGACGCCGCGGGCAACGGCAGCGAGCCACGTACCTACTCCTTCCGGGTGCGCGCGGGCCAGCCCGACCGCGTGACATGGGAGCTCAACGAGCCCGCGGGCGCCAGCGAGATCGGCGGCACCGGTGGCGCCTGGCCCGCCGACCTGGCCGGCGGGGCGCGGGCCGGCGGCGAGGGCATCATGGGCGGCGGGCTGCACCTGGACGGTGTCGACGACCACGCCGCGACGGCCTCACCGGTCCTCGACACCGGCAAGAGCTTCACCGTCGCGGCCTGGGCCAGGCTGCCCGCCGAGGGCGTGAGCGGCACGCCGGTCGTCCTCGCCCAGGCCGGCAACCACGCCAGCGGCTACGAGCTGTACTACTCCAGCGCGTCCGGCGGCTGGGTCTTCCTGCGGCACACCAGCGACAACGCGAGCGGCAACGGCACCGCCCGCGCCGCCCAGCCCGCGTGCCCGACCGGCGACACCGCGTGCGCCACGGGCCGGCTCGGCACCTGGACCCACGTCGCCGGCGTGTTCGACCACCCGGCCGGCGAACTGCGCCTGTACGTGAACGGCCACCCGGTCGCCTCGGCCCCCTACCGCGACCCGTGGGACGCCCGTGGCGCCACCTACCTCGGAGCCGCCTCCCACTACGGCAAGCGCGAGGGCCACTTCCGGGGCGCCCTGGACGCGGCGCACCTCTTCGACTACCAGCTCAGCGACGCGCAACTGGCCACCCTGGCCGACCGGAAGCCGGTGACCTCGGGCGGCCGGCCGGCCAAGGTCGTCTGGGACCTGGACGAGGACGCCTCCGCCACCGCCGTCACCGGGCGCGGCCAGCGCGTGACGGGCACGCCGCACGGCGCCCCCACCCTGGGCGCCCCCGGTGTCGCCAGCACCGCCCTGACCCTGGACGGCACGGACGACCACGTCCGCACCGGCCAGCCCGTGCTCGACACCCACCAGAGCTTCGCGCTCTCGCTGTGGGCCCGGTTGCCGAAGGATCGGGGCGAACGCCCCATGGTCGCCGCCAGCCAGGCCGGCGCCACCCTGCGCGGCTTCGAGCTCTACCACTCGTCGACCCTCGGCTGGGTCTTCCTGCGCGCCGGCGCCGACGACCCGAACGCCCCCGTGGTCCGCGCGGCCGAGCGCCCCTGCCCCGAGACCGACCCGACCTGCGCGGGCGCCGGCCTCGGCGAGTGGGCGCACGTGGTGGCCGCGTACGACTACGACGCAGGCGAGCTCAAGCTGTATGTCAACGGCACCCTGAAGGCCACCGAGGCGTTCACCACGCCGTGGCTGGCGCGTGGCCACCTCACCCTGGGCGGCGCGGAGTACGCCGACGGGATCGGCGGGTTCTTCCGTGGCGACCTGGACGAGGTGCGGCTGTACGACCGGGTGATCTCCGACGACGAGGTGCGGCAGCTCTTCCGCCAGCGCCCGCTGGTCAAGGGCCGCTGGAAGCTGGAGTCGGCCACCGGCACGCCGGCCACCTCACCGGACGAGACCGCCGCCCGCCGCCCCCTCACCCTCGCCTCCGGCGCCCGCGTCGGCCCCGGCTGGGTGGACGACGGCGCGCTGGTCCTGGACGGCACCGACGACCACGCCGTGACCTCGGGCTCGCCCCTCGACACCAGCGCCAGCTTCACCCTCGCCGGGTGGGCGCGGGCCGCGGCCGTCCCCCAGGGGCCGGTCACGGTCCTGGGCGTCGAGGGCGAGCGGCGTAGCGCGGTCACGGTCGGCTGGGTACCGGGCGCCGACGCGAACGCGCCGGGCCGCTGGCAGGTGACGCTGCCGGCCACCGACGCCGACGGGTCGGGCGTGACGACCGTGGAGAGCCGCTCGTTCGCGGACGTCCGTGACTGGAACCACCTGGCGGTCGTCTACGACGGGTTCGCCGACCAGGTGCGGCTCTACGTCAACGGCCAGGTGGAGACCCTGGTCTGCCCGGACGGTGACGGCGACGGCACCACCGACCAGGCGGGCTGCGCCAACCACGTCTCCTGGGCCGACAACGCGCCCTCCTTCAACGGCACCAGGGCCCTCCAGGTCGGCCGGGCCAAGACCGCCGGCGCCTTCGGCGGGTACTGGCCGGGCGCGGTGGACGACGTGTGGGCCTTCCAGGGCGCGCTGAACGAGGAGGAGGTCGCGCGCCTCGCCGAGGGGAAGCGCGGTGCCCCCACCGAGGTGCCTCGGGACTGAGCCGCGTGGGGCCGCCCCGTGGGCCGCCGCCCGGTGACGCGACGGCGGCCCACGAGCGCGTGACGCCCCGCACCCCTCCGTGCCCCCTGCCTCCGGTGGCGCCCGTGGTCTGCGCGGCGGGGCCCACCATCCGTAGCCCCCAGGCCACGCGGCGGGACCCGTCACCCGAAAGCCCCCCCACACCCCCCACACCCCCCACACCCCCCACACCCCCCACACCCCCCCACACCAGGCCCACGGTGGCGCGTCAGTCGCCCTGGGCCCGTCCCAGCGTGTCGCGTCGCGGCGTGGCCGCGGCGTTTCGAATCGAGTGGGAGAGAGATGAACGACAGATCCACGACGACCCGGCTCAGACGCGGGGGCCGGCGAAGAGTCGGCGTGCTCGTCTCGGCGGCGTTGGTAGCCGGCCTGATCCAGGCCAGCGGCGAGACCGGGGCGCGCGCGGCGGACGACGGCAGTGGCCGGCCCGACCTGCCGCGCTCGGAACGACCCGTGGCCGGCGCCGACTTCGGCAAGGCCAGGCCGCGACCGGTGAACGCCGGCCCGCGCACGCCGAACCGACCACCCAGAGCGAGTTGGCCCGAGGCCGGGAGCGCGACGGTCCGGCTCCCGGCCGCCGGCCAGCGCACGGCGGGGGCCGCCGCCCCACCCCCGGTCCGGGCCGGCACCCTGCCCGTCACCCTCCTCCCGGCCCGGCCCATCCCGGGCGCCGGTACGGGCCGTACGCCGAGCCTCGCCGGGGCCACCGGGAGTGCCGAGGACGTCGGGAGCACCCGGCCCACCGACGTCACCGTGCGCGTCGAGCCACGCGCCAGGGCCGAACGGGCCGGCGTGACAGGCGTGTTGCTGACCCTGGACCTCGACCAGACGGACAGGCCCACCCCTGGCGCCCCCGCCATCAACCCGACCACCACCACCGGCATCGAGTTGGACTACGCCGCCTTCGCCGAGGCGTACGGCGGCGGCTACCTGTCCCGCCTGACCCTCGTCACGCTCCCCGCCTGTGCGCTGAGTGACCCCGACGACGCGAAGTGCCGTACCGCCATGCCCGTGCCGACGGTCAACGACACCGAGCGCCGGCGGCTGACAGCGGCGTCCGTCCCGTTGCGGGCCGGGGCGCCGACCGTGCTGGCCGCCGTCGCCGGTGACGAGGGCAAGACCGGTGACTACAAGGCGAGCACGCTCGCGCCGTCCGCGTCCTGGCAGACCGCGTTGAACACCGGTGACTTCGGCTGGTCGTATCCGATGGAGGTGCCGGACGTCCCCGGCGACCTGGCCCCCGACCTTGGCCTGTCGTACTCTTCCGGCTCCCTGGACGGCCGCACCAGCTCCACCAACAACCAGGCGTCCTGGGTCGGCGACGGCTTCGACCTCTCGCCCGGGTCCATCGAGCGCCGCTACAAGCCCTGTTACGACGACGGGGTGAAGAACGCGGACGGCCGCGAGCCCGGCGACCTGTGCTGGGGCTACGACAACGCGTTCCTGACCATGGACGGCAAGGGCGGCGAACTCGTCCCCACCGGCAAGAACGAGTGGAAGCTCCGCCAGGACGACGGCACCAGAGTCACCCGGCTGACCAGCGGTGACCGTGCCAACGGGGACGACGACAACGAGTACTGGCGGCTGACCGACACCGACGGCACCCAGTACTTCTTCGGCTACCACCGGCTGCCCGGCTGGGCCAGCGGCAAGGAGACCACCGACTCCACCTGGACCGTCCCGGTCTACGGCGACGACGCCAACGAGCCCTGCCACAAGGCCACCTTCGCCGACTCCTGGTGCCAGCAGGCGTGGCGCTGGAACCTGGACTACGTCGTCGACGTGCACGGCAACGCCATGGCGTACTACTACGACAAGGAGACCAACTCCTACGGTCGTAACCTCAAGGACACCGACGACACCCCGTACACCCGTGGCGGCTATCTGGACCGCATCGAGTACGGGCTGAAGGCCAGTGACCTGTACGCCGAGAAGGCGCTGGCCCGGGTGGACTTCACGCAGGCCGAGCGGTGCCTGCCGCAGACCGGGGTGACCTGCGCGCCGGAGACCATCGACGACAAGAAGTCCTACTGGTACGACACACCCTGGGACCTGAACTGCAAGGCCGGCACCACCTGCGACAAGGGCCGCCTCTCGCCCAGCTTCTTCACCCGCAAGCGGCTGGTGGACGTCAGCGCCGAGATCCTCAAGGGCACCGCGTACGCCAAGGTCGACTCCTGGGCGCTCGGCCACCGCTGGGGTGAGGCCGACGTGGACCGGCAGCTCCTGCTCGACAGCGTCCAGCACACCGGGCACGCCGCCGCGACGGCGATCACCCTGCCCAGGACGACGTTCACGTACACCCAGCGGGAGAACCGGCTCGACAAGGTCGGCGACGGCTACGCCCCGTTCGTCAAGGCCCGGCTCTCCAGCGTCGCCGACGAGTACGGCGGGCAGGTCGACGTCGGCTACTCGGCGCCCGCCTGCTCCGCCGCCGACCTGCCCACCCCGCAGTCCAACACCACCCGCTGCTTCCCGCAGTTCATGGGCGGCTCCAGCAGCGACGACCCCGAGCGGCACTGGTTCAACAAGTACGTCGTGACCTCCGTGACCGGCACCGACCGCACCGGCGGCGCCCCCGACCAGGTCACTCGCTACACCTACCTGGGCGACGCCGCCTGGCACTTCGACGACGACGACGGCCTGACCCAGGAGAAGCACCGCACCTGGTCCCAGTGGCGCGGCTACGGCCACGTGCGCGTCCAGACCGGCGGGCAGGGCACCGACGCCATGAGGACACAGGAGGAGCACTACTTCCTGCGCGGCATGGACGGCGACCGCGCGGCCCCCGCGGGCGGCACCAAAAGCGTCAGCCTCACCCTGGGCGCCGGCGAGGGTGACCCGATCCCCGACCACGCGGCCACCGCCGGCTTCGGCTACAAGACCGTCACCTTCTCCGGACCCGGCGGCACGGTGCTGAACAAGACCGTCGAACGGCCCTGGCACCACCAGACCGCCGAACGCGTCCGCACCTGGGGCACGGTCACCTCCGACCTGACCGGCACCGGCCACAGCAAGGAGTGGAACTCGCTCGACGACGGCGCCGGCCAGAAGTGGCGCACCACCGAGACCACCACCACGCACGAGGAGGTCGCCGGCCGGGTCACCCGGGTAGAGGACGCCGGCGACACCGCCACCACCAGCGACGACCGCTGCACCCGCACCAGCTACGCCGACAACACGGCGGCCAACCTGCTGTCCCTCACCGCCCGCGAGGAGACCGTCTCGCTCGCCTGCGGCGGCACCCCCGACCGGACCAGGGACGTCATCTCCGACGTGCGCACCGCCTACGACGGCGGCACCTACGGCGACACACCCACCAAGGGCGACGTCACCGCCACCGCCACCCTCACCGCGCACGACGGCACCAGGGCCAGCTACCTGGAGAGCGGCCAGAGCGTCGACGGCTACGGGCGACCGCGCACCGCCACCGACCTGACCGCGACCCTCACCGCCACCGGCGACGCCACCCCGGTCCGCCAGGCGCGCGCCGACGGGCGGACCACCACCACCGCGTACACCCCCGCCACCGGCCACCCCACCAGGATCACCGAGACGACCCCGCCCGCCACCCCCGGCGACGCGGCCACCGCCCAGACCACCACCACCGACTACGACATCTCCACCGGCCAGCCCACCGCGATCACCGACACCAACGGCAACGTCACCAAGTACGCCTACGACGCGCTCGGCCGCACCACCCGCATCTGGCTCGCCGACCGTGCCTCGTCCAACGCGACGCCGGCCAACTACGAGTTCACCTACACCGTCACCGAGGGCAAGGCCACCGCCGTCGGCACCCGCACGCTGGAGAACAGCGGCGGCCAGCGCACCACGTACCAGATCCTGGACGGCCTGCTGCGTGAGCGGCAGACTCAGGAGCCGGGCCCCGGCGGCGGACGGGTCCTGGCCGACGTCTTCTACGACGAGCGCGGCCTGCCCGCCAAGGAGTTCGCGCCCTACTACGCCGAGGGCGCGCCACGCACCGCCCTGTTCGCCGCGGCCGACGCCCTGTCCGTGGAGACCCAGACCCGGCGCGTCCACGACGGGCTCGGCCGCGAGACCGAGGTGCGCCAGATCGCCGGGAACGGCGACGGCGGCACGGTGCTCAGCACCACCCGCACCCGCTACGGCGGCGACCGCTCCACCGTCATCCCGCCCGCGGGCGCCAGCGCGGTGACCACCGTCACCGACGCCCGCGACCAGACGATCGAGCTGCGCCAGCACCACGCGCGCTCGGCCGACGCCGCCTTCGACACCACCCGCTACGCGTACACACCGGCGGGCCAGCTCGACAAGGTCACCGACCCGGCCGGCAACGTCTGGGGTTACGCCTACGACCAGCGCGGCCGACAGATCCGCGCCGACGACCCCGACAAGGGCACCACCCACAGCCGCTACGACGACCGCGACCAGCTCGTCTCCACCACCGACGCGCGTGACAC
The DNA here is from genome assembly GCF_042799315.1 of Streptomyces sp. NPDC057702. Lineage (NCBI taxonomy): Bacteria > Bacillati > Actinomycetota > Actinomycetes > Kitasatosporales > Streptomycetaceae > Streptomyces > Streptomyces sp. NPDC057702. The sequence continues at coordinate 93,413 of NZ_JBHVJC010000018.1, read as the reverse complement.
GACCCTGGTCCACGTCTACGACGGCCTGGGCCGCCGGACCGAACTGCGCGAGTCGACGGCCACCGGCACCCTGCGCGCCAGGTGGGTCTACGACACCGTCGCCGGCGGCAGGGGCCAACTCGCCGAGTCCACGCGGTACGTGAACGGCAACCCGTACACCTCGAAGGTCACCTACTACGACCGGCTCTACCGCGCGCTCAAGAGCGAGGTCGTCATCCCGGCGGCAGAGGGCGCGCTGGCCGGCACCTACCACGCGCAGCAGGCGTTCCACCTCTCCGGCCTGCAACGCAACGTGAGCTACGGCCCCGCCGGCTCCCTGCCCGGCACCGGCGCCAGCTACCTGTACGAGGCGGGCACCCAGCGGCTGAACGTGCTGACCGGCGACGGGTTACGCGCCGGCATCACCCACACCCTGACGGGCAAGCCGCAGCAGTACGCCTTCGGCCTGACCGACGGCCAGCGCAAGACGTGGACCACCCAGAGCTACGAGTGGGGCACCCAGCGGCTGGCCAACAGCCGGGTGGACCGCGAGAACGTGCCCGGCGTGGACCGCAGCACCACCTACCACTACGACGAGGCCGGCAACGTCACCTCGCTGGCCGACGTCTCCCGCGACGGCACCGACAACCAGTGCTTCACCTACGACCACCTGCGCCGCCTGACCCAGGCGTGGACCCAGCCCACCACCACCTGCGCGGACGCCCCCGCCGGCGACGTACTCGGCGGGCCCGCCCCGTACTGGCAGTCCTACAGCTACGACAAGGTCGGCAACCGCCTCACCGAGACCGCACACGACCTGACCGGTGCCGCCGCCAACAACACCACCCGCACCTACACCTACCCGGCCCCCGGCCAGCCCCGCCCGCACGCCCTGACATCGGTCGCCACCAAGGGCCCGACCGGCACGGCGCGGGAGACCTACGACTACGACGCGACCGGCAACACCCGCGCCCGCACCCTCGGTGGCGACACGCAGAACCTCACCTGGGACGCCGAGGGCCACCTGGCCGAGGTCACCGAACCCGTCGGCGACACCGGCAAGACCACCACCACGTCCTACCTCTACGACGCCGACGGCAACCGCCTCATCGGCCGCACCGACACCGAGACCACGCTCTACCTGGGCCACACCGAGGTCACCCTGGCCCGGGGCGCCGCCAAGGCCAAGGCCACCCGCTACCTGGACCTGGGTGACGGCCACCAGGCCGTCACCCACGACGACGGCAGCGTCACGTACACCGTCGCGGACCACCACGGCACCGGCGAACTCGCCGTCAAGGCCGCCGAGACGACGCTCACCCAACGCCGCAACCTCCCCTTCGGCGCCCCCCGTGGCACCGACCCGACCACCTGGCCCGGCAGCAAGGGCTTCGTCGGCGGCACCCGCGACACCACCACGGGCCTCACCCACCTCGGCGCCCGCGAGTACGACCCGAGGCTGGGCCGCTTCCTCAGCGTCGACCCGGTCATGGACCTCACCGACGGCCAACAGATGCACGGCTACACGTACGGCGACAACAACCCGCTGCTGTACAGCGACCCGAGCGGCACGTTCTTCGGTGGCCCCTTCAACATCGTGCGCCCCAAGGGCGGCGGTTACGGCCACGGCGCGGCCGGCGGCCCCCTGACCGGCGGCGGAGGCCAAGGCCACGGCGCCGCGGGCGGCCGGGTGACCGGCAGCGGCGGCTACGGACACGGCGCGGCGGGCGGCCGGGTCAGCGGCCGGGGCGGCTACGGCCACGGCGCGGGCCGGCCGGTGACGAAGTACCGCCCGGCACGGTACCGGGCGACGGGCTACCGGTCCGCCAGCTTCCGGACCTTCCCGAAGTCGGGCTCCAGCGAGGCGGAGAAGGCGTTCGGCGCGTACGGGGTCCCGGAGCTGCTCCGCAGCAGCATGGTCGCGTTCAGCAAGCTCGCCTACAGCGTCCTCGGGCCCGACGCCGCCCAGTGGCTCGCGTGCACGCGGGACCCCGTCCAACTGGACTGCGGGACGGAAGCGCTGGGAGTGTCGCCGATCGGCAAGGTCGGGAAGTTCGGCAAAACGGTCCTGGGCAAGGCCGCCAAGCGCTTCCGATCAGGCAGAAAGGCCGAGCAGCCGAAGGTCTGCCACAGCTTCCTGCCCGATACGGAGGTCCTGCTGGCGGACGGCACCACCCGCCCCATCAAGGACGTCAGGACGGGCGACAGGGTCCTGGTCACCCACCCCGAAACGGGCGAGACAGCCCCCCGCGAGGTCGTCGGCACGATCATCACCGAGGACGACAAGGAGTTCGTCGACCTCAAGGTGACCGGCTCCCAGCAGACCTCCCTGGTCGCCACGACCACCCACCCCTTCTGGGTGGAGGACACCCACTCCTGGACCAACGCCGGCGCCCTCCGGGCCGGCATGCGCCTCCGCACCCCGGACGGCACCACGGTAGAGGTGGCCGCGACCCGCCACTTCACCCAACACCAGCGCACACACGACCTGACGGTCGCCCAAGTGCATACGTACTATGTGGCGGCGGGTAAAGCGCCGGTGCTGGTGCACAACAGCGACTGTCCGCCGGTATCGAAATACGAGGACATCACCAGCCCCGGCGCCCGCATGCTGAACAAGTCGACTGATGTCGGCCCTGTGGAATTCGGAAAGAATCTTGAGGCCAATGGATGGGCTCGCACCGAGAAGGGCCCGAACCTCATGTACGAAAAGGGCGGGGCAAGGTACTTCCTTCGCGGAAAGGCCAACAGCCATACGGGATGGACGGCGGATTACTATAATCCGGGGTCCAAGAAGGCCGACATCAAGATCAGGCTGGGTGAGGGCTGATGGTAGAGGCGGACTCGATCGTGATCGATCGCAACGAGTATCTCGACGTTCGCTCCCGCGGCGCGGCTACCTTCGATCTCGACGCCAGATTGCCTGACCAGGTCTTCAGGGGGAGCGCCGGAGACTCTCTGTTCTGCGAGTTCGATGCGGTCCTCACTCCGGAGTTCTGGCCGGCACTCTGTGCGATGGCCCGGTGGCATGGTGATCGCCACGTCGAACTGCTCGTTCTTGAGCCGGATTCCGACGCGTTCTACCTCCCGGAGTATCGGATGTACCCGGCGGCGTCGTTGCCCGTCGAGGCAGGTGTGGACGACTACTGGGCTGCGATCGGTTACGAGCCGGACGGCGACATCATGGGGTCGATCGCGATCTCGGCGAACGTCATCGCCGTGACCGGATCTTCCGGAAAGTGGGGGTGCTGGGGTGAAAGAGATCCCGAGGTCGCAGTGTTCCAGGGCTTCCCGAACGCGGCCGTGCGGAGTGGATGGTGCGCACAGTTCGGGCCTTTCCTGGGAGTGTCAGGCGCGCTGGAGTCGTATCTTCCGCTGACCTTCGCGGGCCGCGCAGTCCCGGACGAATATGCCGCTACCCTGACCGCCAACTACGGGCCTACGGGTGGTCGAGACTCCTCGTCAAGTTCTACGGCTCAGCCCAGGCGTTGAGAATCGCGCAGTGAGGTTGCTACCGGGCAGGGAGGCCATCTTACTGGCGAGGTCGCCCTGTGGGCTGAACTGGGAACATTGTCCGGCATTGAGTACGCCTGGTACGGCGATCAGCCTCCTACCTCGCTCCCGGAAGTTGACCAGATGGTCACGTCATAGGGCTTAGGCGCCCGCAGAGAAGCCTCACCGGTTCGCTGACCGGTGGGGCTTCTCGCGTGTGAATGCGAGAAAGGGGCGGTGCCGGATCGGAGTTCACCTGACGCCGCACCCGGGCGCACGCGTTCCTCCCCACTTCCCACCTCCTACCCCACCCGATCCCGGTCGGGGTGGTACGTGGACAGGGCCCAGATGACGAATACGGCCAGGGCCATCATGGCTATGGACCAGACCGGGGCGTACGGGAGGAAGAGGAACTGGGCTATCAGGCCCAGGGCGGCCAGCAGGATGCCGGTCATGCGGGCCCAGGACTGGTCGGCGAGGATGCCGATGCCGACCAGGGCGGTGATGGCGCCGAGGATCAGGAGGGTCCAGCCCCAACCGGTGAGGCTGACGCGGTAGATGTAGTCGTTGAGGTTGACGTAGACGTTGTCCTTGGTGATGGCGGCGATGCCCTGGAGTACGGAAAGCACGCCGTGGACCAGCATGAGGACACCGGCGAGCAGGACGCCTCCGGTGGCCCAGCCACTGTTGTCGCGGTACGCGGAGGCGGGGCTGGGCGGTCCGGCGTGCCGGCCTCCGCCGGTATCGGGGCGGTGGGCCGAGGGTTGGTCGCTCATGGCGGAGCTCCCTTTCGTCCGGCCGCGGTAGCGGAAGTGGCGCGGCCTGTTTCGACCGTGGGCATCTCCGTTCGCCGACCGCCACCGGACGTACTCCATTCGGGGGATGGGCGGGGGAGGCGTAACGGGGGGGCGGGGCGGGGTGACAGGGGTCCGAGGTGTTCCGGAATGCGTCGTGGGAGGCGCGGGCGTTTACTGGCGGTGCCGGAATGCGCCATCCCCACCAGTCGCCGGAGGCCCCGTATGGCCACGTTGACCGTTTGGAAGTTCGACTCGTCCGAGGGTGCCGCGGACGCCGAGAGCACGTTGCTCCAGTTGCAGAAACAGGAGCTCATCAAGGTGCTGGACGCGGCGGTCGCGGCCTGGCCGGAGGGGGAGAAGAAGCCGAGGACGCGGCAGTTGCACAACCTGACCGGAGTGGGCGCGCTGTCGGGGACGTTCTGGGGGATGCTCTTCGGGCTCATCTTCTTCATGCCGCTGCTGGGGGCCGCGGTCGGCGCCGCCGCCGGCGCGCTGGGTGGGCGGATGGCCGACGTCGGGATTGACGACGACTTCATCGACTCGGTGAAGTCGCAGGTCACGCCGGGTACGTCGGCGCTCTTCCTGCTGTCCCAGGACGCGGTGGTCGAACGGGTCCGCGCGGCGTTCCCGACCGGCCACGCCCAGCTCATCGAGTCGAACCTGGACGCCGAGCAGGAGGCGAAGCTCCGCGAGGTCTTCGCGGACTGAGCGGGACGCCCCCGCGCCCGCCACCCCCCCGGACCGGGCCCAGCCCCTCACCGCCGGTAGGGGTGCCAGCCCAGCCCCCACCTCCGAACCGGAGCCCAGCCCTTCCTCGCGCGACCCGGGCCCAGCCCCCACCCTCCGGGCCCGAGCCCGGCCCCCTCCCCGGCGCGGGCCAACCCCCGGCGCAGCCCAGCCCCCGGCGCGGTCCGAGCGCGGCGCGCCCCTTACGGGGTGACGATCGCGAAGTCGGGGTCGGGCGGCGGGGGGTCGATATGGCCCAGCAGGTCGACCAGCCTCCCGATGTCCCCCGTGACGTGCACGTTCGCCCGGTCGGCCAGCTCATGCGGGGACAGGGTGCCCAGGAGCAGCGCGCGCAGGTCGGCCGGGGGCAGGGTGATCCGAGCGTCGGGGGCCGTCGCGGTCGCGGCGGGGCCGTCGCCGGTGACGTGGGTGAGGACGCCGTTGCGCAGCCGCAGGGTGAGCGGGGCGTCCCCCGTCGGCGCGAACCGTACGGTCACGTCCGCGTCCCAGCTCCGTGGCCCGTCGACCCGGATGGCCAGGGCGTCGCAGAGCTGCTCCAGGGTCAGGGCCGCCAGCAGGTCGGGGGCGACCGTGGAGGTGGGCGTGCCGACCACGCCGTGGCGTAGCTCCCGGGCCCCCGTCAGGTAGAAGTTGCGCCAGGTCCCGTTCTCGCTGCCGTACCCGAGCTGCTCCAGCGCGTCGGCCTGCAACCGTCGCGCGGGGGCGTGCTCGGGGTCGGCGAACAGCACGTGGTGCACGACCTGGACCACCCACCGGAAGTCGCCGTCGGCGAAGGAACGCCGTGCGCGCCGTACGACCTCCTCCGCGCCGCCCATGAACTCCACGTACCGGCGGGCGGCCTCGACCGGCGGGTGTTCCCACAGGTGGGCGGGGTTGCCGTCGAACCAGCCCAGATAGCGCTGGTAGACGGCCTTGGTGTTGTGACTGACCGAGCCGTAGTAGCCGTGGGTGTGCCAGGCCCGTTCCAGGGCCGGCGGCATCGCGATCTCCTCGGCGATCTCCAGGGCCGTCAGGCCCTGGTTGAGCAGGCGCAGCGTCTGGTCGTGCAGATAGGCGTACAGGTCGCGCTGTTCGGACAGGTACGTCAGGACGCGCTCGCGCCCCCAGGTCGGCCAGTGGTGGGAGGCGAACGCGACGTCGGTGGCGTCGCCGAAGAGGGTGACGGCCTCGGTGAGGTAGCGGGCCCACACGCGGGGGTCGCGGACCTCGGCGCCGCGCAGGGTGAGCAGGTTGTGCAGGTTGTGGGTGGCGTTCTCCGCCAGGCACAGCGCCGCGTGGTCGGGGAAGTGGATGTTGAGTTCGGCCGGTGCCTCGGTGCCCGGGGTGAGTTGGAAGGTCATGCGGACGCCGTCGACGGTCTCGGTCTGGCCCGTGCGCACGACGTCCAGCGTGGGGGGGACCAGGCCGACGGTGCCGGTGGAGGTGGTCGGCCCGAGGCCGGCGCCGATCTGTCCGCGCTCGCCCTTGGGGAGCGCGGCCCCGTACATGTAGGCGGCGCGGCGGTTCATGGCCGTACCGGCGTAGACGTTCTCGCTGACGGCGTGCTCCAGGAAGCCCACGGGCGCGATGACTGGCAGGCCGGCGGTGAGGTCCGCGCCGTCGACGACGCCGCGTACGCCGCCGAAGTGGTCGACGTGGCTGTGGGTGTACAGCACGCCGCTGACCGGCCGCCGCCCTCGGTGCGCGCGGTACAGGGCCAGGCCCGCGGCGGCCGTCTCGGCGCACAGCAGCGGGTCGATGACGAGGACGCCCCGCTCGCCCTCCACCAGCGTCATGTTGGACAGGTCGAAGCCGCGTACCTGGTAGAGGCCCGGCACGACCTCGAACAGGCCGTGGTCGGCGGTCAGTCGACTCTGTCGCCACAGGCTGGGGTTGGCCGTGTCCGGGCAGTCCGCCGCCAGGAACCCGTACGCGTCCAGGTCCCACACGGCGCGTCCGTCGGGGGAGCGGATGACGTTCTCGCCGGCGGTGCCCAGGAACCCCCGCCGGGCGTCCTGGAGATCGCGCGTGTCCTCGAAGGGGAACCGGTGCCACAGCGCCCGGTTGGCCTCGGCGATCGCGGGCCGCGCGGGCCCGGGTTCCGTGTTCGGCGGCATCGGCGTCTCCCTCTCACGGGGCGCGGGCGCGGCCGTGCCGCGACGGTGCGGCGACACCCCCGGCCCTACGCCACCCTCGCCCGCCCACCGGCCCCGGACCACCGGGCGTACGCCGTCGGGGGGGAGGCGCGCGCGGCCGGTGCGGCGGGCGCCGCCGACGGTCGCGGGCCACCGGCACGTCGCGGGCCGGCGCCGGGCGCGTCCTCGTCGGCGGGTGGTGGCCCCGCCGACCGGCCGGGCTACGACTCCGCCGGCGCCAGGGCCCTGCGCGGCGACCGCGCGCCCACCGAAGCCCGCGCCGGAACGCGCTCGCCCCCGGCCTGTGCCGGGCCCCGCTCGGCGTCGGCCTGCGCCGGGACCCGCTCGCGCTCGGCGCGTGGCTGCGGCTGTGACGGGACCTGGGAACGCGGCTGGGGACGTGAGCGCGGCTGCGGCTCGACGTACGGCTGCGGCTCGGTCCACCAGGCGGCGCCGTCCTCCAGATAGCGCAGGAGAACGCCTTCGCGTAGCGCCCAGGGGCAGATGACCAGGGATTTCACCCCGCTGAGCTTCATCGCCGTGTGGCCGATGACCGCGCCGGCCAGGCTCTGCCTGGCCCGGGGCCCGGAGATGCCGGGCAACTCGGCCCGCTGCTCGGCGGGCAGCGCGGCCAGCCGGTCGATCGCGGTCCGCAGGTCGCGGCGGCGCAGCACGCGCTGGGCGAACGGGCCGCGACGGCCCGGAGCCGCCCCGCACAGCCGCGCCAACTGCTGGAACGTACGCGAGGTGGCGACCGCCGTGTGCGGGTTCTCCCAGCGGACGCGGGCGGAGACGTCACGCAACTGGTGCCGCACCGCGCGCCGCAGCGCGAGCAGGTCCTCGGTCGCGGGCGGGTCGGCGGCGTACAGGAACTCGTTGGTGAGGCGGTTGGCGCCCAGCGGCAGCGAGACCGCGAACTCGGGCATCCGGCCCCGGCCGAACGCGATGTCCAGCGAGCCGCCCCCGATGTCGAAGACCGACAGCGGGCCCGAGCGCCAGCCCATCCACCGTCGCGCGCCCAGGAACGTGAGCTGGGCCTCCACCTCGCCCGGGAGGACGCGCGGACTCAGCCCGGTCCGCTCCCGCACCGCCCGCAGGACCTCCGCCCGGTCGGGCGCGTCGCGCACCACGGCCGTCGCGAACGCCAACGGCTTCGGCGCGCCCCACCGGCCGGCCACCTCGATGGCCGCGCGCACCGCCGTCACCAGGCGTTCGGTGGCGGCCTCGCCGAGCCGGCCGTCCTCCGCCACCTGTTCGGACAGGCGCAGCCGCCACTTCGCGGTGTGCACCGGCAGCGGCACCCCGTCTCTCGTGTCGCTCACGGCCAGTCGAACCGTGTTTGACCCGATGTCGATCAGACTTAACCTCATGGCCACGTCGTACCCCCAAAAGGACACGGAATGCGGAGAGTGCGCAGAACCGGTCCCGTCGGGTCCGGATAGCCCCGCCAAACGGCGCGAACCCACCGCTACCGCCGGCCGATCCGTCCCGCGTTCCCCTGGTACGGATCGGCCGGCCCGTCGTCAGTGGCGTCCGGTATCACTGGGTGTGGTGGGCGCGTGGCCGTGGGCGACGGGTGCGGGAGTGTGGGGGGCAACGGATGGCGCGGCGGCCGGTGTTCGTCGTGGGGGAGGGGTTACAGGCGCTGGAGATCGCCGAGTTCGCGACGGGCGGCGCGGTCCGGGAGGCGCTAGCGCGGCATGCGCGCGCTGGACCTCGGTACGCGCGTCGAGTGTCGCCCCGTCGCCCGCGCCGCGCGTGGCCCCGCCGTTGGCTTCGGCCCGCATGCCAGAGGCGGAGCCCGAAGGCCCCGCCCGTGGTGTCGTCGTTCGCTGTCGCCCGGTCCGCTCAGGGCCACACCAGGCAGTACGCCTGGTGCCCCGCCTCGTGCAGGCGGTGGGAGAAGTCCTGCCACTCGTGGAGCAGTTGGTAGACCCCGTACGCGTCGCGCGGGCCGCCGCGGTCGGGGACCGTGGACCAGATGAACGCCGCCGCGCCGACGGCCTCCTCGCCGACGCCACGCAGCGGGTCGACGACCGTCATGGGGAGCTTGACGACGGCGTAGTCGGGGTGGAGGACGACCAGTTCCAGCGGGGGCACCTTGTGCAGCGGTATGCCCTCGATGCCGGTGAGGACCATCGCGGCCATCGTCTCCGGCTTGATCTTGGTGAACATGCCGTGGCCGAGTTCGTCGCCGCCGAGTTCCTCGGGGCGCATCGAGATGGGGACGCGAGCCGCCGTCGCGCCGTCGGGCGCGCCGAAGTACTTGTACGTCACCCCCATACGGCCGCCGCCTCTGCTCGCCCCGCTCGCCTCGCTCCGCCGGTGGCGGCCAAGCCGCTGTCCCTCCCGGTTCTCCCGGCCCGCGCGGCCCTGTCGGCCCGCGGCATGGGGAAGGCCGGGGCGCTCGGGGCCCCGGTCTTCGGTCCCCTCGCCCAGTTCGCCACCGCGATGCATATCTCCACCCGACCACTCGCGGCCACGGCCGCGCAACCCGATCATCGTGTCAGAGACCTCCCCCGGGAAGACGCCGTGAAACGCCCGCCCGCGGGAGCCGATGAGGCTCTGACACCATGGCTTGTGTGAGCTATCCGTTCGAAAGCCCAGTTTCGCAGACGTGCGGGGGCTCACGCCCGGCCGAAAGCGAGGAGTTTTCCCGCGCCGTCGCCCGTCGCGGGCCGCGTCCTCACGCCGCGGCCCCTCCCTACGTCTTGGCAGGTCAGGACCCAAGTGCCTTTTCCGTATGAAGCCCCAGTCTCGCAGAAGCTCTTCGATCGCGCCGGTGTCGTCACACCCGGTGGCGTGAACTCTCCGGTGCGGGCGTTCCGCGCTGTGGGGGGTACGCCCCGGTTCATGGTGTCTGGTGCCGGCCCGTACCTCACGGACGCGGACGGGCGCGAGTATGTCGATCTCGTGTGTTCGTGGGGGCCGATGATCCTCGGCCACTCTCACCCGGAAGTGATCGCCTCCGCGCAGGCGGCCGTCGCGCGCGGCACCTCCTTCGGTACGCCGGGCGAGGGCGAGGTGGAGCTCGCGGAGGAGATCGTGGCCCGCGTCGCCCCTGTCGAGCAGGTGCGGCTCGTCTCCTCCGGTACGGAGGCGACGATGTCGGCGATCCGGTTGGCCCGCGGGTTCACCGGCCGCGCCAAGGTCATCAAGTTCGCCGGCTGCTACCACGGCCACGTGGACGCCCTGCTGGCCGCCGCCGGCTCCGGCGTGGCCACCTTCGGCCTGCCCGACACCCCCGGGGTGACCGGCGCGCAGGCCGGCGAGACCGTCGTGCTGCCGTACAACGACCTGGACGCGGTGCGCGCCGCCTTCGCCGCGCACCCGGGCGAGATCGCCTGCGTGATCACCGAGGCGTCGCCCGGCAACATGGGCGTGGTCCCGCCGCTGCCCGGGTTCAACGCCGGGCTCAGGGAGCTGTGCGAGAGCAACGGCGCGCTGTACGTCTCGGACGAGGTGATGACGGGTTTCCGCGTCTCGAAGGCCGGCTGGTACGGCATCGACGGCGTGCGGCCGGACCTGATGACCTTCGGCAAGGTGATGGGCGGCGGCTTCCCGGCCGCGGCCTTCGGCGGGCGGGCCGACGTGATGGCCCACCTCGCGCCGGCCGGGCCGGTCTACCAGGCGGGCACGCTGTCGGGGAACCCGGTGGCCACCGCCGCCGGGATCGCGCAGCTCAGGCTGCTGGACGACGCCGCGTACGGGCGGGTGGACGCGGTCTCCCAGGAGGTGCGGGGGCTGGTCACGCGGGCGCTCGACCAGGTGGGCGTCGCCCACCGGGTGCAGGTCGCGGGCAACATGTTCTCGGTGTTCTTCACCGAGGCCGACGCGGTCGTGGACTACGCGGGAGCCAAGGCGCAGCAGGCGTACCGCTTCACCGCCTTCTTCCACTCCATGCTCGCCCAGGGCGTCTACCTGCCGCCCTCCGCCTTCGAGTCGTGGTTCGTCTCCACGGCGCACGACGAGCGGGCCATCGAGAAGATCGCGGCAGCCCTGCCGGCGGCGGCGCGGGCCGCCGCGGACGCCACCGAGTGATGGACGAGAACCTGATGAAGCGCGACAGCGACCGCACGCCCGAGACCACCGTGGTGCACCTGATGCGCCACGGCGAGGTACACAACCCGGAGGGCGTGCTCTACGGGCGGCTGCCCGGCTACCACCTGTCCGACCTGGGCCGGCAGATGGCCGACCGGGTCGCCGAGCACCTGGCCGGGCGGGACGTCACGTACGTCGTGGCCTCGCCGCTGGACCGTGCGCAGGAGACGGCGACGCCCATCGCCAAGGCGCACGGCCTGGACCTGGCGGCGGACGAGCGGCTGATCGAGGCGGGCAACGTCTTCGAGGGCAAGACGTTCGGCGTGGGGGACGGCGCGCTGCGCAAGCCGGCGAACTGGCGGCACCTGACCAACCCGTTCCGGCCCTCGTGGGGCGAGCCGTACATCGAGCAGGTGGTGCGGATGATGGCCGCGCTGGGCGCGGCCCGGGACGCGGCGCGCGGGCACGAGGCGGTCTGTGTGAGCCACCAGTTGCCGATCTGGGTGGTGCGCAGCTTCGTGGAGCGGCGGCGGCTGTGGCACGACCCGCGCAAGCGGCAGTGCACGCTGGCCAGCCTGACCTCTTTCACCTATCGCGGCGACAAGATTGTCTCGGTGGGTTATTCCGAGCCGGCCGTCGACCTCGTTCCCGCGCATCTGCGGGTGGGTGCCAAGCGGACGAAGGGCGGCGCCAAGGGGTTCGGCGCCTAGGGCGTCGGTCGCGCCTCGGTTTCCCCCGGTTCCGTAATTCCCGGTCTTTCGCGCGGATTTCGCCGTGAGCTGACCGGAGCGGTCGGGCGGTGTATTCGGCCGGGTGGTCGCGCGTTTCGACGCGTGCCGCCCGGCCGTTGCCCTGTCACGGCCCGCGCCGTGTCCCGCCTGCCGCTCGACGCTATTCACCGGCTGTTGGCTGAGCGTAAGGCTCCGTATGCGTACGGCTGAGAAGTTCGTAAAGTCGACGCCAAACCAGGCATCGATCGCGCGGAATGGGAACCCCATCGGTCCGCATCCCCTCTCACCTGGCGTCGCCTTATCGGGGAAAGCGGCGGTACGCATATCGAGTACGAGATGGGGATGTAATGCGCGACATCAGTCGACGGGGATTGCTCGGCCTCGGTGCGGGGGCCGGCGCGGCGGCGGCGCTGACCGTCGCGGGCTGCTCGACGGACTCCAAGGGCGGCGGGGGCCACCGCGTGCCGGGCGGCGCGCCGGCCACCCAGCAGGCCAAGGCGCGGCCGATAGGCGACGGCTCGACCGCCGACACCGGTCCGCAGCCCGGGCAGCCGGACAAGCCGGAGAAGCTGGAGATGGGGCAGAAGCCCCCGCAGTTCGTCGTCTTCTCCTGGGACGGCGCGGGCGAGGTGGGTAACGGGCTCTTCCCGCGCTTCCGCAAGCTCGCCAAGGACCACGGCGCGTCGATGACCTTCTTCCTCTCCGGCATCTACTGCCTGCCCGAGTCGAAGCAGAAGCTCTACCGGCCGCCGAACAACCCCGTGGGCGCCTCGGACATCGGCTACCTCACCGACGCGCACATCAAGGACACGCTGCGCAACGTGCGCGAGGCGTGGCTTGAGGGCCACGAGATAGGCACCCACTTCAACGGCCACTTCTGCGCCGGCTCCGGCTCGGTCGGCCAGTGGACCCCGGCCCAGTGGCGCTCCGAGATCGACCAGGCCATGTCGTTCGTCACCACGTGGCGTACCAACACCGGCTTCACCGACCTGGACCCGCTGCCCTTCGACTACCACAAGGAGCTGGTCGGCGGCCGTACGCCGTGCCTGCTGGGCCAGGACAACCTGCTGCCCACCGCCAAGCAGCTCGGTTGGCGCTACGACGCCAGCTCGCCCGGCGGCCTCCAGGTCTGGCCCACCAAGAAGCAGGGCATCTGGGACCTCCCGCTCCAGCAGGTGCCCTTCCCCGGCCACTCCTTCGAGGTGCTCTCGATGGACTACAACATGCTGGCCAACCAGTCGAAGAACGCCACCCAGGGCCCCAAGGCGCGCTACCCGCAGTGGCGGCGCGAGGCCGCCGGCGCGTACGTCAAGGGCTTCGAGCGGGCGTACGAGACCAACCGTGCGCCGCTGTTCATCGGCAACCACTTCGAGCAGTGGAACGGCGGCATCTACATGGACGCCGTCGAGGAGGCGCTCAAGCACATCGCCGACGACAAGCGCAAGGACGTGCGGCTGGTCTCCTTCCGGCAGCTCGTGGACTGGCTCGACGCGCAGGACCCGCAGGTCCTGGCGAGCCTGCGCGGGCTCGGCGTGGGGCAGCGGTTCGGCGGCTGACCGGCGGGCGGAAGGGCGGCGCGCCGGCCCGTGGCGCGCTGTTCCGGAGCCGGGCAACCCGAACAGGGGGGTGCCGAAGATCCGCCGGGTCGCCATGCGAAACTTTTCACATGAGTGCCTGTCGTGACCCTCGACGCCGCGCCGCCCGAGCGTGTTCCCGAAGCGGCCCGCTGCTGGCCGTGGGAGTGGTCGCCGCCGCCCTGGGCCTGACCGCCTGCGGCACCGGCGGCACCTCCGGCGGCTCGGCCGATACGAAGTTCGTGCAGGGTACCGGCGGTGTGAGCACCGTGGCCAAGGGGGGCCGCAAGAGCGCGCCAAGTCTGTCCGGCACGACGCTGGAAGGCAAGCGGCTCGACGTCGACGACTACCGCGGAAAGATCGTCGTCCTCAACATCTGGGGCTCGTGGTGCTCCCCCTGCCGAGCCGAGGCGCCCAACCTGGTCAAGGTCGCCGAGCGGACGAAGAAGCAGGGCGTGGAGTTCGTCGGGATCAACACCCGCGACACCAACGAGCACAACGCGCGCAAGTTCGAGAAGGAGTACGACGTCCCGTACCCGAGCCTGTACGACCCGATCGGCAAGCTCATGCTGCGGTTCCCCAAGGGCAGCCTGAACCCCCAGGCGATCCCCACCACCATCATCCTCGACCGGGACGGCAAGATCGCCGTGCGGGCGCTGACCCCACTCAGCGAGGACGCGCTCGACAAGGCGCTCAAGCCGCTGATCGCAGAGAAGTGATCGCCGCGACATGAGCGCACTCGCCGCCGCCACCGACCCCAACCAGACCGTCCTCACCGGCGCCCTGCTGCTCGCGCTGCCGGTGGCCGTCCTCGGTGGTCTGGTCTCCTTCTTCTCGCCGTGCGTGCTGCCCCTGGTGCCCGGCTACATGTCGTACGTCACCGGCGTCACCGGCACCGACCTCGGCCAGGCGCGGCGGGGGCGGATGCTCGCCGGCGCCTCGCTGTTCGTGCTCGGCTTCACCGCCGTCTTCGTCTCCGGCGGCGCCCTGTTCGGCAACTTCGGCTGGGAGCTCCAGCAGCACAAGGAGACCATCTCCAAGGTGCTGGGCGTGGTCACGATCCTGCTCGGCCTGTCCTTCATGGGCGTGCTGCGGGGCTTCGGGCAGCGCGAGTTCCGCTTCCACCAGAAGCCCGCCGTGGGCCTGGCCGGCGCCCCCGTCCTCGGGGTGCTGTTCGGCATCGGCTGGACCCCGTGCCTCGGCCCCACCCTCACGGCCGTCAACGCGTTGGCGTTCAATGAGGCGAGCGCGGGGCGCGGGGCGCTGCTCACCGCCGCGTACTGCGTCGGGCTCGGCCTGCCGTTCATCGCGGTGGCCGTGGCCTACCGTCGAGCCCTGGGCGCCTTCGGCTGGGTCAAGCGGCACTACGTATGGGTGATGCGGATCGGCGGTGGGATGCTCATCGCGCTCGGTCTGCTGCTCGTCACGGGTGTCTGGGACCGCATGATGGACGACATGCGGGTCTGGACCTCCAGCTTCAACGTTGGGATCTGATCCATGGCCACCACCGACACCGACACCGGTACCGGCGACGCGGCGACCGAGGCCGCCGCCGACCCGCCGGCCCGGGAGGACGGGTCGGACCGCGCGGCGGAGCCGAGCGTGCCGCCGGCCACCGCGGGCGAGGCCACCGCGGGCGAGGCCACCGGCGTCGACGAACTGGCCGAGGCCGGTACGCGACTGTCCACCGCGCCGACCGAGGGCCAGGCCGTGCCGGGCTCCTTCGGTGGCGTGCGCGCCCCCGGCGCGCTGGGCGCGATGGCCTGGGCCGGGCGCGAGGCGTGGGGCTGGGTGCGCTGGTGCTGGCGGCAGCTCACCTCGATGCGGGTGGCCCTGGTGCTGCTCCTGCTGCTCTCGCTGGGCGCCATTCCCGGCTCGCTGATCCCGCAGAGCGGCGTGGATCCGGTCAAGGTCGAGGCGTTCAAGGCCCGGCACGAGACGCTGACCCCGCTCTACGAGAAGCTGGGGATGTTCCACGTCTACAGCTCGGTGTGGTTCTCCGCGATCTACATCCTGCTGTTCGTCTCGCTCATCGGCTGCATCGTGCCGCGCACCTGGCAGTTCGTGGGCCAGCTCCGGGGCCGCCCGCCGGGCGCCCCGCGCCGGCTGACCCGACTGCCCGCGTACACCACTTGGCGTACCGAGGCGGAGCCCGAGCAGGTGCTCGCGGCGGCGCGCACGGTGCTGCGCGGGCGCCGGTTCCGGGCGCACGTGGCCGGGGACGCGGTCGCCGCCGAGAAGGGGTACCTGCGCGAGGTCGGCAACCTGATCTTCCATCTGGCGCTGATCGTGGTCCTGGTGGCCTTCGCGGTCGGGCAGCTGTGGAAGTCCGAGGGCGGCAAGCTGATCACCGAGGGCGACCAGGACGGCTTCACCAACAGCCTCACCCAGTACGACGACTTCAAGTCGGGCGCCTTCTTCGACAAGGACAACCTGGAACCCTTCGGCTTCTCACTGGAGAGCTTCGACGCCCGCTACGAGCGCAGCGGCTCCCAGCGCGGCACCGCCCGCGAGTTCCGCGCCCACGTGAAGTACTGGGAGGGTGCGGACGGCGCGGAGAAGAGGACCTCCATCGAGGTCAACGAGCCGCTGGAGATCGCGGGCAACAAGGTCTTCCTGCTCTCCACCGGGTACGCGCCGGTCGTCACGATCAAGGACGGCAAGGGCGACATCGCGTTCAAGGGCGCGGTGCCCTTCCTCCAGCAGGACGGGAACCTCACCTCGTCCGGCGTGATCAAGGTGCCCGACTACCGGGACCGGAACGGCAAGAAGGAGCAGCTCGGATTCCAGGGCTTCTTCGTGCCGACCTGGGGTGGCGCGGACGCGAAGACGATGTTCTCGCAGTTCCCCGCGCTGGACTACCCGGTGATGTTCCTGACCGCCTACCACGGCCGGCTGGGCGTCGACGGCGGGCTGCCGCAGAACGTGTACCAGCTCAAGACCGACAACATGAAGCAGTTCAAGAACCCGGACGGCAAGGCGTTCGCGCAGAAGCTGCTGCCGGGCGAGACGATGACGCTGCCCAACGGCGCCGGAACGCTCAGGTTCGAGGGCATCAAGACCTGGGCCAGCTTCCAGATCTCCCACCAGCCGGGCAACGAGCTCGCGCTGATCGGTTCGGTCGCCGCGCTGGTCGGCCTCGCCGCCTCGCTGTTCATCCAGCGCCGCCGGGTGTGGGTGCGGGCCGTGCCCGGCAAGGACGGTCACACGGTCGTCGAGATGGCCGGGCTCGGCCGCAGCGAGTCCGCCAGGCTCCCCGAGGAACTGGCCGACCTCGCGGTTGCCCTCCAGGCGGACGCACCCGCCGAACCAGAACCGGAATCTGAGTCACCAGATCCTGCCGAAGGAGCGCGCGCGTGAACCTCGCTGCCGCAGCCAACGAGAACCTGGCCAACATCAGCAACGTGCTGATCTATTCGGCCATGGCCGTCTACACCCTGGCCTTCATCGCCTACATCACCGAGTGGGTGTTCGGCAGCCGCAGCAAGGTCGGCCGTACCGCCGCCGCGCTCGCCCCCTCGGCCAAGGCCGCCGCCGGCACCGTCACCGTCCAGGTCAAGCGGCAGGGCGGCGGCACCGCTGTCCTGGAGCGGCCCACGGTCGTCACCCGCTCCGCGCCCGGCGCCCGCGACGTGCCCGACGGGCCGGGGGCCGCCGGCGGCACCGAGCGCGGCGACCTCTACGGCCGGATCGCCGTCTCGCTGACCGTGCTGGCCGCGCTGCTGCACGTCGGCGGCGTCCTCACGCGCGCGCTGTCGGTCGAGCGCGCCCCGTGGGGCAACATGTACGAGTTCTCCATCACCCTGTCGATGGTGGCGGTCGTCGCGTACGTGGTGCTGCTGGCCGCCGGCAAGAACGTCCGCTGGATCGGCCTGCCCCTGGTCACCACGGCCCTGCTCGACCTCGGACTCGCGGTCTCCGTGCTGTACACCGACAGCGACCAGTTGGTGCCGGCGCTGGACTCGTACTGGCTGTGGATCCACGTGAGCTGCGCCATCGTCTCCGGCGCGGTGCTCTACCTGGGCGCCGTGGCCACCCTCCTCTTCCTCTTCCGCGACCGCTACGAGGCCCGGCTGGAGAACCCGGACGGCAAGCAGCCGGGCGCCCTGGCCACCTCGATCCTGGAGCGGCTGCCGTCCTCGGCGTCGTTGGACAAGTTCGCGTACCGGATCAACGCCACCGTCTTCCCGCTGTGGACCTTCACGCTGATCGCCGGCGCGATCTGGGCCGAGAAGGCGTGGGGCCGGTACTGGGGCTGGGACCCCAAGGAGGTCTGGACGTTCATCACCTGGGTCGCGTACGCCTGCTACCTGCACGCGCGGGCCACGGCCGGCTGGAAGGGCCGCAAGGCGGCGTACCTGGCGCTCATCGCCTTCGCCTGCTTCCTGTTCAACTACTACGGCGTGAACATGTTCGTCACCGGCAAGCACTCGTACGCGGGCGTCTGAGCCCCGACGAAGGGCCCGCCCCCGGCACCGACGGCGGCCGGCTTCTGTGACGTGGGTCACAGGGGCCGGCCGCTGTCGTACGGACCGTCCCTGGGTGTGGGGCCAACACCGCGCACACGCCTACGCCGGGGGCCCAGGCGGTCTTCGCCGAGCCCTTCGACCACCACGCGCGCTGAGTCCACCACCACGCCTACCGGCTGACCGGCTGACCGGCGCGACGGCCGAGGACGTGGTCCCGCGGACCTTCCTCGAAGCGTGGCGGCCACGCCACCCGGGTGGACGCCGAGGGTGGCACCCGCGCCCCCGGCGGCTGGGCGTCGCGACCAACACGGTGCGCGACACCCGCCGCGCCGCCCGCCGGCACGCGGCGGCCCACTCCCGGGTGCCATCCCAGACGGGCCGCCCACCCGCTGCCCCGAGGCGCCCCGGGCCCCCTCCGTCGCGGCCCGGCGCCGTGCCCTCCCGCCCGCCGCCGGGCGAGCCCGCACAACCACCGCCCCGCCTGGCGCGTCCCCTTCTAGGGGCCGCGGCGGGGCCGGCTCCGCCGAGGAGGGGGACCGATGCGCGCGAGGTGGCGGAGGAGAAGCGGCGCCGGGGCCGATGTGTCGGGCGTGCCCGAGGCCGCCGGGCCCGGAGCCGTGGTGGGTGGGTCGGCCGCGCGGGCCGGGGCGACCGGGTCCGCGCCGGGCCCGACAGGTACCGCGTCCGACGCCGGGCCGGGCGCGTTAACCGCCCCGGCCATCCCCGAGTCAGCCGACGTCGAACCGGCCACCTCCGCCACCCCCGCGTCGCCGTCGCGGACGCCCACGCGCTGGGCCCGACTGCTGGGGCCCGAGGTCGCGGGGCCCGTCGTGGCCGTGGCCATCGTCGTCAACGTCGTCCTCGTGGTCGCCCCGTCGTTCACCGGCAGCGCGGACAGCGAGAAACCGGGCGGACGTCGTGACGGGCCGCCGGCGAGCAGTACGTACGCGCCCGGGGCGCACGGCGGTGGTGACGAGAAGGGCGGCGCGCGCGAACTGCTCGCGCGGGTGGCCGACACGGCGGAGCGGGCCCGTGGGCTCCGTCCCCGGGACGGCGAGTTCACCTACGTCCGCTCGAAGAGCGCCGAGACGGCCGACCCCGGCGACCGGAGCGCGTGCGCCGTCGTCGAGCCGCTGCGGGAGCGGCGGCTCTGGCGGTCGGTGGACGGCTCCCGGGCCGGGCTGCTGCGCGGCGACCGGTTCCCCGGCGAGCGGGTCAGGCTGGAACCGGACCCGCCCGGCCCCACCTCGACGGCCTTCCGCCACCTCCAGCGGCTGCCGCGCGACCCGGCGGCGCTGCTGCGCACGCTGCGCGCGGCCGAGCCCCGCGTCCGACCCGGTGACCAGCAGGTGTTCCGCACGGTCGGGGACATGCTGGCCGAGTCGGTGCTGCCGCCCGCGACGGAGGCGGCGCTCTACCGGGCGGCGGCGCGTATCCCCGGAGTGGTCGTCATCCACGACGCGGTGGACGCGGTGGGCCGGCGCGGGGTGGCCGTGGCCCGGGTCGACGAGGCGACGGGCGAGCGCGCGGAGTGGCTCTTCGGCCGGCAGGACCTGCGGCTGCTCGGCGTCCGCGTGGTCGTCGTGGACCCGGAGAAGACACCTCGCGCGACCGGCGAGGACTGCGACGGGCCGAAGGCCGGCGCGGTGACGAGCACGACAGCGGTCGTGGACCGCGCCGTCGTGGCCCGCCCCGGAGACCAGCCGGGCGGCCGACGCGGCGCGGGCCGGGCCGGCTGACCGCGACGACGGACACCCGGACGGGTGGACCGGCTGGCGGGGGCGACCCGGGAAGCGGCGACGCCGACCCCGGCTCCGGCCACGCGATGCCGGGGCGCCGGCGGGGCGGACCCGCCGCCCGGACCCCGGCCCCGGTCTGGCTCGACCACGGCCCCGCGAGGCCGACGGGCGGACCCGCCGCCCGGACCCCGGCCCAGCTCGGCTCTGGCCTGGCGCGGCCCCGGCTCGACCCAGGTTCCAGCCCAGTTCGACCGCTGCCCCGCTCGGCGGTCAGCCCCGGCGCGGGCCCTCCGGGCCGTCGTCGTCGCGGCGCTCCGCCTCCGGCTTGCGCTCGCCGGCGCCGGACTCCGGGCCCGTACCGGACGCCGAGCCCGTTCCCGTGCCGGACGGGGAACCCGAGCCGGAGCCCTTGCCCGAGCCGGAGTCCTTCGCGGCGTCGGAGCCGGACTCGGGGGCGGCGTCGGTGGGGTCGGGGCGCGGCGTGTCGTCCTTGCGGAGTGACTTGAGGAACTCGGGGTTGTCGTCCGGGGCGACCCAGCCGCCACCGCCGCCACGGCGCCCGCCGAACGCCCCGGCGATGCCGCCGCCCGCCGGGCCGCGCCCGCCGCCCTGGCCGCCGACCGTCTTGCGCGGGCGGCCGACCGTGAGCCAGGCGACGGGGCCGATCAGCACCTCACCGAAGAGGAGGACGATGATGACCCACGCCACCTTCGGCAGCTTGCGGACCTCTTCCTCCGGGGTGTTCAGGCAGTCGATGAACGCGTAGATCCACAGCGCCAGGACCAGCAGGAACGGCAGATACCTGAGCATGCTGGGAGGCCCCCTGAAAGATGTAGCGGCGGGTTGCGGTGTGCTGGGAGCGGTGCCCCAGTGACGCGTCCAGGGTAGTCCGTGTCGGATACTGGGCCGCATGGCTTATGACGATCTTCGCTCGTTGCTGCGAGCGCTGGAGCGCGACGGTGACCTCAAGCGCATCAAGGCCGAAGTCGACCCCTATCTGGAAGTCGGGGAGATCGTCGACCGGGTACAGAAGTCCGGCGGCCCGGCCCTGCTGTTCGAGAACGTCAAGGGCTCGGCGATGCCGCTGGCCATGAACGTCTTCGGTACCGACCGCCGGCTGCTCAAGGCGCTGGGCCTGACGTCGTACCAGGAGATCAGCGAGAAGATCGGCGGGCTGCTCAAGCCGGAGCTGCCGATGGGTTTCACCGGGGTGCGCGAGGCGTTCGGCAAGCTGGCCGGGATGACGCACGTGCCGCCGAAGAAGGTCAAGGACGCGCCCGTGCACGAGGTCGTGCTGCGCGGCGACGAGGTGGACCTGGACCGACTGCCGGCACTGTTCACCTGGCCGGGTGACGGCGGCTCGTTCTTCAACCTGGGCCTGACCCACACCAAGCACCCCGAGACCGGCGTGCGCAACCTGGGCCTGTACCGGCTCCAGCGGCACGACCAGCGCACCATCGGCATGCACTGGCAGATCCACAAGGACAGCACCAACCACTACCAGGTGGCCGCCCGACGCGGGGAGCGGCTGCCCGTCGCGATCGCCTTCGGCGCGCCGCCGGCCGTGACGTACGCCTCGACCGCGCCGCTGCCGGGCGACATCGACGAGTACCTGTTCGCCGGCTTCCTGCGCGGCAAGCGCATCGAGATGGTCGACTGCGTGAGCGTGCCGCTCCAGGTGCCGGCCCAGGCCGAACTGGTCCTGGAGGGCTGGCTGGAGCCGGGCAAGACGCTGCCGGAGGGCCCGTTCGGCGACCACACCGGCTTCTACACGCCGCAGGAGGACTTCCCGGCGCTGACCATCGACACCGTCACGATGCGCCGGCGCCCGCTGATCCAGTCCATCGTGGTGGGCCGCCCGCCGACCGAGGACGGGCCGCTGGGGCGCGCCACCGAGCGGTTCTTCCTGCCGCTGCTCAAGATCGTGGTCCCGGACATCGTGGACTACCACCTGCCGGAGTCCGGCGGTTTCCACAACTGCGCGATCGTCTCCATCGACAAGCGCTACCCCAAGCACGCGCAGAAGGTGATGCACGCCATCTGGGGGGCGCACATGATGTCGCTCACCAAGCTGATCGTCGTGGTCGACGCCGACTGCGACGTCCACGACCTGCACGAGGTCTCCTGGCGGGCGTTGGGCAACACCGACTACGCCCGTGACCTGACCGTCGTCGAGGGGCCCGTCGACCACCTCGACCACGCCTCGTACCAGAAGTTCTGGGGCGGCAAGGCGGGCATCGACGCGACGCGCAAGCTGCCCGAGGAGGGGTACACGCGCGACGGCGGCTGGCCGGAGATGGTCGAGTCGGACCCGGACACGGCCGCCAAGGTGACCCGCCGCTGGAAGGAGTACGGCCTCTGAGCCGCCCCCATGAGTGCTGAATCGGCAACCTCGGAAGTCATCGGGCCCGAGCCCGTCCCACCCGGCAAGGTCAAGGCGTTCCTGCGGCTGGTGATGATCGAGCACTCGGTCTTCGCGCTGCCCTTCGCCTACATCGCGGCGCTGACCGCGATGTACGAGCGGGACGAGAACATCCACTGGGGAACGCTGTTCCTGGTGACGCTGGCCATGGTCGGCCTGCGGACGTTCGCCATGGCCGCCAACCGCGTCATCGACCGCGAGATCGACGCGCGTAACCCGCGCACGGCCGGCCGCGAGCTGGTCACCGGGGCGGTGTCGGTCCGCTCGGCGTGGACCGGGGCCCTGGTGGCGCTCGTGGTCTTCCTGGGCGCCGCCGCGCTGCTCAACCCGCTGTGTCTGGCGCTGGCGCCGGTCGCGGTGGTGCCGATGGTGGTCTATCCGTACGGGAAACGGTTCACCAACCTCCCGCACGCCATCCTCGGCCTGGCGCAGGCGATGGGCCCGATCGGCGCGTGGCTGGCGGTGACCGGCTCCTGGTCGTGGGAGGCGGTGATCCTGGGCCTGGCCGTCGGTGTGTGGATCGGCGGTTTCGACCTGATCTTCGCCTGTCAGGACGTGGCGGCCGACCGGGCGCACGGCGTGAAGTCGGTGCCGGCCCGCTTCGGCATCCCGGCGGCGCTGTACGGCTCGCGCGTGAGCCACGTGGTGACGATGGGGCTGCTGGTCTGGTACGCGCTGGCGACCGACGCGGGCGCGCTGTTCTGGCTGGGCCTGGTCATCGTGGCGGGGGCGTTCGTGTACGAGCACTCCATCGTGCGCCCGCACGACCTCTCCCGGCTGAACCGCGCCTTCTTCACGGTCAACGGCGTCATCGGGATCGTGCTGTTCGTGTGCACCCTGGCGGACCTGTTCGTGCGCGGCCTCACGCTGTAGTCGAACCCGCCGCGATCTCGTACGCGCCCCTGTGCCCCACCGGTCGGGGGCGCGTACGGCTGCTACGCGCGCCCGCCAATCCGGGGGCGCATCCACGGCCCACGGGCGCCGTGTCCCCACGCCCGCCCGCCGGTCGGCGCCGCGTCGCCGGGGGCCGTGGGCACCGGCGGCCGGAGAGAGGTCGCGGGGTGCCGGATAGGCTCGGTCCGTGGAACGACTCCAACCCGCACCCCAGCGCCGACCCTGGATCGTGGGGGTATCCGGCGCCTCCGGAACGCCCTACGCGGCCTCCGTCATCCGTGCGCTGGTGCGCGCGGGCGAGCCCGTTGACCTGGTCATTAGCCGAGCCGCGCGGTTGACGCTGCTCGACGAGACCGGCATCTCCCTCCGGGACGCGCACTGGCGCGCGGACCTGGTCCGCTGGCTGGCGCGCGGTGCCGACGGCAGCGCGGACGCCTTCGCCGGCGAGGCCGGCCGGATCGCCGACGCGTCGGTGGTCGACGTGCGCTACTGGTCGGCCGGCGACCTGGCGGCGGGCCCGTCCTCCGGCTCGTACCCGGCGCGGGGAATGATCATCGTCCCGGCGAGCACGGCGGGCGTGGCCGGCGTGGCGCTCGGCCTCTCGAAGGACCTGTTGCAGCGCGCGGCGAGCGTGACGCTCAAGGAGCGTCGGCCGCTGGTGGTCGCACT
Organism: Streptomyces sp. NPDC057702; assembly: GCF_042799315.1. Classification (NCBI taxonomy): domain Bacteria; kingdom Bacillati; phylum Actinomycetota; class Actinomycetes; order Kitasatosporales; family Streptomycetaceae; genus Streptomyces; species Streptomyces sp. NPDC057702. The sequence goes on along the minus strand of NZ_JBHVJC010000018.1, from coordinate 69,745 downwards.
GCGGGAGACCCCGCTGACCGGGCAGACGCTCCGGCATCTGGTCACGCTCGACGAGGCGGGCGCCGTGGTGCTGCCCGCCTCGCCGGCGTTCTACGCGGGGGCGACGCACATCCAGGAGCTGGTGGACTTCGTCGCGGGGCGGGCGCTCGACGCGGCGGGGGTGCCGCACGGGCTGTACCGCCGCTGGGAGGGGAAGCTCGGTGGCGCCCGTGACGCGCGTCGTGCCGGGTAGCCGCCGGTCGGCGCCCGGGTGGCCCCGGGGCGCCGGTGGTCCGCGCGGGCGCTTCGAGGCGGGCCCCGCGCGAACCGGTGGACGCGCCGGCGAGAGGGCCGGCGGGAAAGCGGAAGCGGCAGGCCCGGGGGGTAGTGCCCGGTGCGCTGCCGCGATCTCGCGTCCTGCTGAGGGCGCGGCTCCGGCGGGACGCGAAAGCGCCGGAGTGCGCGGGCCTAACGCTCGGCGTCAGGCCGCATCGAGTCGATGCGGTGTGGCTGGGGTCAGCGCTTCTTGGCCCGGCGCTTGTGCGCCTTGGCCGTGGTCTCGCGCTGCTGCTCCGCAGCCTGCTGGGCACGCGAGCGGTTGGCTATCTCCTGCAGCTCACGCATGCGGGCATAAGCCATCTCGATCGTGTACAAGGGGTAGCTCACTCCTGAAGAATCGTCGTTGATTGAGGTAGTTCAGCTAGAGATTCGCAGGGCATCTCGCCCTGCATGCCTTAGATTCTACACCCAAACCTTCTGGATCGCAGAACTTTGAAAGGTGCGTGCCGTCACATGGACGCGGTGGACAGGCAACTCATCCAGGCCCTGCGGGAGAACGGCCGGGCCTCGTACGCGGAGCTGGGCCGGCTCGTGGGTCTGTCCGGCCCCAGCGTCACGGACCGGATCAACCGCCTGGAGACGGCCGGGGTGATCACCGGCTACCGCGCGACCGTCAACTCCGCCTCGCTGGGCCTGGGCGTGACCGCCCTCATCGGCATCCAGCTCTCCGACGCCGTGGACCACGAGGACGTGGCCCGGCGGCTGCGCGACCTGGCGGAGATCGAGGACTGCTGGTTCATCGCGGGCGACGACTCGTACATGCTCAAGGTCCGCGCCGGCGACGTGGACGACCTGGAGCGCACCATCCGCCGGCTGTCCGGCACCCAGGGTGTCTCGCGCACCCGCACCACCATCGTGCTCTCCACCAAGTGGGAGAACCGGGTGGGGGAGTTGCCCGAGGAGGTGTGAGCGCGCCGCCCGCCCGGCCCGGCCCCGGGCGTGAGCCGGGCGGGTGGGGCGTGCGGGACGGGGAGTACGCTCGGTGGAGCCCGATGGACAAGAGGTAATAGGGGAGGCGCCGGATGGCTGGGTCTGTGGCCGTGTCAGCGAACGACGCGGGGCTCAAGCGGGAGCTGGAGCAGAAGATCCGCGCCGGGGAGCGGCTGACGCGCGAGGACGGCATCGCCCTGTACGGGTCCGACGACCTGGCCTGGCTCGGCGGCCTCGCCCACGAGGTGCGCACGCGCAAGAACGGCGACGTCGTCCACTTCAACGTCAACCGCCACCTGAACATGACCAACGTGTGCACGGCCTCGTGCGCGTACTGCTCCTTCCAGCGCAAGCCGGGCGAGAAGGACGCGTACACCATGCGCATCGAGGAGGCCGTACGGCTGGCCAAGGCGATGGAGGGCGAGAACCTCACCGAGCTGCACATCGTCAACGGCCTGCACCCGACCCTGCCGTGGCGCTACTACCCGCGCTCGCTGCGCGCCCTGAAGGAGGCCCTGCCGCAGGTCTCCCTCAAGTGCTTCACGGCCACCGAGATCCAGCACTTCGAGAAGATCTCCGGGCTGCCGGCCTCCGAGATCCTCGACGAGCTGATCGACGCGGGCCTCGAATCGCTCACCGGCGGTGGCGCCGAGATCTTCGACTGGGAGATCCGGCAGCACATCGTGGACCACGACACCCACTGGGAGGACTGGTCCCGCATCCACCGCCTGGCGCACGAGAAGGGCCTCAAGACCCCGAGCACGATGCTGTACGGGCACATCGAGGAGCCTCGGCACCGGGTGGACCACGTGCTGCGGCTGCGTGAGCTCCAGGACGAGACCGGCGGCTTCCAGGTCTTCATCCCGCTGCGCTACCAGCACGACTTCGTGGACCTGAAGGACGGCAAGGTCCGCAACCGGCTCCAGGCCCGTACCACCATGGCCACCGGCGCCGAGGCGCTGAAGACCTTCGCGGTCTCCCGGCTGCTGTTCGACAACGTGCCGCACGTCAAGGTGTTCTGGGTGATGCACGGCGTGCAGACCGCCCAGCTCGCCCTCCAGCACGGCGCGGACGACATGGACGGCTCGGTCGTCGAGTACAAGATCACGCACGACGCGGACAACTTCGGCACCCCCGACAAGCTGACCCGCGAGGACATCCTCGACCTGATCCGCGACGCCGGCTTCCGCCCGGTCGAGCGCAACACGCGCTACGAGATCATCCGCGAGTACGAGGGTCCCAACCCGGGCCGCCGTGACGCGCCCCAGCCGATGCGCCTCTGATCCCGGTCGCCCCCGTGGGCGCCCCGGCGCCCACCCCCGCACTCCCTCGCAGCCGTCCGTGACGCCGCCCCGCAGCGGTGACACGGGCGGCTGCGGCGCTCGTGCGGCACGCGCCGCCGGGGCCGCTCGCCCGCGCGGGCGACTCCGGTGGCCTCCGCTGCCGGTGCCCCCGCCCCCGCCCGCGCGTCCGCCCCGGCCGTGACCGGGCACGTGGGCGGGCCCCGCCCGGCCGCGCGCCCTGCCGCGTAGATCACAGCGGAGCAGGGGTGCGTCCCGGATGGGGTAATGCCTAGTATCCGGTTATGACCCTTACCTTTGTCCGTGATCCCCAGCTCACCCCCGCGCTCCAGGACGAGCTGGCGCGCCTGTGGGCCGACGTGACCAACGCCGGCGGGGCCGTCGGCTTCGTGCCGCCGGTCACCCACGACGTCGTCGCGCCCTCGGCCGAGCGGCAGCTCACGGCCGTGCGCGACGGGTCGATGCGCATGGTGGCGGCCTTCGCGGACGGGCGCCTGGTCGGCACCGTGTTCATCGCGTACAACCAGCACCGGCTGATGCGGCACTGGGCCCGGCTGATCTCGGTCATGATCCACCCCTCGCTCCAGGGCGGCGGCCGGGGCGGGGCGATGGTGGCCGAGGCCATCGACATGGCGCGGGACCTGGGCCTGGACGCGCTGCGGCTGGAGGTGCGCGGCGGCACGGGCGTCGACGGCTTCTACGCCACCCTCGGCTTCAAGGAGGTCGGACGCGTCCCCGAGGCGATCCGGGTCGCCGAGGGCGACTACCGGGACGACATCCACATGTGGACGCGCCTGGACTGAGGGCGTACGGCCCGGTCGCGGGCCTGGGGCGGAGGCGCCTCCCGGGTCGTTTTCGCGACGTGCTTCACTAGACGGGCAGGCGAACACCATCCGGCCGATACCGCAGCACCCCCGGGAGAAAGAAGACCAGCCGTGTCTCTCACGCCGAGCGCCACGCTCCGATACACCGCCATGCGTCTGGGCATCTTCGTCGGTTGCTTCCTGGCCCTGTGGGGCCTGGTCCACTTCGGCGTCCTGCCGTCCGGCCTGGGCGACTCCAACCTGCTGTGGGTGCTGCTCCTGGCGATCGTGGTCTCGGCTCCGCTGAGCTTCGTGGTGCTGCGCAAGCAGCGGGACGCGATGTCGGAGCAGATCGTCGTCAAGGTGGACCGCGCCAAGGAGCGTCTGGTGGCCCACCAGACCCAGGAAGACGGCGTGTAAGCCTCCTCACACCCGGCCCGGCCCCGGGCGGCCCCGCCGCCCGCACCGACCTCGTCCCCGCCCCCACCGCGCATTGCCGCCCGCGGTGGGGGCGTTGGCGTTCTCGGGGGCGTACGCGACCGGGCGCCGGCCCCGCCCGCGCCGGCCCGCGGGACGCTCGCGGGTGGTCCGGGGCGGGGTCGTGGGCGGCCTGTCCCAAAGATCTCCTTTGGGTTCCCCAAAGTTAAAGTGTTAACGTCAATGCCATGTTGACCGCAGCCGCGCCCCGATTCCCCACGAGCGTTCCGCTCGTGGCGCGCCTGCACATCGACCTCTGCCGCTGTCTGTCCGCGGCCTGTCGCCGCCTGTAGTACGTGCGCACAGCGGCCGGAGACCCTGCATCGCAGCGGAGCTCCAGGTGCCGCCCCCGAATCACATCTGACCTGGCATCCGTCTGTCCTTCGGAGAGTGTCCGTTGTCGTCCCCACGCCTGTCCGTCCCCCGCGCCCTGCGGGTCCCCTTCTGGGCGCAGATCCTTCTCGGTCTCGTCGTCGGCGCGCTGCTCGGCTGGGCCGCCCGCAGCGGCGACGTCCAGTGGCTCGTCACCACACTGGACAAGATCGGCTCGATCTTCATCCAGCTCCTCAAGCTCGCCGTCGCCCCGCTGGTCTTCTTCGCGATCCTGGTGTCGATCACCAATCTGCGGAAGGTCAACAACGCGGCCCGGCTCGCCACCCACACCCTGCTGTGGTTCATGGCCACCTCGCTGATAGCCGTGGCGATCGGCCTGTTCATCGGCCTGATCACCAACCCCGGCTCCGGCACCGGGCTCACCCCGGCCGACGGCGCCAAGCCCGACTACAAGGGCTCCTGGCTGGACTTCCTCACCGGCATCGTGCCCGATGACGTGGTCACGCCGTTCACCGAGCTCAACGTGTTGCAGATCGTCTTCATGGCGGCCGTCGCCGGCGTCGCCGCGCTCCAGCTCGGCGAGAAGGCCGAGCCGATCCTGAACCTCAGCCAGGCTGTCCTGGAGCTCCTCCAGAAGGCCCTGTGGTGGGTCATCCGGCTGGCCCCGCTGGGCACCCTGGGCCTGATCGGCACCGCCATCGTCGAGTACGGCTGGGACCTGATCGGCAAGTACGCGACGTTCACCGCCGACATCTACATCGGCTGCGCCCTGGTCCTGTTCGGCGTCTACCCGCTGCTGCTGGCCACCGTCGCCAAGCTCAACCCGATGCACTTCTACCGGGGCGCCTGGCCGGCCATCCAGCTCGCCTTCGTCTCCCGCTCGTCGGTGGGCACCATGCCGCTGACGCAGAAGGTCACCGAGCGGCTGGGCGTGCCCAAGGAGTACGCGTCCTTCGCGGTGCCCTTCGGGTCCACCACCAAGATGGACGGCTGCGCCTCGATCTACCCGGCCATCGCCGCGATCTTCATCGCGCAGATCTTCGACGTGAACCTCAGCATCGGTGACTACCTGCTGATCGCGTTCGTCTCGGTGATCGGCTCGGCCGCCACGGCCGGCCTGACCGGTGCGACGGTGATGCTCACGCTGACCCTGTCCACGCTGGGCCTGCCGCTGGAGGGCGTCGGCCTGCTGATGGCCATCGACCCGATCGTCGACATGATGCGCACCGCCACCAACGTGGCCGGCCAGGCGCTCGTGCCCGTCCTGGTCTCGGCCCGCGAGAAGATCCTGGACCACCGGGCGTACGAGACGGCCTCCGCCTCGCCGCTGGACGAGAGCCCGCAGGAGGGCGCGCTGCCGGCTGCGGCGTAGCGCTCGGCGCCGCGCGCGCGTCCCCCAGGGGCCGCGCTCCGATCCGGATACTCCGGGCCGGGGCGCGGCCCCTCGTGTCGTCCCGGGGCAGGTCGGCCGGGTGGGCGCGCCCAGCGCGCCGCTTTCGGAGTCCGATCCGTCCGATAGGGGCGGCGAGTCCGGTAAGTTCGGCGCGAAATACCTTGACACGATGGGGGAATGGGGACAAAAGAGGCAGTACGCGCAGAGTCGGTCGGAACGGCTGTGGGGACCGTCGCCCTGCTGCGGCGGTATCCGGTCAAGTCGATGCTCGGCGAAGACGTCGAGCGGGCCGAGGTCACCGGGGCCGGGATCGTCGGGGACCGGGTGAGCGCCCTCGTCGACCGGGCGACCGGAAAGGTCGCGAGCGCCAAGAACCCCCGGCTCTGGCGCGGCCTCCTCGACCTGCGGGCCGAGACCGTGGGCGCGGGGGAGGTGCGGGTCACGGCACCGGACGGCACCGTGGTGCACGGGCGGGACGAGGACGTGGACGCGGTGCTCTCGCGCCTCGTGGGGCGGGAGGTGACGCTCGCCCACACGCCACCGGAGGAGGCGGAGCTGGACCGCTCCACGCCGGAGGAGGTGCTGAGCGGCGGCCTCGACGCCGAGACCACCGCGGACGTGCTGCGCATCGGCGAGCACGCGCCCGGCACCTTCCTCGACTTCGCGCCGCTGCACCTGATCGCCACCGGCACGCTCGCGCACATCGGCGCGCTGCGCGGCAAGGGCCCGGTGGCGGCCGTGCGCTACCGGCCCAACCTCGTGGTGGAGACGGACGGCTCCGGGTTCGTCGAGAACGAGTGGCTGGGGCGGGTGCTGACCGTCGGGGACGAGCTGGTGCTGCGAACCGTCGCGGCCACGCCGCGCTGCGCGCTGCCGACCCTGGACCACGGCGGCACCGGCCGCGACACCGACGCGCTGCGCGTCCCCGCCCGGCACAACCGCTTCGTTCCCTACCGGGGCTGGGGCCCCGAGCCCTGCGTGGGGGTGTACACGCAGGTCGTACGGGAGGGCCGGGTGAGCGCCGGGGACGTGGTGCGGCTGCGGTGAACGTACCCTTGGCCGGGGCGTGGGGGCGGGGGCCAAGGCCCCGGCCGAGGGGAAGAGTTGATGGTCGAGAGCCAGGCGTGTGGAACGCGACCGCCGGAAGCGGCGGGCGTCGACGGGGGAGGGGGCGGACCCAGGTGGAGTCGGACGTGGTGAAGGTGGACGGTGGGCCAACCGGCGCGGAGGCGCGGCAGCGTGGCGGGGGCGGGCGACAGAAGCGGATGCCACGGGCGATACGGGAGCAGCAGATGCTCGACGCCGCCGTGCGGACGTTCGCGCGGCGCGGCTACCGGGCCGCCTCCATGGACGACATCGCCGAGCTGGCCGGGGTCTCCAAGCCGCTGGTGTACCTGTACCTGAACTCCAAGGAAGAGCTGTTCACCGCCTGTGTCAGGCGGGAGGCGCGGGCGCTGGTCGCGGCCGTACGCGGGGCCGTGGACCGCACGGCCCCGGCCGACCGGCAGCTGTGGAGCGGACTGCGCGGCCTCTTCGCGTACACCGCCGAGCACCCGGACGGCTGGACCGTCCTGCACAGCCAGGCCCGCTCGCAGGGCGAACCGTTCGTGCGTGAGGTGGCGGCCATGCGCGCCGAACTGGTCAGCTTCGTCACCCAGCTCATCGGCGAGGCGTCCAAGGAGGCCGACTGCGATCCGGAGTTCGCCGACCGCGAGGTGGCCGGACTGGCGTACGCGCTGGTGGGCGCCGCCGAGTCGATGGCCGACTGGTCGGGCTCGCCGGGCGGGCCGACGGCCAAGGAGGCCGCGGCGACGCTGATGAACTTCGCCTGGGCCGGCCTCGGCAACCTGATGCGCGACCAGAAGTGGCAGCCCAGCGCCTGGCAGCCGCACGCCTGACGGCCCGCCGACCGGCGCCTAGTTGGCGAAACCGCCCTTGGGCTCGATGATCTCCAGGTTGGTCCCGTCGGGGTCGTTGAAGTACGCGACCCTGGTGCCGAGGGCCGCGTCCGGGGTGACCTCGCCCCTGACGAAGGTGTAGTCGTCGCCGAGGAAGTCGTACCCCGCGTCCTTCATGCGCTGGTAGACCGCGTCGAAGTCGTCGACCTTGAAGCACAGGTGCATGGAGCCGGGGCGGTTGGCCGCCCCGTTCGTCCGCTCGCCCACCGGGTCCTGGAACTGGATGAGGTCGATGCCCAGGCCGTCGATGTTGATCGTGGCGTACCGCAGCGTCGCCACGGGCAGCCCCTGGGACAGGCCGAACGGCACGCTGTTCATGGTCCCCTCCGCGACCGGCTCCCGTCCGACGAGTGCCGTGTAGAACGCGATCGACGCGTCCAGGTCCGAGACCGAGATCCCGACGTGAGCGCCCCGAGTGAGGTTCATCGGGGTGGTGGCGACAGCCATGGGAACGTCCCTCTCGTGTGCGACCCGTAAGAACCGTCCACGAACAATTGTGCCGGTCTGTCCTGATCGCGCACCTTGTCGCCGCGTCGAGCCGGGCGCGTGCCGCCAGGGCGTGCCCGGCCGTGAGCGGGGACGTGGCGCGGGGGCGGGTCTGGGCGCCAGTGGGGACGTGGCGGTGCGGGGGCGGGCCTGGGCGGGGCGGGCCGAGGCGGTGCGGAGCGGATCACCGAGGGCGGGGACGTGGCGCTGCGGGAACCGGTCCGGGGTGAGGGGCCGCGGGCGGAGGCCGGCCGGGCCGTGGGCGACGCCACCACGCTGGTCTCCCGACCCGAGGCGATCCGCCGCTCCCGGGTGCTGCCGGTCGGCCTCACCGAGGCGGCCGGCCGTCTGGCGCCCTCGCTCACGCCGCGCCGGGCGACGGCGGCCCGGGACCGTCCCCACGGAGATCGAGGAGCTGTACGCCCGCGAGTGAGGCCCACCCCGGCTGGGGCCGGGGCCCCCACCCCGGCCGGGGTTCCGCATCCCGCGCGGGGCCGGCCCCGGGCCGGCCCCGAACCGCCCGTTCCGCACCACGCGGACCGCGCCGCCGGGAACGTACGAGAACGCCGTAGGCGATGACGAAAGTCCGCCCGGGAGAACGCGGAGGCGGGAACTCCACAGAAACCCTCGGGAAACCCGGCAAGAACCCACAGGAATCGAACGAAGGTCGCCCCGGAAGGCGTCAGAAGTCACCGTCGCCTCAACACGACTGGCGGAAGTCGCGCGACGGCGGGAGCCGGAAAAGGCAGGAGCCCCGCCTCCCCGCCGAAACGGGGAGCAGGGCTCCTTGGGTACTACATCAGGAACGAATAAGTGCCGACCGCGATGGCCGAACCGCGCTGATCCGAAGGATCAGACAGGGGTGACGTTCTCCGCCTGCGGGCCCTTCGGACCCTGCGTGACGTCGAAGTTCACCTGCTGGTTCTCCTCAAGGGAGCGGAAACCAGAGGCGTTGATCGCGGAGTAGTGGACGAAGACATCCGGGCCGCCGCCGTCCTGGGCGATGAAGCCGAAGCCCTTTTCAGCGTTGAACCACTTGACGGTTCCGGTAGCCATAAGCCCTCCTTGGGCCAAAGGGTTGCCCTGCTCCAGAACCTGCAAGAAGTCTGAAAACTACAAAAGCCTGCGGCGTCACATGCTCCGCAGGCTCTGTACTGCAAGGGAAACCAAACTGCAACTTGCGGCGAGCCTAGCACGGCAGATGCCTCGGGGAAAGAGCGAAAGATCACGGAGACGAGCGGTTTCCGCGCGGGGCAGAAGGGAAAAGCGCGCATGTCAGCGAGCCGCCCCCGGGATCGGCCTCTTCTCGCGCGCCGCGCCACCGTGCCCCCCGGCGCCGCCGGCGCCCCCCACCGGGGCTAGCCTCCGGATGTGGACAATTCAACCCCTGTCGCCGCTACCGCCACCGGCCACCGCCGGAGCCGGCCGCGGGTCGGCCACATCCAGTTCCTCAACTGCCTTCCGCTGTACTGGGGCCTCGCCCGCACCGGCAGCCTCCTCGACCTGGAGCTCACCAAGGACACCCCCGAGAAGCTCAGCGAGCAGCTCATCCGGGGCGATCTCGACATCGCCCCGGTCACCCTGGTCGAGTTCCTGCGGAACGCGGACGACCTGGTCGCCTTCCCCGACCTCGCGGTCGGCTGCGACGGCCCGGTCATGTCGTGTGTGATCGTCTCCCAGGTGCCCCTGGAGCAACTGCACGCCTCGCGCGTCGCCCTCGGCTCGACGTCGCGCACCTCCGTGCGGCTGGCGCAGCTCCTGCTGGCCGAGCGCTACGGCGTACAGCCCGAGTACTACACCTGCCCGCCCGACCTCGGGCTGATGATGCAGGAGGCGCAGGCGGCGGTGCTCATCGGCGACGCCGCGCTGCGGGCTAACCTGCACTACGCGCCCCGGCTCGGGCTGGAGGTGCACGACCTGGGGCAGATGTGGAAGGACTGGACGGGGCTGCCGTTCGTCTTCGCGGTCTGGGCCGCGCGCCGCTCCTACCTGGAGCGGGAGCCGGAACTGGTGCACAAGGTGCACGAGGCGTTCCTGGCCTCGCGTGACGTCTCGCTGGAGGAGGTCACCAAGGTCGCCGAGCAGGCCGCGCGCTGGGAGGCGTTCGACCCGGCCGTGCTGGAACGGTACTTCACCACCCTGGACTTCAGTCTCGGCGCCGAACAGCTCGCCGGCATCGCGGAGTTCGCCCGCCGTACCGGCCCCGTCGCGGGCTACCCCGCCGACGTCCGGGTGGACCTGCTGACCAGCCACGCCCCGTAACACCGGGCGCGGCGCGCCGCCGGGCCGCACCGCCGGCTCTCCCGCTCCGGACGTCCCGGGCCGTTCGGGCGCCGTCGGTATCCTGCCCCGGGCCGCGCGCCGCCCACCTAAGCTGGGCGGCGCGGTGGAGGGGGAGAGCAGACGATGTACCCACTGGAGCCGGACGATCCCCGTGGCATCGGCGCGTACCGGCTGGTGCGGCGCCTGGGCTCGGGCGGCATGGGCCGGGTGTACCTGGGGCGCAGCGCGGGCGGGCGCACCGTCGCGGTGAAGCTGGTCCATCCGCACCTCGCGACGGACGCCCAGTTCCGGGCCCGCTTCCGGCGCGAGGTGGAGGCGGCCCGGCGGGTGGGCGGCGTGTGGACGGCACCGGTGCTCGACGCCGACCCGGAGGCCGCCGTGCCGTGGGTGGCCACCGGATACGTCGCCGGCCCCTCGCTCACCCAGGCCGTGGAGGAGCTGGGCGCGCTGCCCGTGGCGTGTGTCCGGGTGCTGGGCGCGAGCCTGGCGGAGGCGCTGGTCACCGTGCACGGCCTGGGCCTGGTGCACCGCGACGTGAAGCCGTCCAACGTGCTGCTCACCCTCGACGGTCCCCGGCTCATCGACTTCGGCATCGCGCGCGCCATCGACGGCACCGCGTCCCTCACCTCCACCGGCGTCTCCATCGGCTCGCCCGGTTACATGTCGCCCGAGCAGATCCTGGGCAAGGGCGCGACAGGCGCCGCCGACGTGTTCTCGCTGGGCGCGGTCCTCGCCTACGCGGCCACGGGCCGGCCGCCGTTTCCCGGCGACTCGTCCGCCGCGCTGCTCTACCGCGTGGTCCACGAGGAGCCGGAGCTGCCCGCCCCGTTGGCGGGCGAGCTGGGCGCGATCGTCGCCGCCTGCCTGGTCAAGGACCCGGCCGCGCGACCCACGCCGGCCGAGCTGGTCCGCCGCCTGGTCGCGGACGCCGACGGGCGAGGCGCCGCCGCGCGCGCCGACGGGGACGCGCGGGCCGACGGGGACGGACGTGAGCGGGTCGGTACGGACACCGGTGGGCGGGCCGGCGCGGCCCATCTGGTGCGGCCGGGCTGGCTGCCGGCCCCGCTCGTGGAGGGCGCCAGCCGGCGCGCGATGGAACTGCTCGACCTGGAGGCGGAGCCGCTGCCCCGGCCCACGGCGCCCCCGCCCGCCACCACCTGGCCCGCCGCCGGCGCGGCCGACACCGGCTCGGGGGCGGGCTCCGAGTCGGGGGCGGGTTCGAGCGAGCCCACGCCGTGGAACCCCGCGACGCTCCACCACGAGGCGACCGGGCCCGGGTCGACGGGGCCCGGGACGACCGGGCCCGGAGTGACGGGGCCGCGCACACTGCCCGTCGAGGCGCTCGGGCCCGACGCGAGCGGCCCGCAGACGCTCGGGCCCGAGGCGTTCGCGTCGCGGTCGGCGGAGTCGTCGCCGGGAGGGCCGCGGGCGCTCGGCCCCGGCACGGTGGGGCCCGCGACGGGGGTCGCGGAGACGGTGAGTGCGGAATCCGGCGCGCGCGCCGGGATGTTCGGGCCGCCCGACCCCTCGTACGGCGACAGCGGACCGCGTGCGCGCGACGCGGGCGCGACCGCCCTCGCGCCTCCCCCGCCGCGCGGCTCGCCGGAGGGCGGCGGCCCCGGGGTGGCGGAGTGCGCGACGACGGGCGCGGGGCGTACCGCCGTGCACGGCGACGGCCCCGGCGGTGGCCTGACGGGTGTCACGGAGACGGACGGGGCGGGCCGGGAGCGGCGGATGGCGCTGACGGCCGGGCTCGGGCGGCGCGACCGGCCGAGGTGGCTGAGCTGTTCGCTGGTCCTGTCGGTGGCCGGCGCGCTGGCCGCCGCGACGACGGCGGTCGTCGTCCTCACCACGCTCCACGGCGGTGACGGCGACGACACGAACGCGGGCGCTGGCGCCCAGCAGAGCCAGACCCCCACGTCCGCCCCCACCGGCCACACCCCCTCGCCGGACGGCTCCCAGCCGGCGGACCACGAGCCGACCAGCCCGAGCGGCGAGACACCGGCCAGGGGCGACGTGCCGAAGAAGCTCATCGGCACCTGGTCGGGCCCGGTGTACGCCAAGGGCGTGTACAACGGCGAGCACGTCGCGACCGTCCGTCAGGGCCGCGAGGGCACGGTCGTCGTCGAGGCCGTCGTCACCGTCCTCGGCCAGCGCTGCCACGCCAGGGGCACGCTGCTGTCGGTGACCGAGAACGAGACGCGGCTGACCGTCACCGAGGTCGCCGACCGGGCCAGGGACGACAACGCGCTGCTGTGTACGGGAGTGACATCCGAGGCCACGTACACGCTCGACCAGGAGACCGGGAAGCTGGTCTACAAGTCCGACGACGACGCCGGCGGGCGCCCGGTGGCCCGGCTGACCAAGCGCGTGGGCGGCGGCTGACCCGCCCCGCGCGGGCGCCCGTCGGCGGCCGGATCGCCGTCCGCCGTGCCGGGGCGCGGCGCGGGTCGGCGGGGTGGGTCGGCCGCGAGCTGAGCCGTCAGACCCCTGGCGTACGCTGGCTCAGTCCGTACGTAACCCTCCGGAAGGGACGCCCCGGTGACGGAGAACGCCGATCTGCAGTCCGTCCTCGACCGCGCCGCCGGCGGCGGTCGGATCACCCCGGAGGAGGCGCTCGACCTGTACCGGGACGCGCCCCTGCACGCGCTCGGCGCCGCCGCCGACGCCGCGCGCCGCCGGCGGTACGCGGGCATCGAGCACATCGCGACGTACATCATCGAGCGCAACATCAACTACACCAACGTGTGCGTGACGGCCTGCAAGTTCTGCGCCTTCTACGCCCCGCCCAAGGCCCACGACAAGGGCTGGACGCGCGACCTGGACGACATCCTGCGGCGCTGCGCCGAGACCGTCGAGCTGGGCGGCACGCAGATCATGTTCCAGGGCGGCCACCACCCGGACTACGGCGTGGAGTACTACGAGGAGCACTTCGCGGCGATCAAGAAGGCGTTCCCGCAGCTCGTCATCCACTCGCTGGGCGCCTCCGAGGTCGACCACATGGCCCGCCTGTCCGGCGTCACCGCCGAGGAGGCCATCCGGCGCATCCACGCGGCGGGGCTCGACTCGTTCGCCGGCGCCGGCGCCGAGCTGCTGCCCGAGCGTCCGCGCAAGGCCATCGCGCCGCTCAAGGAGTCGGGCGAGCGCTGGCTGGAGATCATGGAGATCGCGCACAACCTCGGCGTCGAGTCCACCTCCACGATGCTGATGGGCACCGGCGAGACCAACGCCGAGCGGATCGAGCACCTGCGGATGATCCGCGACGTGCAGGACCGCACGGGCGGCTTCCGCGCCTTCATCCCGTACACGTACCAGCCCGAGAACAACCACCTCAAGGGCCAGACGCAGGCCACGCTCTTCGAGTACCTGCGGATGATCGCCATCGCGCGGATCTTCCTCGACAACGTCGCCCACATCCAGGGCTCGTGGCTGACCACCGGCAAGGAGGTCGGCCAGCTCTCGCTGCACTACGGGGCCGACGACCTGGGCTCGATCATGCTGGAGGAGAACGTGGTCTCCTCCGCCGGCGCCCGGCACCGCTCCAACCGGATGGAGATCATCGACCTGATCCGCAAGGCGGGGCGGGTCCCGGCGCAGCGCGCCACGACGTACGAGCACCTGGTGGTGCATGACGACCCGGCCAACGACCCGGTGGACGACAAGGTCGTCTCGCACCTGTCCTCGACCGCGATCGAGGGCGGCACGGCGCACCCCGCCCTCAAGCTCATCGACGCCCACTGACCCGCCCCGAAGGCGGGGCGGGGGCGGAGCGGAGACCGGGGTAGCGGGGTAGGGGGCGGGGCGTGCTGACGATTCATGGGGCCGAGCTGTTGCTCACGGGGCCGGGGGCGGAGCCGGTCGCGGACGGCGCGGTCGTGGTGGACGGCGCGCGGATCGCGGCGGTCGGCCCGTTCGAGGAGATGGCCGCCGAGCATCCGGGCGCGCGTGAGCGTCGCTGGCCCGGACTGCTCACACCGGGGCTGCTCAACGCGCGGGCCGGGGCGCTGCTGGAGGCGGCCTACCACCCGGACCCGCGCGAGGCCGACCGGCTGGGCACCGAGCCACTGGCCGACCCGGCGACGCTGGCCGGCCTCTCGCTGACCGACACCCGCTGGGGCGAGTCCGCGCGGCGCGGCACCCAGCGGATGCTGCGGCACGGCACGACGGCGGTGGCCGGGCCCTTCGCGCGGCCCGTGGTGCGTACGGCGGTCGCGCGGGCCGGTCTCGTGGTGATAGCCGCGCCCCGCGCGGCGGCCCAGGCGGGCGGTGCGGCCGGTGTGCCTGGCGTGGCCGGGGTGGTCACGCTGGACCCGCTCGCCGCGCTGCCCGAGGGCAGCTCACCCGAGGCCGCCTTCACGGGCCCGCTCTCGCCCGGCGCCCGCGCGGACTTCGCGGTGTTCGCCGCACCGACGCTGGCGGACCTGGCCTCCCGTGGCGCGGCGAGCTGTGTGGCCACGGTGCTGGACGGCCGCCTGGTCTTCCGCCGCCGCTGATCGCTGGGCGCTGGGCCCTGGGCGTTTGGCACGGGTCGCTTGGCCGCTGGTCGCTTGGCCGCTGGGCGCTCGGCGCTGACCGTCGGGCGCTGGCGCCGCTTGACCCCGCTGGCCGTCCAGGTGGTGCGGGGGTTCGTGTGGCGGCGCTGTGTCGCGGGCGCGCGGTGCGGGTGGGCTGGCTGTTCCGTCGCCTGGCCGCTTGGCCGGCGGGGCGCCTGGCCGCCTGGTCGGCAGGGCGCGGGTGCTCGGGTGTCTCCTCGGCGGGTCGCGGGGGCGCCGGTTGTCGGGTCCTGCGGGCGGGGTGGGGGCTCGTGGGGTGCCGGCGCCGTGTCGTGGGCGCGCGGTGCGGGCTCGTTGCCGGCGGTACGCCTTCGGCCCGCTCCGGCGGGGCTCCGGCCGGGCCGCGCGGGGCGCGCCGGGGCCACCCGCGCGGGGGGTCGGGAGGCGGCGGGTGAACAATGGGCGGGTGACCCGAGCAACCCTGGACAAGCAGCCGCACGAAGTCGCCGCGATGTTCGATGACGTGGCGGCGAAATACGACCTGACCAACGACGTCCTCTCGCTCGGCCAGTCCCGGCTGTGGCGCAGGGCCGTCGCGCGGGCCGTGGACGCGCGGCCGGGGGAGCGGGTGCTCGACCTGGCCGCCGGCACGGGCACGTCGTCGCTGCCGTTCACCGCCGCCGGGGCGTACGTCGTGCCGTGCGACTTCTCCCTGGGGATGCTACGGGCGGGCAAGCGGCGTAACCCGTTCCTGCCGCTGACCGCCGGTGACGCCACCCGGCTGCCGTTCGCGGACGGCGTCTTCGACACGGTCACCATCTCCTTCGGGCTGCGCAACGTGCGCGACACCGAGGGCGCGCTGCGCGAGATGCTGCGCGTGACCCGGCCCGGCGGCAGGATCGTCATCTGCGAGTTCAGCCAGCCGACCTGGGCGCCCTTCCGCACCGTGTACACGGAGTACCTGATGCGCGCGCTGCCGCCGGTCGCCACGGCCGTGAGCAGCAGCCCGGACGCGTACGTCTACCTCGCCGAGTCCATCCGCGCCTGGCCCGACCAGCCCGGCCTGGCCCGCGTCCTCCAGCGCGCCGGCTGGTCCCACGTCGCCTGGCGCAACCTCACGGGCGGCGTGGTCGCCCTCCACCGCGCGACGAAGCCGCTGGCCGGCTAGGCGCACGGGTGGGCCCGTCGACCCTGGTGGCGGGTGCGGCCCGCCGGTCCGGGTGGCGGGTGCGGCCCTCGGTTCTGGTGACGAGCGGCCCCGGCGGTCCGGGTGGCGGGTGCGGCCCGCGGTTCCGGCGATGAGCGGCCCCCGGCGGTCCCGTTCGACGGGGGTGTCCGCGACGGCCCGGGCGGGCGAGGAGGCCCGGCCTCCTGCGGGGTGGAGCCTTCCGTGGGGTGGAGCCTTCCGCGCGTTGGTGGTGGGTGCGCGGGCGGCGCGTGTCGGGGTGGCCGTGCGCGGGCGGAGTGGGGCGGGGAGCGGGGAGTGCCCGATCGCGAGGTACGGGCGCGGGGCGCCGGGGACGGTGGGCGCGCGGGTGACGCCCGGTGGCCTGGGCGGTGCTGACGGGGCGTGGGGCGTAGAGCCATGGCCGGGGCGGTTGGGGCGCGGGGCGGGGAGTGAACGTGTGCGGGCGGGCGACGCCCGGCCCGGCCGCCGCTAGAGTATGCGCCCACCCCCACGCCTCATCTCGCCGCGCCGAACCCTCGGAGCAACCCGTGCCGACGAAGTCCTGCTCTGTCTGCGGTGCCCTGGCACCAACCGAGGCGCTTTTCTGCATGGGGTGCGGGCGCGACCTGCGTACGCCCCCGCCAGCGTCGGAAGCGCCTACCGCCGAGATATCCCGGACGGGCCCGCCATCGCCCACGGCGATCGAGGCCGTCGAACCAGCCGGCCCCGCCGAGGCGGCTGCTCCGGCCGAGGCGGCCGGTCCCGCCGAGACCGCCGGGGCCGTCGCGACCCCGGGCCCGGCCGAAGCGGCGAAAGCCGCCCCCCGCGAACCCGACGGCCCGCACGCCGACGCGGCGCACGGGGCGGACGTCACCCCCGGGCCCGACGCCGCCTCCGCGCCCGACGCCACCCCCGCGCCCGACGCCGCCGACGCGGTCCCGCCGCAGGACCCGAGCGAGCTCCCCACCCTCGTCAAAACGGCCGTACTCAGCACAGCTCCTGACGTCGCGTCAGCCGCGCCGTCGCACGCGGGCGCCGCCGCCGTATCACCGGACGCGCCGGCCCGCCCCCGGGTCGCCCGGGCCGACGCCCCCGGCCCGGACGCCCTCGCGGACGCGGAAGCACCACCGGCGAACACCCCACCCGCCGACGCGGCGCCAGCCACCACCCCACCCGCCGACGCGGCGCCCGCCGCCCCGCCCCTCGGCGCGCGGCCCGCCGACGTGCCGCCCACCCTCGTGCCGTCGGTCGCCGCGCCGGTCGCCGACCCGCCGACCCTGCCGTCCTCGACGCTGCCGCCGGGGGCGCTTCCGGCGGTGGCCTCGTCCGTGCCGCCGCCCGGGCCGCCCCTCGCGCCGCCCGGGGCGTACGGCCGGCCGCCGACGGGCCCGGCCGCGTACGGAGCCGCGTCCGTGCCCGGGGCGCGGGCCGAGGCCGGGAACCCGCAGTCCGCGCGGCCGACCCCGACGCCACCGCCCGCGCCGTACGCGCCGGCGGCCCCGTACGCCGCGACGCCACAGCCCGCCGCGTACGTTGCGCTCCACCCGACCCCGCCACCCGCCGCGTACCCCGCGTCACAGCCGGCGCCGTACGCCACCCCCGCCCCGGCCTCCCCGCAGCAAGCGGCTCACGCCACCGCCGGGCCGGCCTCGCCGTCCCCGGTCTCCCCGGGCGGGCCCGTCGGTCCGGCCGGTCGGCGGCGTGGGGAGCGGCGCCGGCGGATGCTGGTGTGGCTGGGAGTGGGGGTCGCGGCGTTCGTCGTCGGCGGCGGGGGCACGGCCGGGGTGCTCCTGTGGCAGGACGACGGCGGGAGCGGTGACGACCGGGGCTCGGTGGCGGTGGAGAGCCAGCCACCGGCCGGTGAGGAGCCGGACCACGGGGCGGGGCCGGACACGTCGGGCGACCGCGCGAGCCGGACGCCCAGCGGTCCTGAGCCCTCCGAGCCCGCGTCGCCGACGCCCGCCGAACCCACCGAGGACCCGACCGCCGACGTCTCGGACATCCCGTCCGACGGTTCGGCCGAGGACCCGCCGCCCAGCACGGCCCCCGAGGGCTACCGCACGGCCCAGGACCCGCAGGGCTTCTCGCTCGCGGTGCCCGCCGGCTGGCAGCGCGAGGTACGCGGCGGCCAGATCGACTACCTGGGCCCCGGGGCCACCGCCGACAACAGCTACCTGCGCATCGGGCTGGTGCGCGGCACCAGCCAGTCCGCGATCGAGCACTTCCGCGAACTGGAGGGCATCACGTCCCGGCGTACCAGCGACTACCAGCAGGTGGAGCTGACGGCCAACACCTTCCAGGGCCAGGAGGGCGCCCGCTGGGAGTTCAGTTGGGTGGAGAAGAAGTCCGGCAGGGCGATGCACGCGATCGACCAGGCGTACGTCACGGCGGACGGCACGGAGTACGCCATCTACTTCCAGGGCCCGGCCGAGACGTTCGCCGTGGACCGGGAGGCGTTCGACACGGCCCTGGCGACGTGGTCCCAGGGCGGCTGACCCTCCCGCCCGCCGCCACCCGCCCCGGGCGCCTCACTCATCCGGCGCGCCGCCCCGCCGCCACCCGCGCGGCGGGCTCGCCCGCCCCGGGCGTGTCCGGGGCGGGCCGGGTCGCGAGCGTCGGCCCGGCCCCCTCGCGCGGGGCTAGAGGTCCAGGCGGAAGCAGAGCCCGCGGGTCTTGGAGACCGGTGAGACGTACGTCTCGGCCTCCTTCATGCCCAACCGCTGGATGACGGCGATGGAGCGCGCGTTCTCCGGGAGGACCATCGCGACCACGTGGCGGATGCCGACCGCGCGCGCCCGTTCCAGCGTGGCCTCGGCGGCGAGCGTGGCGTAACCCCGGCCCCAGTGCGCGCGGCCGAGCCGCCAGCCGATCTCGATCTCGCCCTCCGGGCCCCACGCGTGCGGCCAGGGCTGGGCGCCGGTGAAGCCGACGGGTTCGCCCGCCGCGTCGAGCAGCGTGTAGAAGCAGAGGCCGAGGTGGTCGTGGTGGGCGCGCTGGCGGGCGGTGAACTCCTCGTAGTGGGCGAGGTCGTGGGAGCTGCCGCCGTGGAACTCCATCACGTCCGGGTGGTCGAAGAGCCGGTGCCAGGCAGCCGCGTCCTCGGGGGTCGGCACTCGCAACTGCACAGAAGCTCCGGATATCGGCATGAGGGCGCCCTTCTCGCGAGTTCGCGTACGCCACATAGACTGCACCCGTCCAGTGCCCGGCGCGACCGGCACGCAGATACCGAGTCTTCGGGAGAACCTCCGTGAGCGAGAACGCCCCCGCCGAGACCGACCCTTCCCCGACCGGCGCCTCCCGGACCGACGCCCCAGGGACGGGCGGGACCGGGACCGGAGCAGCCGAGTCCGCCGCGAACAGCGCCATAGAACCGGCCGCCGCCGCACCCGCCGTCGAGGCCGGGCCCGCCACGACGCCCGCCACGGCGTCCGCCGCCGACAGCGACGCCGCCCCCACGCCCGGCACCGGTGACGACGCCCCGGCCGACGCCTCCGGCGCGGCCCCGGCCTCGCTGGCCAAGGAGCCGACGGCGACCGGGTCGACCACGGCACGGACCCCGTCCGCCATCGCCGTCGGCCTCGGCGACGACGCCCTCTCCGAGCGCACGGCCGACGTCATCGTGGTCGGCGCCGGCCCGGCCGGCTCGACCACCGCGTACTACCTGGCCAAGGCCGGCCTGGACGTGCTGCTGCTGGAGAAGACGTCGTTCCCGCGCGAGAAGGTGTGCGGCGACGGCCTCACCCCGCGCGCCACCAAGCAGCTCGTCGCGATGGGCATCGACATCAGCGAGGAGGCCGGCTGGCTGCGCAACCAGGGCCTGCGCATCATCAGCGGCGGCACCCGCCTCCAGCTCGACTGGCCCGAGCTCGCCTCGTACCCCGACTACGGCCTGGTCCGCAAGCGGGACGACTTCGACGAGCAGTTGGCGGTCCAGGCGCAGAAGGCGGGGGCGCGGCTGTACGAGCAGTGCAACGTGGGCGCGCCGATCATCGACCCGCGCACCAACCGCATCACCGGCGTGCACGCCAAGCTCGGCCAGGACAAGACGCCGGTCACCTTCCACGCCCCGCTGGTCGTGGCGGCCGACGGCAACTCCTCGCGGCTCTCCCTGGCGATGGGCCTGCACCGGGCCGAGAACCGCCCGATGGGCGTGGCCGTGCGTACCTACTTCGACAGCCCGCGCGACAAGGACGACTACCTGGAGTCGTGGCTGGAGCTGTGGGACCGCCGGGGCGACACCCCCAAGCTGCTGCCCGGTTACGGCTGGGTCTTCGGCATGGGCGACGGCACCTGCAACGTGGGCCTGGGCGTGCTCAACACCTCCAGCGGCTACAAGGACCTGGACTGGCGCGAGGTCCTCAAGGCGTGGTGCGCCTCGATGCCCGAGGAGTGGCAGTTCACGCCCGAGCACATGACGGGCCCCATCCGGGGCGCCGCGCTGCCGATGGCGTTCAACCGGCAACCGCACTACACGCGCGGCCTGTTGCTCGTCGGCGACTCGGGCGGCATGGTCAACCCGTTCAACGGCGAGGGCATCGCGTACGCCATGGAGTCGGCGCAGATCGCCTCCGAGGTCATCGTGCAGGCCAAGGCCCGCCCGACCGCCGCCCAGCGCGAGGCCGCCCTGGAGCGCTACCCGCGCGTCCTGAAGGACACCTACGGCGGCTACTACACGCTCGGCCGCGCCTTCGTGAAGCTCATCGGCCAGCCGAAGATCATGAAGATCGCCACCGAGCGCGGCCTGACCCACCCGCTCCTCATGCGCTTCGTCCTGAAGATGCTGGCCAACCTCACCGACCCGACGGGCGGCGACGCGATGGACCGCATCATCAACGGGCTGACGAAGGTGACGCCGCGCGCCTGACGGTGTGACGCCGGGTCGCGAGGCGTGAGCCCTGGCGGCCCGGCGTGCGAGGGGCGACTCCGACGCCGCGCCGCGCCCCGGGCCGGCCCCTGCCGTCAGGCGACCGGGCCGCCCGCGTTGTGGACCAGCCGCTGGAGGACCCGCACCGTGGTGACGTAGTCCGCGTCGGCGATGCCCTCGTGAAGGGCGGCGCGGATCGCGGGGGCGTTGCGCGCGAGGTCCACCCGGGCCCGCTCGCCGGCCTCGGTCAGCCACAGCCGTCCCTCGGCGTCCCGGGTCAGCCAGCCGCGCTCGACGAGCCCCCCGGCCTCCGCCGCCAGATCGTCCTCCGGGCGGATGTAGGAGGCCATGGCCTCGCGCAGCGCGGTCAGCGTCATCCCCTCGCCGGTGGGCGAGAGGTCGTGCGCCGACAGGTTGCGCAGCAGCCAGAACTGGGGCTGCGTGTACCCCTTCTCGGCCTGGCGGGCCCGGGTGAACGCGATGAGCGCCTCGTAGGCGACACCGGTCCAGTACGCGGCGGGCTGGCCGGCGAGTTCGGCGTCGGACATCGGCTGGGTCGTCACGAGATCCCCTCCTGGTACGTCGGCGCGGGCGTCGCCGCCCGCGTGGCTCGTACCGCGACCGTAAAACCTCAACCATGGTTGAAGGCAAGTGCCGTCCCAGCGACCGGCGGCCCCCGCTACCCGGCGTCCTCCGGGGCGGGCGAGGCGGGGGGCGCGGGCGCGTCGGGGGCGGTGGCGCTCGCGGCGCCCGCCGTCCCGGCCCCGGCCGGGGGGTCGCTGTAGAACTGGCGGGCCCAGCGGCGGTAGTTCATGATCGGACCGTCGCC
This sequence comes from Streptomyces sp. NPDC057702, assembly GCF_042799315.1. Taxonomy (NCBI): domain Bacteria; kingdom Bacillati; phylum Actinomycetota; class Actinomycetes; order Kitasatosporales; family Streptomycetaceae; genus Streptomyces; species Streptomyces sp. NPDC057702. The sequence goes on along the minus strand of NZ_JBHVJC010000018.1, from coordinate 48,109 downwards.
GCCGGCGAGTCGGGGGCGTTCCAGGTACGTCTTGTGCGCCCAGATCGGGAAGTCCTTGCCGAAGTCGAAGGAGCCCACCCAGGCCAGCGGGCGGGACAGGGCGCCGGCGAGGGCCAGGGCGGCGCGACTGTCGCCGAACCGGTCGAGCCGCATCGTGCCGGAGACGTACACCTCGACATGGGTGGGACTCACCGGGGTGGCGGTCAGCACCGTGCGGAGGTGGCAGCCGATCCTCGGTACCTCGACGGAGGTGTAGACGACGCCGAGGCCCTGCACCCGCACCGACAGCTCCGGCGCGACGGCCGAGATCCAGGCCGCGCCGTCGCCGCCGGCCGGCAGGATGCGAAACCGCGTCTCCAGGGTGACCCCGTCGAACCGGGGCTCGCTCAGCACGTCCCCGACCGTCCCGTGGACGGGCGTCAGGTGGCCGAAGTCCACGATGTTCTCGACCACGTCCTGCGGGTGGTCGCGCAGCAGGTGCCGTCTGCCGTACGGGACGGGGAACGCCGCGTCCGCCGGCCAGGGTGTCACCTCCCACGAGGGCGGCTCGCCCCGCGCGTGCCGCCACACGTAGACCATCCCGTCCACCTCGCGTACGGGCAGCGTGCCCAGTCGCGCCTTCGGCGGCGGGGCGCTGCCGTACCCGGTGGCCACGCAGGCCCCGTCCGGGGCGAACTCGAAGTGGTGGAAGGGACACACGAGGCGTTCCCCGCGCACCGACCCGCCGTACCCCAGATGCGCCCCGAGGTGCGGGCAGAAGGGGCGCACGGCGCGCAGCCGGCCGCTTCGGGTGCGGTAGAGGACCACGTCGTCGTCCATCAGTCGCCGGGTGACCACCGCGCCGCGCCGCACCTCGGCGCTGGTCCCCAGGCCGAACCAGCCGTCGGGGTAGGGCAGCCGCGCCGTACGCTCCGCCCGTGAGGGCCCCGGCCCTCCGCGTCGCCCGTGACGGCGACCCGAACGTCCCCTCATGACGCACCCTCCTCCTCGCCGGCCACCCGACGTCACCCGTGCCTGACCCCGCGAGCGTCCCGAACGGGCGACCGGGGCGGAGGCGATGTCCGGCCGGCTCACCGGAAGGGGTGAACCGGAGGCGTGGAGCGGCCCGCCTCCCGCTATGGGGCGCCGTCCGCGCCGCGCCGGGGCGTCCGCGCGGCGGGCGCCCCGGGCGCGGGGCTACGGCTGGCAGTTGTAGAGCCTGCCGCCCCACTGGGTGTCCACCACACACGTGTTGACGCCGGCGCCGCCGTCCACGTACGAGTCGGCCTGGAGGCGCAGCGGTGCCCCGTCGCGGCCCCGGATCACGTCGTCCTCGCCGTCGCCGAAGAAGGCGCCGACGGCGGGTTGGCTCGACGTGTCGGCCTCGATCAGGTCCTCGCCGGCGCCGCCGCCGACGACGCCGAACGGGGAGCGCGCGCCGGGCAGCCCGATCGGACCGGTGCGGATGACGTCGTGGCCCGCGCCGCCGGTCACCCCGGCGCCCACCACCCAGATCGACGCCACCCGGCCCGTGGTGATCTCGTCGTCGCCGTCGCCGCCCGTGACGATGCCGCCGTCGGTGCCGGCCGTGGTGATGCCGTCGTCGCCGGGGCCGCCGTCGATGTTGCCCCGAACGGCCTGGTCCGACGGGTCGGTCACCGTGATGTCGTCCGCGCCGGGTCCGCCGCGCACCGTGCCGCGCAGCCCCTCGCCGCTCCCCACGGCGTCGATCCGCTCCACGATCAGCTCGTCGTCCCCCTCGCCCCCGTCGACCAGCCCGGTGACGGAGCCCGTCACCTCGATGAGGTCGTCGCCCGGAGTGCCCAGCACCTGCTCGAAGGGGCGCAGGCCGCGCGCGCACACCACGTGGTCCCCGCCTCCGGACGGCAACGCCGTACGCGTGCAGCTCTCCGGGTCCGGCTCCGCCGCCACGCCGCCAGGCCGCCCCGCCGCGCCGACCGACGCGGGCCAGGCGGCTCCCAGGAGCACCAGCCCGGCCGCCACCACGCCCACCGCGCGGGCGGCCCGACGGGCGCGGCCGGGGCGGCCGGAGCGCGTGGGGTGGTCGGGGCGCGCGGGGCGCTCGGTGGGTGGGGCGAGGGTCGGGTACGCGGCGGAGCCGGTGGGTCTCAAGCGCATGGCGATGCCTCCGGGAACGTCCTGAGCGGAAGGGGACTCGTGGGGAGCGGTGGAACGCGCGCCGCCCCACGCTCCTCGCGCCGCCGCCCCCGCGCAAGCACGGAACCGGCCGCTCACCCCGCCGCCCCCGAACGGGTGGCGCGGACACCACCAGAACCCGCCCCGCCCCGCGACTCTCGGCCACCACCGCCGCGACTCGGCCGGATTCAGGCCGCGTTGGCCGGCCCCATATCGAACGTGCTGACGGAGTGTCGTACGGTGCGTACGGTGCGCGGTCGCGGCGACGAGGTACGCCGCCGCGCGCCACGGGGACGGACGACAGCGACCTGGGGCGCCGACCCTGGCGCATGGCGGGACCGCACACGGCGGGGCGAGGGCGGGACGGGGTGGCCTGGTGGGGCTGACGGAGGAGTGCGCGCGCACGCGGGCCGGCCACGGCGATCCGGCGGCGCTGCTCGGCGAGTTCCGGCGCGCGCTCGTGCTGGTCCCGCTGGTGCGCGGCGGGCTGCTGTCCGGGGTGTACGGCGGCATCCGGTGGATTCACGCCTTCACCGACGAGGGCGCGCTGACCCGCTTCCTGCTGGCGCGCGGGCAGCGGCCGACGTCGGAGACGGAGTACGCGGCGATGCGCGGCGCCCGGCTGCTGGACGCGGTCATCCCCCGGTACGCGGACGGGCCGTGCGGGGTCGCGCTCGACGTCGCCGACCCCGACCAGGCGATGTTCCTGCCGCCGATGGTCGGCGTCGTCCCCGACGAGGTGGCGCTGGACGCCGCACCACCCGAGGACCGGGAGCGCGCGCGGCCACCGGGACGTGACCGGTCACCACGCGACCAGCCGTCAGGCGACCAGGCACCACAGGACCAGCCGGCACACGACCAGCCGGCACACGTTCGGGAAGCGGAGGAGGCGCGATGAGCGAGGCGGACGCGGCGGACGTGTGCGTACCGGGGGAGGGGAACCTCAGGCTCACCGAGGAGGCGCTCCAGTCGATCACCACGGGTATCGGCGCGGCCATCGCCGAACTCTCCGACATCGCCTCCCGCACGGACGCGCTCCAGGGCGCGGGCCTGGCCGACCTGTCGCTGACCGGCATGGAGGCCGGGCACGGCGGCCTCGCCCGCGACTTCGAGGACTTCTGCGAGCTGTGGGACTGGGGCGTACGGGGCCTGATGGCGGACGCGGACCAGCTCGCCCAGCGCGCGGGGCTCGCCGCCGGGATGACCTGGGAGGAGGACCGGTACGTCGAGGGCACCTTCAAGGTCGCGGCGAACGCGGTGGTGGGCAACCCGCACCTGACCGAGGAGGAGGTGGAGGAGAAGAGCTGGCGGGAGTTGACGCTGGGCCCGCACGAGGACAGGTCGGTGGGCTCGGTGGCCAGGCTGACGGCGCGGGAGCGGTAGGAGCGGCGCCCACGGGGCGAGGGTGCCGCGCGCCGCGCGCCCACGGAGGGCCGCGACGTGAGACCGCGCGGGGAACGGGGACCAGGGGGAGCGGCACATGGGGTGGGGCGACTTCGTACCCGACGTCGTCGAGGACGCCGTCGAGCGGGGCACCGAACTCGTCGGCAAGGGCGTGGAGAACGCCGGCAACACGGTCGCCGACGGGATGGACGCGGTCGGCATGGACGGCGCGGCCGACTGGACCCGCGAGTCCACCCGGTCCTGGGCGGACGACCTGGGCGCCGATGTCGCCGAGATGCGGCTGGACGAGACCGACGACCCGAGGAAACTGGTCTTCGGCGACCCGTCCAAGCTCGCCTCCACCGTCTCCCACCTGCGCGACTTCCAGGCGGCGTTCGAGCGGATCGGCAACGGCCTCAAGGGGCTCCAGTCCACGGGCTGGCAGGGCGAGGCGGCCGGCACCTTCCGGTTGCGGATGACGTACGAGCCCAGGAAGTGGTTCACCGCCGCCGACGCCTTCGAGCGGGCCGCCGCCGCCCTGGACCACTTCGCCGACACCGTCGCCTGGGCCCAGGGGCAGGCCCGCGAGGCGCTGCTGGTCCACCAGGAGGCCGAGCGGGCCTCGAAGGACGCGGTGACCAGCTACAACACCAAGGTCACGGCGTACAACGCCGACGCCACCGTCTACGGGCTCACCGGCTCCCGCCGGGACGGCTCGACGACGCCGCCGACGCCGCCCGGCGCGTTCACCGACCCGGGGGAGGCGGGCCGGCGGGCGGCCCAGGAGCAGCTCACGGAGGCGCGCGGGCAGCGCGACCGGGCGGCGGAAGCGGCCCGTACGGCGGTCCGCGCGGCCCGCGCCGCCGCGCCGGCCAAGCCCGAGTACGGCGACCAGGTGCGCAGCGGAGTGCGGGGCGTCAACCTCTCCCTCACCCGCGGGATGAGCGGCGTCGTCCGGGGCGGGGCCAACATCGTCGCCTTCGGCCGTGGCCTGAACGTCCTCGACCCGTACAACCAGCAGCACCCCGACGAGTTCGTCACCGGCCTCAACAGCACCGCCACCGGACTCGCCCAGACCGCCAGGGACCCCCTGGGCACGGCCGAGCGCATGTACCAGGACTTCCAGAAGGACCCCGACGAGGGCGTCGGTCGGCTCTTCGCGGAAGTGGCCGGGACCAAGGGGGCCGGGCTGGTGAAGTCGGGCGCGAGCGGCACCCGACGCGGCGCCGGCGCCAGCCGGCACGGGCCGCCGGGCGCCGCCCGGCGGGACCTGGACCGCGACGGGCCGCACGGCCACCGCCAGCACGACGGGCAGCGCACCACCGACCACACCGACCCGATCGACCTGGCCACCGGCAGGATGTTCCTGCCCCAGACCGACGTGAGCCTGCCCGGCACGCTGCCGCTCGCCTTCACCCGGCGCGTCGAGTCCGGCTACGGCGCGGGCCGCTGGTTCGGCCCGTCCTGGTCGAGCACGGTCGACCAGCGGCTGGAGATCGACGCCCGGGGCGTCGTCCTGATCAGCGAGGACGGCCTCCTCCTCGACTACCCGCACCCGGTCCCCGGCGTGCCGACCCTGCCGCGCACCGGCCCGCGCTGGCCGCTGGAACGCACGCCCGAGGGCGACTACACGCTCACCGACCCGCAGCTGGGCCACGTACGCCACTACGCGGGCCCGGGCCCCGGCGGCGCCGACGGCGTGGCTCCCCTGGAGTGGCTGAGCGACCGCAACGGCAACACCCTGACCTTCGACTACGACGCCGACGGCGCCCCCACCGACATCGTCCACAGCGCCGGCTACCACCTGCGGATCACCACCGAGGGCGACCGGGTCACCGCCCTGCACCTGGTGGGAGCCGGGGTGGGCGGGAGCGACGCGTTACTCCTGCGCTACGGCTACGACGGCGGCGACCTGACCGAGGTCACCAACTCCTCGGGCCGGCCGCTGCGCTTCGACTACGACGACGAGCGCCGCGTCATCGCCTGGACCGACACCAACGGCAGCCGCTACGACTACGCCTACGACAACCAGCACCGCTGCGTCGCCGAGGGCGGCGAGGCGGGCCACGTCGCCATCCGCGTCGACTACGACGACCGCGACGAGACCACCGGCCACCGCGTCACCACCGTCACCACGCGCACCGGTCACCGCACGCGCTACCTGGTCAACGACGCCCTCCAGATCGTCGCCACCACCGACCCGCTGGGCCACACCGTCCGCCAGGAACACGACCGGTACGACCGCCCGTTGAGCCACACCGACGCCCTGGGCCGGGTGACCCGCCTGCGCTACGACACGGCGGGCCACCTCGTCTCCGTCCTGCGCCCCGACGGCCGCGAGGCGACCCTCACCCACAACGACCTCGGCCTGCCGACGACGACCACCGCGGCCGACGGCGCCACCTGGCACCACGCCTACGACGCGCGCGGGAACCGCACCGCCGAGACCGACCCCGCCGGCCACACCACCCGGTACGCGTACGACGAGCGGGGCCACCTCACCTCGGTGACCGACGCGCTGGGCGCCACCACCCACGTACGGTGCGACGCGGCGGGCCTGCCCGTCGAGATCACCGACCCGCTCGGCGCCACCACCCGCTACACCCGCGACGCCTTCGGCCGCCCCACCGCCGTCACCGACCCGCTGGGCGCCACCAGCCAGCTGAGCTGGACCGTGGAAGGACACCTGGCCCGCCACACCGACCCCGGCGGCGCGGTCCGCACCTGGACCTACGACGGCGAGGGCAACCGCGTCAGCCACACGGACGCGGCCGGCGGCACCACGACGTACGAGTACACCCACTTCGACCTGCTGGCCGCCCGCACCGACCCGGACGGCGCGCGCCACACGTTCGCCCACGACGACCAGCTACGCCTCACCCAGGTCACCAACCCACAGGGCCTGACCTGGAGTTACACCTACGACCCGGCCGGCCGACTCGCCGCCGAGACCGACTTCGACGGCCGCACCACGCGCTACGCGCACGACCCCACCGGCGCCCTGGTCGCCCGCACCAACGCCCTCGGCCAGAGCGTGCGCCTGGACCACGACGAACTCGGCCGCGTCATACGCAAGGACGCGGGCGAGGGCGCGACCACGACGTTCGAGTACGACGCGGCCGGCCGGCTGCTCGCAGCCGCCGGGCCCAGCGTCGCGGTCCGCTACCAGCGGGACCGACTGGGCCGGATCAAGGCCGAGTCGGTGGACGGCCACGTCCTCACCCACACCCTCGACGCCCTCGGCCGCCGCACCAGCCGCACGACCCCGAGCGGCGCCCGCTCCACCTTCACCCACGACCCGGCCGGCAACCGCGTCCGCCTCACGGCCTCGGGCCGCACGATGGACTTCGCGTACGCCCCGACGGGCCGCGAACTGACCCGCACCACCCCCGCCCTCACCCTCACCCACACCTGGGACCCGACCGGCCGCCTCACGGAGCAGTCCCTGACGACGGGCGCGGGGCGCGCGGGGCGCGCGGGGCGCGCGGGCGCGGGACGGGTGACCGAGGCCGGAGCAGGGGGTTCCGGTGTCGGGTCCGGGCTGCCCGGTGGTGCCGGGCCCGAGCCCGGGGTGGGGGGCGCGGGCGGCGTCGGCGTCGGCCCGGCGCCCGACGCCGGTGTCGGGCACCCCACTGGCATCGGGTCCGGGTCCGGAGCAGGGGGTTCCGGTGTCGGGTCGGAGCTGCCCGGTGGTGTCGGGCCCGAGCGCGGGGTGGGTGGTGACGGTAGTGGCGGACCCGGCGCGCGGGGCGGGGGTGAGACCGGAGCTGGAGCCGCACCGGGGAGGGGCGGGGGCGAGTCCGGGGCGGGGGTTTCCGGCCTCGGGCCCGGGCTGCCCGCCGGTGTCGGGCCTGAGCCCGGGGTGGGTGTCGCCGGCAGCGGACGCGTGGGGGCGACGACCCGTCACCGCCGCTACACCTACCGTCCCGACGGCCACCTCACCACCATCGCCGACTCGCTCACCGGCACCCGCCACTTCGACCTCACCGCCACGGGCCGGGTGACGGCCGTGCGGGCGGACGGCTGGACGGAGACATACGCCTACGACGCGGCGGGCAACCAGACCAGCGCCGCCTGGCCCGACACCCACGCGGCCCCCGAGACGCGCGGCGAGCGCGCGTACACCGGCACCCGCGTCACCCGCGCCGGACGCGTCCGCTACGAACACGACGCCGCCGGCCGCGTCACCCTCCGCCAACACACCCGCCTCTCCCGCAAACCGGACACCTGGCGGTACGCGTGGGACGCCGAGGACCGCCTGACCGCCGTCACCACCCCTGACGGCACCCGCTGGCGCTACACCTACGACCCCCTGGGCCGCCGCGTCGCCAAGGAACGCCTGGCACCGGACGGCGAAACCGTCAGCGAACGGGTGGACTTCACCTACGACGGTGCCACCCTCGTCGAACAGACCACGACCACCCCCGGCACCCCGACCCAGGTCAACCTCACCTGGGACCACGCCGGCCTGATCCCGGTAACCCAGACCGAACGCATCACCGATGCCACCACCCAGCACGACATAGACACCCGCTTCTTCGCCATCGTCACCGACCTCGTCGGCACCCCCACCGAACTCGTCGCCGAATCCGGCGAATCCGCCTGGCAGTCCCGCACCACCCTCTGGGGCACCACCACCTGGCCCCGCACCAGCCCCGCCTACACCCCCCTCCGCTTCCCCGGCCAGTACTTCGACCCCGAATCAGCCCTCCACTACAACGTCCTCCGCTACTACGACCCCGGCACAGCCCGCTACCTGTCCCCAGACCCCCTGGGCCTGACCCCAGCCCCGAACCCCGTCACCTACGTGGACAACCCCCACACATGGATAGACCCACTGGGGCTGGCGCCGTATTTCCACAACCAGATGAAAGACGAGCTGGCGGCAGAACTGGACGAGGCCGAGCGGTTCGGTGTCAAGCCGATAGCGGTAGGTGGTAGCGGGTTCGACGATATAGTCAACAGTGGCACCATCAAGTGGGCCGTGACCGAGCAAGGCGACCTTGTGATTATGCCGAAACTCGTCAACGGGGTGGAGTTGAAGCATCCGGTCCTTACCGGGGGCCGTCCCGTGCAGGCCGCAGGCGAAGCGGATATCGCTGGAGGCGGGGGGACGTATTTCGGCCTTGAGTTGAACAACAACAGTGGCCACTACAAGCCCTCTGCGGAGAGCCTCCAGTTGGCTAAGGACGCGTTTGAACGCGCTGGCATCGTGTTCCCCTGATGGAAAGAGCGACGATGGTCGATGAAGCCGAGGTGCGTAGTCTGCCGCCATCCATGATGAGCGTCGTGTTGCGGAGCGTGCCTGCTGAAGAACTCGCTTACTCGTCGTGGGAAGGTCTTCGGGATGTATGCATTGGAGGCATGCAGGACGACAGGCTTTCAGCGACCGAAAGAATGCAGTGGGCGACTGCAGGGGAGCTGGTGATTGACCGGCAGCGTCACCATCCGGAAAAGCGTGACCCGCACGCTGTGATGGCTAATGAGGTGACACTGCGGGCTTATGTGATCACACGGCTCGGAAGAGTGGACGACGGCTCGCTCAGTGACCTGTCGTTGTTGTGGAGGCGAGTGACCGAGGCGATCGGCGCATCGAGTAGCAGCATCAGGGAATCTGCGGGTGACTGGCAGCGCACGACGCGACAGGAGATGTTGGCGTTGCGGCGTGTCAAGAATCTTGTCACGCCATTCCGGGAGATTCTCCCGCTGCTCGACCAGACTGACCCTCTGCACGAGGAAATCGGAGAATGGGTGAGTGTTCTGCCGCTCTTGCCGTAGGAACTCGACTGCTCCCCCGTCCGTCTCTCCCCTCCCCGCCCAGGCTGGAGGCGACGCCCCGCCCAGGAAACACCGAAGGGCCGCCGCTCTCCCCATAGGGAGGGCTGACGACCCTTCGTATGACGTCACACGCCTCGTACGCCCCACAAGGCACGCACAGGCACACCCGCGGCGTGCGGAGGGCACCATCGACCCCGCCGCGCGGCCAGCGCACCGTACGGGCCCGCCGCCGCGCGCGGGCGGCAGCGCGTACTCCGACGCCGGTCGGACGGGCTTCGCCGCGAGGCGAGCCGTCGCGCGGGCGACAATGTGCCCCCGGCCTCAGCCGGAGGGAGCCCCGAGCCGCCCGCCGCGTAGGCGAACCGCCCGCCGCGACAGGCGGAAGCGCCCCCGGACATCAGCCGGAGGAACCCCCACCGCCCGCCGCGTAGGCGAACCGTACGGGCGACACCAGGTCAGAGAACCCGTACCGCGCCCGTCGGCATGTCGTAGCTCATGCTGCGCTGGACGACGCCGGTGTTGGAGTTCTGGGCGCCGATGAACTGGCCGCCGCCGATGTAGACCGCGACGTGGTAGGCGCTGCCGGCGCTGCCCCAGTAGAGGATGTCGCCGGGCTGGAGGTTGCTGAGCGAGACCTGGGTGCCCGTCACGGACTGGTCCTGGGAGACGCGCGGCAGGTCCACGTTGACCTGGCGGAAGGCCATGCTGGTCAGGCCGGAGCAGTCGTAGGAGGACGGGCCCATGGCGCCGGGCACGTACGCCTTGCCGACCTGGGCCTTGAGGAAGCTGATGACCGTGGCCGCGTTGCCGCTGCCCGTCGAGGTGGACGGGGCCTCGGTCTGCGAGGACGCGGGGGCGTGGGACGACGAGGTGGTGGAGCTGTCGCTCGTGCCGCTCGTGTTCGCGCTCGTGCCGCTGGTGGTGGTGAGCGTGGTGCGCTCGGCGGTGCGCGACGCGCGCTGCTGCTCGCGGGCCTTCTCCGCGGCGGCGGCCCGCTTGGCGGCGGCGCGCTCGGCGCGCTCCTTCGCCTCCTTGGCCTTGCGCTCGGCCTCGGTCTTGGCCTTCTTGGCCTCCGACTTGGCCTTGCCCGCGGCCAGCTCCTGCTGGTCCTGGAGCTGGTAGCCGTGCGCGGCCTGCTCGGTGGCGTCGGCCGACTGCAGGGCGTTCAGGGCCAGGTCGGCGGAGAACGTGGGCAGTTCCTGCGTCGTCTCGGCCGCGGCGGGCTCGGCGGCGGTGGCCGACACGGCGGTTCCGGCCACGGTGAGCGTGAGGATGCCACCGGTCACCCCTGCGCGAAGTGCCCGCGAGGAGGCGGAGCGACGAGGCTTCCGGTGGCTGGGTATGTGAGCGGTCTGGGACATGAGAACACTGGCTATCAGGAGGCACAGGTTGCCCACAACAAACGTGGCGCTCGCCACAATTGGCGTGCACACGTTCATTTTTCAGCCGAGTTGATCTTGTAAGTGATCGGACGCGCCCTGTCCGATTTTCGCGATCATGCGCCTACGCATGGCTTTTGGCGGTCAACCGGCGCATGGGCCGCGCCTATCACCATCGAGTGGTCCACGCCAAGGGTCGCCGCGTAATCGAGATCTCGAACGAGTGACGATGTGGCACACGTCACGTCCACGGTCCTCGTGAACGGAGGCGCGAGCCGACGATCACCGCCGCGCGGTGGCGGCTCGACGTGGGCCCCTTGAAGCGCCTCGCTTCCTATATCAGGCCGCGCTGACGGTGGCCAATTTGCATGCATGGTGCACCTCTTGATAGAGCGCTGACCGTTTGACCAGCGGTAACACCCCCGAATGTCACCTTTGGTGATCACTCGGCCGCTTCCCGTGGAGAGATCACCGCTCATCCGACTTCATGATCGTTCGTCAGGTGGTGGAGATCACAAACTCGGTGCTGTACCCCGTGTCGCAGATCACAAGGTGACAGGCATAGGATGCAGGCGAATCGGGCTTGTGAACTGCCTCACATGTTCGCGATCTTTGGGGCAGTGAGCGTGCTCGACGCAGCCCTCCCCCGACGGGGGAGCTTCAGCAGTCATCGTCGACTGAGAGGAGCGAGGAGCGGTGAACGCCTATGCGCCCATCCTCGTACTAGGAGCCCTCGGGGCAGGCTTTGCGATCTTCTCCGTGGTGGCGGCCACGATCATCGGCCCCAAGCGCTACAACCGGGCGAAGCTCGAAGCCTACGAGTGCGGCATTGAGCCGACCCCGCAGCCGGCCGGTGGCGGGCGTTTCCCGATCAAGTACTACCTGACGGCGATGCTCTTCATCGTCTTCGACATCGAGATCGTCTTCCTTTATCCCTGGGCCGTCACGTTCGACGCGCTCGGCTTGTTCGGGCTCGTGGAGATGCTCCTCTTCGTGCTCACCGTCTTCGTCGCGTACGCCTACGTATGGCGTCGCGGCGGCCTGGAATGGGACTAACGGAAGCGGGAGGAGCCACAACGCCATGGGTATCGAAGAGAAGCTGCCGAGCGGGTTCCTGCTCACCACCGTCGAGAGCGCCGCGGGCTGGGTCCGTAAGTCATCGATGTTCCCGGCCACCTTCGGCCTCGCGTGCTGTGCCATAGAGATGATGACCACCGGCGCCGGCCGCTACGACCTCGCCCGCTTCGGCATGGAGGTCTTCCGCGGCTCGCCCCGCCAGGCCGACCTGATGATCGTCGCCGGTCGGGTCAGCCAGAAGATGGCGCCGGTGCTGCGGCAGGTCTACGACCAGATGCCGAACCCCAAGTGGGTCATCTCCATGGGCGTGTGCGCCTCGTCCGGCGGGATGTTCAACAACTACGCCATCGTGCAGGGCGTCGACCACATCGTGCCGGTCGACATCTACTTGCCCGGCTGCCCGCCCCGGCCCGAGATGCTGCTCGACGCCATTCTCAAGCTCCACCAGAAGATCCAGGGCGGCAAGCTCGGCGTCAACCGCGAGCAGGCCGCGCGCGAGGCGGAGGAAGCGGCCCTCGGCGCGCTGCCGCTGATCGAGATGAAGGGGCTGCTGCGGTGAGCGACCAGGACCAGCCGACCGGCGTCAACCCCGACCAGGACGTGAACGCCAACAACCTCCCCGGCCAGCGCGGCGACGCCGGCGAGGTCATCGGCACCCGGCGCGGCATGTTCGGCGCCGCGGGCGGCGGCGACACCACGGGCTACGGCGGCCTGGTGCGCACCGTGCGCCTGCCGGGCGCCGCGACCCGCCCCTACGGCGGGCCGGACGGCGCCGCGGGCTACGGCGTCTTCGACGAGATCGCCGACGAGCTCGAAGGCGCCCTCGACGAGCAGGGGTTGCTGCCCGAGAACGCCATCGAGAAGACCGTCGTGGACCGCCGGGAGCTCACGTTCCACATCGCCCGCGAGCACCTGCCGCGCGTGGCCCGCACGCTGCGCGACGATCCGGCGCTGCGCTTCGAGCTGTGCACCGGGGTCAGCGGCGTGCACTTCCCCGACGACAGGGGCCGCGAGCTGCGCGCCGTCTACCACCTGCGCTCGCTCACCCACAACCGGCTGATCCGGCTGGAGGTGAGCGCCCCCGACCGCGACCCCCACGTGCCCTCGATCGTGGACGTCTATCCGACCAACGACTGGCACGAACGCGAGGTCTACGACTTCTTCGGGCTCATCTTCGATGGCCACCCCGCCCTCACGCGGATCATGATGCCTGACGACTGGCAGGGCTTCCCGCAGCGCAAGGACTACCCGCTCGGTGGCATCCCCGTCGAGTACAAGGGCGCCCAGATCCCGGCACCCGACCAGCGGAGGTCGTACAGCTAATGAGCACCTCGCACGCGCACCCCACGGCAGGGCCGGAGACGGACGAGCCGTCCTCGTCGCCGCCCAGGGAGACCACCGAGGGCACCGTGTACACGGTCACCGGAGGCGACTGGGACGAGGTCGCCGCCGCGGCGGCCCGCAGCGACGACGAGCGCATCATCGTCAACATGGGACCCCAACACCCCTCCACACACGGGGTGTTGCGGCTGATCCTGGAGATCGACGGCGAGACGGTCACCGAGGCCCGCTGCGGCATCGGGTACCTGCACACCGGCATCGAGAAGAACCTCGAGTACCGCACGTGGACGCAGGGCACCACGTTCGTGACCCGCATGGACTACCTGACCTCGTTCTACAACGAGACGGCGTACTGCCTCGCGGTCGAGAAGCTGCTCGGCATCGAGGACCAGATCCCCGACCGCGCCTCGGTGATCCGGGTCCTGCTGATGGAGCTCAACCGGCTCTCCTCCCACCTGGTGTGCATCGCCACCGGCGGCATGGAGCTGGGCGCCACCACGGTCATGGTCTACGGCTTCCGCGACCGCGAGATGATCCTGGACGCGTACGAGCTGATCACCGGGCTGCGCATGAACCACGCGTTCATCCGCCCCGGCGGCCTCGCCCAGGACCTGCCGCCCGGCGCGGTGGAGCAACTGCGCGAGCTGCTCAGGAACCTGCGCAAGAACCTCCCGCAGTACGACAAGCTCGCCTCCGGCAACCCCGTCTTCAAGGGCCGCACCGTCGACGTCGGCTACCTGGACCTGGCCGGCTGCATGGCGCTCGGCGTCACCGGACCCGTGCTGCGCTCGGCCGGCCTGCCGCACGACCTGCGCAAGACGCAGCCGTACTGCGGGTACGAGAACTACGAGTTCGACGTCCCCACCGTGGACACCTGCGACGCCTACGGCCGCTTCCTGATCCGGGTCGAGGAGATGCACCAGTCGCTGCGCATCGTCGAGCAGTGCCTGGACCGCCTGGAGCCGGGCCCGGTCATGGTCGGCGACAAGAAGATCGCCTGGCCCGCGCAGCTCGCCATGGGCCCCGACGGGCTGGGCAACTCGCTCGACCACATCAAGAAGATCATGGGCACCTCGATGGAGGCCCTGATCCATCACTTCAAGCTGGTCACCGAGGGCTTCCGGGTCCCGCCCGGCCAGGCGTACGCGGCCGTCGAGTCGCCCAAGGGCGAGCTGGGCGTGCACGCCGTCAGCGACGGCGGCACCCGCCCCTTCCGGGTCCACTTCAGGGACCCCTCCTTCACCAACCTGCAGGCCATGGCCGCGATGTGCGAGGGCGGCCAGGTCGCCGACGTCATCGTCGCCGTGGCGTCCCTCGACCCCGTGATGGGAGGCGTTGACCGGTGAGCGCCACGCACGACGTAGCGCTGGGCATGCCCCAGCTCCCGGCCCCCGACTACCCGGCCGAGGTGCGGGCCCGGCTGGAGGCCGACGCCCGGGAGGTGATCGCCCGCTACCCCGACAGCCGCTCCGCGCTGCTGCCGCTGCTGCACCTGGTGCAGTCCGAGGAAGGCCACGTCAGCCGCACCGGCGTGCGCTTCTGCGCCGAGGTGCTGGAGCTGACCACCGCCGAGGTCACCGCGGTCGCCACCTTCTACACCATGTACCGCCGCAAGCCCAGCGGCGACTACCAGGTCGGCGTGTGCACCAACACGCTGTGCGCCGTCCTGGGCGGCGACGCGATCTTCGAGGCGCTCCAGGAGCACCTGGGCGTCGGCAACAACGAGACCACCGCCGACGGCAAGGTCACCCTCGAACACATCGAGTGCAACGCGGCCTGCGACTTCGCCCCCGTCGTCATGGTCAACTGGGAGTTCTTCGACGGCCAGACCGTCGAGAGCGCCAAGGCCCTGGTCGACGACCTGCGCGCCGGCCAGGCCGTGCGGCCCACCCGGGGCGCGCCGCTGTGCACGTACAAGGAGACGGCCCGCATCCTGGCCGGCTTCCCCGACGAGCGCCCCGGCGCGGTCGCCGCCAGTGGTGGCGCCGGCCCCGCCTCGCTGGTCGGCCTGCGGCTCGCCAAGGGCGAGACGGCCCCGGGCCGCATCGTCGCCCCACGCGGGGAGAGCGAGCCCAGCGACGCCACCCCGCCCGGCCCCGGCCAGCAGCCGCCGCGCACGCACCCCAGCTCGCACGACGCGCCGCAGGCCACCTCGGCCTCGGACCCCAGCCATCCCGCCGGCCCCACGGCCGAGGAGGGGGAGTGATGACCGTGTCCACCGAGGAACCCGAAGGCACCGCCCAGCCGCACGCCGGCGACGCGACCAGCCCGGAGAAGCTGCTCGCACCGGTCCTCTCCCAGTTCTGGGACCAGCCCGACTCCTGGACGCTGGAGACCTACCGGCGCCACGAGGGCTACGAGGGGCTGCGCAAGGCGCTGGCCATGCCGCCCGACGACGTCATCGCCTACGTCAAGGAGTCCGGGCTGCGCGGTCGCGGCGGCGCCGGCTTCCCGACCGGCATGAAGTGGCAGTTCATCCCGCAGGGCGACGGCAAGCCGCACTACCTGGTCGTCAACGCCGACGAGTCCGAGCCCGGCACCTGCAAGGACATCCCCCTCCTCTTCGCCAACCCGCACTCGCTCATCGAAGGCATGATCATCGCCTGTCATGCCATCCGCTCCCAGCACGCGTTCATCTACCTGCGCGGTGAGGTCGTCCCCGTGCTGCGCCGGCTCCACGAGGCGGTGCGCGAGGCGTACGAGGCCGGCTACCTGGGGCGGGACATCCTCGGCAGCGGGCTCGACCTCGACATCACCGTGCACGCCGGCGCCGGCGCGTACATCTGCGGCGAGGAGACCGCGCTGCTGGACTCCCTCGAAGGACGCCGCGGCCAACCCCGGCTGAGGCCGCCCTTCCCGGCCGTCGCGGGCCTGTACGCGTGCCCCACCGTGGTGAACAACGTCGAGTCCATCGCCTCCGTTCCCGCCATCATGAACCGGGGCAAGGAGTGGTTCAGGTCGATGGGCAGCGAGAAGTCGCCCGGCTTCACGCTGTACTCGCTCTCGGGGCACGTCGCCCGCCCCGGCCAGTACGAGGCGCCGCTCGGCATCACGCTGCGCCAGCTCCTGGACATGAGCGGCGGCATCCGCCCCGGCCACCGGCTGAAGTTCTGGACCCCGGGCGGCTCGTCCACCCCGCTGCTCACCGACGAGCACCTGGACGTGCCCCTGGACTACGAGGGTGTGGGCGCCGCCGGCTCGATGCTCGGCACCAAGGCCCTCCAGTGCTTCGACGAGACCACCTGCGTGGTGCGCGCCGTCACCCGGTGGACCGAGTTCTACGCCCACGAGTCCTGCGGCAAGTGCACCCCCTGCCGTGAGGGCACCTACTGGCTCGTCCAGTTGCTGCGGGACATCGAGGCTGGCAAGGGGCGCGCCGAGGACCTCGACAAGCTCCAGGACATCGCCGACAACATCAACGGCAAGTCCTTCTGCGCCCTGGGCGACGGCGCCGCCAGCCCCATCTTCTCCTCGCTCACGTACTTCCGCGAGGAGTACGAGCGGCACCTGGACGGCCGGGGCTGCCCCTTCGACCCGGCCAGGTCCACGGTCTGGGCCGACGACCACACCAACGCCCACCTGGAGGTGAACGCGTGACCGTCACGACCACCGGAGCCAGCAGTGGTTCCGCCGCGGGCCCCTCCTCCGGCGGCGCCGCGGCGGTGCCGCCCGAAGACCTGGTCTCCCTGACCATCGACGGCATCGAGATCAGCGTCCCCAAGGGGACCCTGGTCATCCGGGCCGCCGAACTCCTCGGTATCGAGATCCCGCGCTTCTGCGACCACCCGCTCCTGGATCCGGCGGGCGCCTGCCGCCAGTGCATCGTGGAGGTCGAGGGCCAGCGCAAGCCGATGGCCTCGTGCACCATCACCTGCACCGACGGCATGGTCGTCAAGTCGCAGCTCAGCTCGCCGGTCGCCGAGAAGGCGCAGCGCGGGGTGATGGAACTCCTGCTGATCAACCACCCGTTGGACTGCCCGGTCTGCGACAAGGGCGGCGAGTGCCCGCTCCAGAACCAGGCCATGTCCACCGGGGACGCGGAGAGCCGGTTCGAGGGCCAGAAGCGCACCTTCGCCAAGCCGGTGCCGATCTCCACCCAGGTGCTGCTCGACCGGGAGCGCTGCGTGCTGTGCGCGCGGTGCACCCGCTTCTCGAACCAGATCGCCGGCGACCCGATGATCGAACTCCTGGAGCGGGGCGCGCTCCAGCAGGTCGGCACCGGTGAGGACGACCCCTTCGAGTCGTACTTCTCCGGCAACACCATCCAGATCTGCCCGGTGGGCGCGCTGACCTCGGCGGCGTACCGGTTCCGCTCCCGCCCCTTCGACCTGGTCTCCTCGCCGAGCGTGTGCGAGCACTGCGCCGGCGGCTGCGCCACCCGCACCGACCACCGGCGCGGCAAGGTCATGCGGCGCCTGGCCGCCAACGACCCCGAGGTCAACGAGGAGTGGATCTGCGACAAGGGCCGGTTCGCCTTCCGGTACGCGCAGCGTCCCGAGCGGCTGACCACCCCGCTGGTCCGCGACCCCGACAGCGGCGAACTGGAGCCGGCGAGCTGGCCCGAGGCGCTGGCCGCCGCGGCCCGGGGCCTGACCGGTACCCGGGGCCGGGCCGGCGTGCTGACCGGTGGGCGGCTGACCGTCGAGGACGCGTACGCCTACGCCAAGTTCGCGCGGGTGGCCCTGGGCACCAACGACATCGACTTCCGCGCGCGGGCCCACAGCGGCGAGGAGGCCGACTTCCTCCTCGCGCACGTCGCCGGTCGCGGGCGTGACCTGGACGGACGCGGGCTGACCAACGCCACCCTGGAGGCGGCGCCGGCCGTGCTGCTGGCCGGGTTCGAGGCCGAGGAGGAGGCGCCCGGCGTCTTCCTGCGACTGCGCAAGGCGCACCGTAAGCACGGCCAGCGCACCTTCGGCCTGGCCCCGTACGCCACCCGGGGGCTGACCAAGGCGGGCGGCACGCTGCTGCCCGCCGCGCCCGGCACCGAGACCGAGTGGCTGGACGCGCTCGCCGGCGGCGTCGGCCTGGACGAGACCGGCCAGCGCGCGGCCGACGCGCTGCGCGCCGAGGGCGCGGCGATCGTGGTCGGCGAGCGGCTGGCGACCGTGCCCGGCGCGCTGACCGCCGCCGTCCGCCTGGCGGCGGCCACCGGCGCCAGCCTGACGTGGATTCCGCGCCGGGCCGGTGAGCGCGGCGCCATCGAGGCCGGCGCGCTGCCCGGCTTGCTGCCCGGCGGTCGCCCGGCCACCAGCCCGAGCGCCCGCGAGGAGGTCGCCGAGCTGTGGCGGGTGCGCGAACTGCCGCCGGGCCACGGGCGCGACACCGGCCAGATCATCGAGGCCGCCGAGGCCGGTGAGCTGGGCGCGCTGCTGGTCGGCGGCGTCGAGGTGGCCGACCTGCCCGACCCGGCCCGCGCCCTGCGCGCGCTGGACGCGGTGCCGTTCCTGATCAGCCTGGAACAGCGGCCCTCGGAGGTCACCGAGCGGGCGGACGTGGTGTTGCCGGTCTCGGCCGTCGTCGAGAAGAGCGGCACCTTCCTCAACTGGGAGGGCCGGGCCCGCCCGTTCGAGGCCGCCGTCAAGCCGGACCAGATGGTCCGCCGCCACGTCCAGACCGACGGCCGGGTGCTGCACATGCTCGCCGACGCGCTGGACGCGCCGATCGCGCTGCCCGACGTACGCGCCGCGCGCCGCGAACTGGACCGGCTCGGCGGCTGGGAGGCGGCGCCGGTGGTGGCCGCGCCCACGCGAGCCGGCCAGGCTGGCGCGCCGCTGCCGCGCCCGGAGGCGGGCCAGGCGGTGCTCGCCGGCCACCGGTTGCTGCTCGACCAGGGCCGGCTCCAGGACGGTGACGACGCGCTGGCCGGCACCCGGCACGCCGCCGTGGCCCGCCTGTCGGCCGCCACGGCCGCCGAGGCCGGTGTGACCGACGGCCAGCCGCTCCAGGTGCGCGGCCCGGCCGGCACGGTGACGTTGCCGCTGGCGGTCACCGAGATGCCCGACCGGGTGGTGTGGCTGCCGCTGAACTCGGTCGGCGGCGGTGCCCAGCGTGACCTGGGCGCCCACACCGGTGAGTTGGTCACGATCGCCGCTCCCGCCGCGGTCGCCCCTGAGCTCGGCACGGAGGTGACGGGATGACCGGCATCGTCGCTGGCCAACCGACCGATCTGCACCACCTGGCGGCAGAGGACCTGTCGATGTTCGGCCACGACCCGTGGTGGCTGGTGCTCCTCAAGGCCGTCTTCTGCATCGCGTTCCTCATGGTGACCGTGCTGATCTCCATCGTCATGGAGCGCAAGGTCGTGGCCTGGATGCAGCTGCGCATCGGCCCCAACCGCAACGGCCCCTGGGGCATGCTGCAGTCCCTCGCGGACGGCGTGAAGCTGATGCTCAAGGAAGACGTGATCGTCAAGCGGGCGGACAAGGCGGTGTACCTGCTCGCGCCGATCATCGCCGCGATCCCGGCGTTCATGGCCATCGCCGTCATCCCGTTCGGACCGGCGGGCAACGAGATCTCCATCTTCGGCGAGCGCACCACGATGCAGCTCACCGACCTGCCGATCGCCGTCCTCTACATCCTGGCCACGGCCTCGGTCGGCATCTACGGCATCGTGCTGGCCGGCTGGTCCTCCGGCTCGACCTACCCGCTGCTCGGCGGCCTGCGCTCGTGCGCGCAGATGATCAGCTACGAGATCGCGATGGGCCTGGCCTTCGCGGCGGTCTTCCTGCACTCGGGCTCGATGTCCACCTCGGCCATCGTCGAGGCCCAGCAGGACCGTTGGTACGCCATCCTGCTGCCGGTCTCCTTCATCATCTACCTGATCGCGATGGTCGGCGAGACCAACCGCGCCCCGTTCGACATGCCCGAGTCCGAGGGCGACCTGGTCGGCGGCTTCAACACCGAGTACTCGTCGATCAAGTTCGCGATGTTCATGCTCGCCGAGTACATCAACATGGTCACCGTCTCGGCCGTCGCGGTCACCCTCTTCCTCGGCGGCTGGCGGGCCCCGTACCCGGTCAGCACCGTCTGGGAGGGTGCCAACCACGGCTGGTGGCCGATGCTCTGGTTCGTCGGCAAGCTGCTGGTGCTGCTGTTCGGCTTCGTCTGGCTGCGCGCCACGCTGCCCCGGGTGCGCTACGACCAGTTCATGAAGCTGGGCTGGAAGGTGCTCATCCCGGTCTCCATGGTCTGGCTGATGCTGGTCGCCACGGTGCGGGCGCTGCGCAACGAGGACTACGACTTCCAGGACATCGTGCTCTACGTCGGCGGCGCCGTCCTCGCGCTGCTGCTGCTCTCGTTCGTCTGGGACATGTACCGCGACCGCGCGGACAAGCTGGCCGAGGCCGAGGCCGCGGCGGCCCCCGAACCGGCCTTCGACCCGATGGCGGGCGGCTTCCCCGTGCCGCCGCTGCCGGGACAGACCCCGCCGCCCGTGCCACGACGCCGGCCGCGCCAGGAGCGCGAGCTCATTGTCAGTGGCGGGGGCGACACTGTCAGTGACGGAAAGGAGACGGGCGGTGTCTGACGTCCAGGCTCGTGTCTTCCGGGGGGCGACCCCCGTACCCCCGGCAGCGAAGGAGGCCGACCGTGTCTGACTTCCAGGCTGGTGTCTTTCGGGGGGCGACCCCCGTACCCCCGGCAGCGAAGGAGGCCGACCGTGTCTGACTTCCAGAACCCCGTCGCCGGCTTCGGCGTGACCTTCAAGGCCATGTTCAAGAAGCGGCTGACCGAGCAGTACCCGGAGGAGAAGAAACCCACCGCGCCCCGTTTCCACGGCCGCCACCAGCTCAACCGACACCCGGACGGGCTGGAGAAGTGCATCGGCTGCGAGCTGTGCGCCTGGGCCTGCCCGGCCGACGCGATCTACGTGGAGGGCGCGGACAACACCGAGGAGGAGCGCTACTCCCCGGGCGAGCGGTACGGCCGGGTGTACCAGATCAACTACCTGCGCTGCATCCTGTGCGGCCTGTGCGTCGAGGCGTGCCCGACCCGGGCGCTGACCATGACGAACGAGTACGAACTGGCCGACAGCTCACGCGAGTCGCTCATCTACACCAAGGAGGAGCTGCTCGCCGGCCTCCAGGAGGGCATGGTCGACTCCCCGCACTCGATCTTCCCCGGCACCGACGAGCAGGACTACTACCGGGGCCTGGTCACCGAGGCCGCGCCCGGCACCGTGCGCCAGGTCGCCGTCAGCAAGGGCGAGCGGGCGCGGGACGCGGAGCCGGGCACCCCCGACGCCGACGTCGACGCGGCCCGTAGCGGCACGAGCGGGCAGGACAGGGGGGTCCCGGCGTGAGCGCACTGGCCGCGGCGGCCTCCACCACCTCCACCGGCGAGGCCGTCCAGTTCTGGGTCCTCGGCACCGTCGCCGTGATCGGCGCGCTGGCCACCATCCTGATGAAGAAGGCGGTGCACTCCGCCCTCTCGCTGGCCGGCACCATGATCATTCTGGCGGTGTTCTACCTCGCCAACGGCGCCTACTTCCTGGGCGTCGTCCAGATCGTCGTCTACACCGGCGCGATCATGATGCTCTTCCTGTTCGTCGTGATGCTGGTCGGCGTCACCGCCGCCGACTCGGTCAAGGAGACGATCAAGGGCCAGCGCTGGTTGGCCGTCGCCTCCGGCCTCGGCTTCGGCATCCTGCTGGTCGCCGGCATCGGCAACGCCTCGCTGAAGACCTCGCAGGGTCTGGGCGAGGCCAACGCCGGCGGCAACGTCGAGGGCCTGGCGGAGCTCATCTTCACCAAGTACGTCTTCGCGTTCGAGATCACCGGCGCCCTGCTGATCACCGCCGCCGTCGGCGCGATGGTGCTCACCCACCGCGAGCGCACCGAGCGCGCCCAGACCCAGCGCGAGCGCGCGCTGCACCGCGTCCGCGCCGGCGAGCAGCTCCCGCCGCTGCCCGCGCCCGGCGTCTACGCCCGGCACAACGCGGTGGACATCCCCGGCCTGCTGCCCGACGGCAGCATCTCCGAGAAGACCGTCAACGCGACGCTGCGCGGACGCGGCCAGATCCGGGACGTCTCCAGCACCTCACTGGCCGAGCTGGCCGCGCTGGAGCAGCGCTCGGAGGAGTGGCTGGAGCGCGGCGGCGACGCGGAGGGCGGCCCCACCGGGCAGCGCGCCCCGTCGGCCCGCAACGGGAAGGCCGTCCGCGACGCGGGCGGGCCACGGGCCGAGGAGGAGGTCAAGTGAACCCGGTCAACTACCTCTACCTGGCCGCCCTGCTGTTCACCATCGGCGCGGCGGGAGTGCTGCTGCGGCGGAACGCCATCGTCGTGTTCATGTGCATCGAGCTGATGCTGAACGCCTGCAACCTGGCGTTCGTCACCTTCTCGCGGATGCACGGCAACCTCGACGGACAGATCATGGCCTTCTTCACGATGGTCGTCGCCGCGGCCGAGGTCGTCATCGGCCTCGCGATCATCGTGTCGATCTTCCGCTTCCGCCACTCGGCCTCGGTCGACGACGCCAGCCTGATGAAGCTGTAAGGGGTAGCGACAGTGGAAAACCTCATCGGATGGCTCGTCGCGGCGCCCCTGTTCGGCGCGGCCGTGCTGCTGTGCGGCGGCCGGCGGCTGGATCGCGTCGGGCACTGGCTGGGCACGCTGCTCTCCGCCGCCTCGTTCGCGATCGGCGTGCTGCTCTTCCTCGACATGCTGGGCGAGGACGAGCACCACCGCGCCATGCACCAGCACCTGTTCAGCTGGATTCCGGTCAGCGGCTTCCAGGCGGACGTCGCCTTCCAGCTCGACCAGTTGTCGATGACCTTCGTGTTGCTGATCACGGGGGTGGGCACGCTGATCCACCTCTACTCGATCGGCTACATGGAGCACGACGAGCGGCGGCGGCGCTTCTTCGGCTACCTGAACCTCTTCCTGGCGGCGATGCTGCTGCTGGTCATCGCCGACAACTACCTTCTGCTGTACGTCGGTTGGGAGGGCGTCGGCCTCGCCTCGTACCTGCTGATCGGCTTCTGGCAGCACAAGCCGAGCGCGGCGACGGCGGCCAAGAAGGCGTTCCTGGTCAACCGGGTCGGCGACGTCGGCCTCTCGATCGCGATCATGCTGATGTTCACCACGTTCGGGACCTTCGCGTTCGGGCCCGTCCTGGCGGCGAGCGGTGAGGCCGGCGAGGGCAAGCTGACCGCGATCGGGCTGATGCTGCTGCTCGCGGCCTGCGGCAAGTCGGCCCAGGTGCCGCTCCAGTCCTGGCTGGGCGACGCGATGGAGGGCCCGACCCCGGTCTCGGCCCTGATCCACGCCGCGACCATGGTCACCGCCGGCGTCTACCTGATCACCCGCTCTGGCGCGATCTTCAACGCGGCCCCGGACGCGCAGACCGCCGTGGTGACGGTCGGCGCGGTCACGCTGATCTTCGGTGCGATCGTCGGTTGCGCCAAGGACGACATCAAGAAGGCCCTGGCCGGCTCGACGATGTCGCAGATCGGCTACATGATCCTGGCCGCCGGCCTCGGCCCGATCGGCTACGTCTTCGCGATCATGCACCTGGTCACGCACGGCTTCTTCAAGGCCGGCCTCTTCCTCGGCGCGGGTTCCGTGATGCACGGGATGAACGACGAGGTGGACATGCGCAAGTACGGCGGCCTGCGGAAGTACATGCCGATCACCTTCGTCACCTTCGGCCTCGGCTACCTGGCGATCATCGGCTTCCCCGGCCTGTCCGGCTTCTTCTCCAAGGACAAGATCATCGAGGCGGCGTTCGCCAAGGGCGGCGTCGAGGGCTGGATCCTGGGCGGCACGGCCCTGTTGGGCGCGGCCATCACCGCGTACTACATGACCCGCGTGATGCTGCTGACCTTCTTCGGCGAGGAGCGCTGGCGCAGGGCGGCGACCCGTTCGCCGGAGGCGCCCAGCGCCGAGCCCGCCGCCGAGAGCCGTGGCGAGCACGCCGAGCCGCACCCGCACGAGTCGCCGAAGTCGATGACCATCCCGATGATCGTGCTGGCCTTCGGGTCGGTCTTCGCGGGCGGCCTGTTCAGCGTCGGTGACCGGTTCGTGCACTGGCTGGAGCCGGTCACCGGGCACGACCACGGCGACTCCCCGCTGAGCGCGACCACCGTCACGCTCTCCACGGTCGTCGTCCTCGTCGTCGGCGTCGCGCTGGCCTGGGCGCAGTACGGCCGCAAGCCGGTCCCGGTGGTCGCCCCGCGCGGCTCGCTGCTCACCCGGGCGGCCCGCCGTGACCTGCTCCAGGACGACTTCAACCACGTCGTCCTGGTCCGTGGCGGCGAGCACCTGACCCGCAGCCTGGTCTACGTCGACCACAAGCTGGTGGACGGCGTCGTCAACGGCACCGCGGCCTCGGTGGGCGGACTGTCCGGGCGGCTGCGGCGGCTGCAGAACGGCTACGCGCGCAGTTACGCGGTCTCGATGTTCGGCGGTGCGGCGGTCCTGATCGCCGCGACCCTGCTGATGAGGGCGGTCTGAGATGTCATTTCCCCTGTTGACGGCCACGGCCGTGGCGCCCGCTGTCGGCGCCGTCGCCGTCGCCGCCGTCCCGGCCGCCCAGCGCACCGCCGCCAAGTGGGTGGCCCTGCTGTTCTCGCTGGTCACCCTCGGCCTGGCGGCGGCCACGCTGGTGCGCTTCGACCCCGACAGCGCCGACCCGTACCAGCTCACCGAGTCGCACGCGTGGATCGCGGACTTCGGCGTGCGGTACGAACTGGGCGTGGACGGCATCGGGGTGGTGCTGGTCGGACTGACCGCGCTGCTCGTCCCGTTCGTGGTGCTCGCCGGCTGGCACGACGCCGACCCGCCGACCGGCGCGGCGGGCGAGGCGGCCGGACCGTCCGTCAGCCGTGGCCGGTGGCGCCCCACCCAGGGCTTCTTCGCGCTGATCCTGATGGTCGAGGCGATGGTGATCCTCTCCTTCGAGGCCACCGACGTCTTCCTGTTCTACGTCTTCTTCGAAGCCATGCTGATCCCGATGTACTTCCTGATCGGCGGCTTCGGGGACCGGGCCGGCCCGCACGGCGAGCAGGAGACCTCGACCCAGCGCAGCTACGCGGCGGTCAAGTTCCTCCTCTACAACCTGGCCGGTGGTCTGATCATGCTGGCCGCCGTCATCGGGCTGTACGCGGTCACCGCCGACGACCTGGGCAGCGGCACCTTCTCGCTCCAGGAGATCGCACAGGCCAGGGCGAGCGGCGAGCTGTCCATCTCGACCAACACCGAACGGCTGCTGTTCCTCGGCTTCTTCTTCGCCTTCGCCGTGAAGGCGCCGCTGTGGCCGCTGCACACCTGGCTGCCGAACGCGATGGGCGAGTCCACCGCGCCGGTGGCCGTGCTGATCACCGCCGTGGTCGACAAGGTCGGCACCTTCGCGATGCTCCGCTACTGCCTGCACCTCTTCCCGGAGGCCAGCAAGTGGGCCACCCCGGTGATCCTGGTGCTCGCCGTGATCAGCATCATCTACGGGGCGCTGCTCGCGGTCGGCCAGCGCGACATCAAGCGCCTGGTGGCGTACGCGTCGATCTCCCACTTCGGCTTCATCGTCCTGGGTATCTTCGCGATGACCAGCCAGGGCCAGAGCGGCGCGACGCTGTACATGGTCAACCACGGCATCTCCACGGCCGCCCTGATGCTGGTCGCCGGATTCCTGATCAGCCGGCGCGGCTCGCGGCTGATCGCCGACTACGGCGGCGTACAGAAGGTGGCCCCGGTGCTCGCGGGCACGTTCCTGATCGGCGGGCTGGCCACGCTGTCGCTGCCCGGACTCGCGCCGTTCGTCAGCGAGTTCCTGGTGCTGGTCGGCACGTTCAGCCGCTACCCGGCGATCGGTATCGTCGCCACCGTCGGCATCGTGCTCGCCGCGCTGTACGTGCTGGTCCTCTACCAGCGCACGATGACGGGGCCGGTCAAGGCGGGCGTGGAGAACATGCCCGACCTGCGGGCGCGCGAGCTGACCGTGGTGGTCCCGCTCATCGCGCTGCTGGTCTTCCTCGGCGTCTATCCCAAGCCGGTCACCGAGATGATCGACCCGGCCGTCGGCCACACGCTGTCCGTGGTCGACAAACAGGACCCCAAGCCCGACGTGCCCGTACGAGATGTGGAGGCCGCGAAGTGAGCGCCGTGGCAGATCCCGTAGCGGTCCACAGCCTGTGGACCATGGCGGCCGAGTCGCCGGACAAGTTCAAGGCGCCCGATATCGAGTACGGCCAGCTCTCGCCGACGCTGATCATCATCGGCGCGGCCGTCGTGGGCGTGCTCATCGAGGCGCTGGTGCCCCGCAAGGCGCGTTACGGCGTGCAGGTGTTCACCAGCGTCATCGGCATCGCCGCCGCCTTCGCGGCCGTCATCGGTCTCGCCGTCGGCGACTACGGCACGAGCAAGGCGCGGGTCGCGGCCGAGGGCGCCATCGCGGTGGACGGGCCGGCGCTCTTCCTCCAGGGCACCATCCTGCTGGTCTCGCTGGTCGCGGTCTTCACCTTCGCCGAACGCCGGCTCGATCCGGTGGCCCACGGCAACCGGGTGGACTCCTTCGCCGCCCAGGCCGCCGCCGTGCCCGGCGGGGACGCGGAGAAAGCGGCCACGAAAGCCGGCTTCACCACCACCGAGGTCTTCCCGCTGCTGCTGTTCGCCGTCGGCGGCATGCTGGTCTTCACCTCGGCGAACGACCTGCTGACGTTGTTCATCGCGCTTGAGGTGTTCTCGCTGCCGCTGTACGTGCTGTGCGCGCTCGCCCGCCGCCAGCGGCTGATGTCCCAGGAGGCGGCGGTCAAGTACTTCCTCCTCGGGGCGTTCTCCTCGGCCTTCTTCCTGTTCGGCATCGCCCTGCTGTACGGGTACGCGGGCTCGGTCACCTACGGCCGGATCGCCGACGTGGTGGACGGCGAGGTCGCCGACATCACCCCGGCCCTCGCGCAGACGATGGGCAACGACGCGCTGCTGCTGATCGGCGGCGCCATGGTGCTGATGGGCCTGCTGTTCAAGATCGGCGCGGTGCCGTTCCACATGTGGACCCCCGACGTCTACCAGGGCGCGCCGACCCCGGTCACCGGCTTCATGGCGGCGGCCACCAAGGTCGCCGCGTTCGGCGCGCTGCTGCGCCTGCTGTACGTGGTGCTGCCGGGGCTGCGCTGGGACTGGCGGCCGGTGATGTGGGGCGTCGCGATCGTCACGATGCTGGCCGGCGCGATCGTCGCGGTCACCCAGACCGACGTGAAGCGGCTGTTGGCGTACTCCTCGATCGCCCACGCGGGCTTCATCCTGGCCGGTGTCATCGCCACCAACGAACAGGGCGTCTCCTCCGTCCTCTTCTACCTGGCGACGTACTCCTTCGTGACGCTGGGCGCGTTCGCGGTGGTCACGCTGGTGCGCGACGCCGGCGGCGAGGCGACGCACCTGTCGAAGTGGGCCGGTCTCGGGCGGCGTTCGCCGCTGGTCGGCGCGGTCTTCGCGGTCTTCCTGCTGGCCTTCGCCGGCATTCCGCTGACCTCCGGTTTCGCCGGCAAGTTCGCGGTCTTCAAGGCGGCGGCCGAGGGTGGCGCGGGCGCTCTGGTGGTGGTCGGCGTCATCTCGTCGGCGATCGCCGCGTTCTTCTACATCCGCGTCATCGTGCTGATGTTCTTCAGCGAGCCGCGCGCGGACGGCCCCACCGTCGCCGTGCCCAGCGTGCTGACCTCGTCGGCCATCGCGATCGGTGTCGTGGTGACGCTGGTGCTGGGCATCGCTCCGCAGTACTTCCTGGAACTGGCGGGTGACGCCGGCGTCTTCGTGCGCTAGCCGCCACCGGCCCGCACCCCGGGCGGGAAGCGACGGGGAGCGGGCGGGCGGCGGACCCGTCAGGACGCCGACCACACGGCGTACGGCTTGGGCCCGGTCCCTCACATCGAGGGGCCGGGCCCAGGGCGTTGTACGGGGCGCGGTACGGGGGCCGGCCAGGTCGGGGGCGCGGGGCGCCCGGCCCGGCCGGTGTGTGGGCGGCGGGTCAGCCGCCGAGGCCGCCGGTGTTCTTCAGGTCGTCCAACTCGCCGCCGAGGTCCGGGAGGCCGGAGGGGGTCGGGATGGTGGTGTCGCCGGCCTTGGCCGGGAAGAGGACGTCGTCCTCGGAGAGGGCGTCCCAGTCGACGGTCAGGCTGCCGTCGGCGTTCGGGGTGACCTTGCCCATGGTGCGGTCGGTGTTGCCGTCGGGGCACTTGAGCATCAGCGTGTTCTGCTGGTAGGCGCCGGTGCAGGTGTGCGGGCCGGCCAGGAACGCGGTCTTGTCCTTGACCCCGAGGACGATGCGCTGGCCGCCGCCGGTGTCCTTGCTCAGGTACGTCCCCTCGACCTTCGCGCTGGTCCCGTCCCCGTCGGCGGGGGCGTCGCTCGGCTTCCGCTCGGCCCCCGTGGGTGGCTGCTTCGCCTTGTCGCCGTCCTTGCCCCCGTCGCTGTCGCTGCCGCACCCCGTGACGAGCAGGGCGGCGAGGACCGACGCGCCAGCGATCGTGGCTGCCTTGCGCACGCGCTTCTCCATCCGTTTCGACCGCCCCGCACTCCGGGCCGGCCGCTGTTTTTGGTCAGGAGCCTGACAACGTAGCAGTTGGGGAGGGCGGGGCCGGGCGGGCCCGCGGCGGGCTTGGGTTGTGTCGGGTCGCGCGGGTTCGTGCCGGGTGGGGGAGCCGTGCCCGTGGGGGCGTCGGGGTCGACGGGCCCGGGGTGGCGCGGCGGCGGTGACCGCCGCCGGCGGCCCGGCCGGCCGGTGAGGTGGGCTCAGCGGCCGGCGGGGCGTGGCTAGCGGCCGGTGACGCGGCCGGTGACCTCGCCCAGTCCGACGCGTACGCCGTCGGCGCCGGGCGCCCAGGCCGTGAGCGTCACCTCGTCGCCGTCCTCCAGGAACGCCCGCTCGCCCGTGGGCAGTTTCAACGGGTCGCGGCCGGACCAGGTCAGTTCGAGCAGGCTGCCGCGCTCCCCGGCCTCGGGGCCGCTGACGGTGCCGGACGCGAACAGGTCACCGGTGCGCAGGCTGGCGCCGTTGACCGTCATGTGCGCGAGCTGCTGCGCCGCCGTCCAGTACATGGCCGAGAACGGCGGGTGCGCGATGACGTGCCCGTTGAGCGCGACCTCTATGTGGATGTCGAATCCGCCCGGCTCCGCGGCGGCCGAGTCGTCCAGGTACGGCTGCAGCGGAACGTCCCGCCGCGGCGGCGCCGTGCGGGCGTGCGCGAGCGCGTCCAGCGGGGTCACCCAGGCCGAGACGGAGGTGGCGAAGGACTTGCCGAGGAAGGGGCCGAGCGGCACGTACTCCCACGCCTGGATGTCGCGCGCCGACCAGTCGTTGAGCAGCGTGACGCCGAAGACGTGGTCGGCGAAGGAGTCCAGCGGCACCGGTTCGCCCAGCGTGGACGGGGTGCCGACGACGAAGCCCACCTCGGCCTCGATGTCCAGCCGTCGCGAGGGTCCGAAGGTGGGGGCCTCGTCGGCGGGCGCCTTGCGCTGTCCCGAGGGCCGCACGACCGGCGTGCCGCTGACCACGATGGTGCCGGCGCGGCCGTGGTAACCGATCGGCAGGTGCTTCCAGTTGGGGGTGAGCGGCTCGGTGTGGGGCCGGAAGATCTGGCCGACGTTGCTGGCGTGGTGCTCGCTGGCGTAGAAGTCGACGTAGTCGGCCACCTCGTACGGAAGGTGGAGCGCGACGTCGGCCAGCGGGAGCAGCAGCGGCTCGACGGTGGCGCGCGACGCCGGGTCGGTGAGCGCGCCGACCAGCTCCGCGCGGACGGCCGTCCAGACGGCGCGACCGGCGGCGAGCAGCGGGTTGAGGGTGCCGGCGGAGAGCACGGCGGCGTGGGCGGAACCGGTCGCCTCGGCCAGCGCGGGCACATCCAGGACGTACGCGCCGTACCGGACACCGATACGCCGCCGCTGCGGCTCGTCGGAGGTGGTGAAGACGCCGTACGGCAGGTTGTGCGGACCGAAGGGGTCGCCTTCGGCCAGGTCGAGCGGGCTGTGCTGGGGCATGGGTACTGCCTCGCCTTCTCCTCGTCTGCAAGCTGGCAGGCGACAGACTACGTCGTGGGCACGCGGGTTGAGGGGGCTCGGAGGGGCGTTCCCGTACGAGGATCTGTCCGTATAGCGGACATGTGGTTCGCCATATCGGTGTTCTCACGTCGTATTTCGGAATATGGGCCCCGGATTCCGGGACACGCGCGGCGGGCTCTCGACGAGGGGCCCTGGCCCACGGGCGGTCCGCCAGGCCGGCAGTTGGTCGACCAACTCCCTGGCCAGGCCGCGCGCGGGGCCCGTGGTGGCCAGCGACGTCGGCGCGCGCCGGGACCGCGCCCAGGCCCAACGCCTCGGGCGGGTGCGCGTCGTCCAGCCAGGCGGCGGGGCGGGCGCCGGCGAACGCGTCGATGGCGGGCACCTTTCGCGCGGGGGCGAACGATGCGGGTGGGAAGCGGGCGCGGCGGGCCGGCGCGGGTGTGAGGGGGGTGTTCGCCTCGTTCTCCCAACCCGTCGCCCAGGCCAGCTCGTACACCGGCCCCGGCTCCGCGAGCCGGGGCCGGTGCGCCGCGCCCCGGCGTACCGGCGGCTCCCCGCCCGGAAAGAACGCGCGCTCGCGACAGCCCTCGGGGCAGCCGTCGGCCGCGAAGGGGTTCCACACCCCGTCGACGACCAGCGGGAGAAACGGTCGCGGGCCGCGCGTCACGGCGGCTGCCGGCGAGCTCCGCCCTCCCCCGCGTGCCCTGCGGACAGCGAACCGGATGGTCGGAGGGGCGGGGGAGCCCGGACGCCGGGGGCGGTGCCCGTGGCGTCGGCGCCGGACCTCGCCGACGCGGTGTCGGGGGCGCGGGTGGGGTGGTCGGTCGTGCGGTCTCCTCTCCGGGGGTGGGGTGGCGGGTCATCCCACCCCCGGAGTGAGGCCCCGGTGGTCCGGGTAGGTCGCTGCCGCGTCCCTCGGTCCGGTGACGCGGGGGCAGCCGTGGTGCGGGTGAGCTTGGGGTGGCGCTGGTGACTGGTGGCGCCCCGGGCGGCGGCCGACGCGGGGCGGTCGTACGGGTGGGTGGCGGGGCCGTCCGGGAGGGGTGTTGGGGGACGCGGCCGTCGCGAGCTCGCGAGGGAGGGGTATGGGCGGGGGTTGGCGTGCGCGCTGTCGGGAAGGCGCCCAGCACACACGGTGCGTACGAGGGGGAGGGGATGCGCGGGGACCTACGGGGTGCGCGCGACGCACGGGACGTACGGGATGTGCAGGGCGTACGTGTCACGAGGGCCGGGCCGGCCGCCTCTCCGGCGCCTTCCGGTTACGGGGCCGCGCGCGTGCCCGGCCGCCCCGTGCCGAGCCGGTCGGCGTACGGCCCGGCCGGCCTGACGGCGGGGCCGGCCGCGTGGACGGGAGGGGGCCGGCGGAGTGGGCGTCACCCGCCGGAAACCCGCCCGTCGTGCCGACGCCCACGCGCGGACCAGGGCATACACGGACGCACCCGGCGGCCGACGTGACTGGTCGGCGCGGAGCGACGGGCGCTTCGGGGCGAGCCTCGGCCGGGAAGGCGCTCACGGTGATCGATACGCGACCGGATACGCTTCCTCGTGGTGGAGACAGCGACACATCGACATTCCACGCGATCGTAGGCAGACAGGAGTACCTCTCGTGACCGTCGTCGGGCCCCTTGGGCTGACCGTGCGGGACCAGGCTCTGGAAGCCGATACCCAAGCCGGGTTGGCCGCCGTCGAGGAGGGCCTGCTGGCGGCTACCAAGAGCGACGTCCCGTTCATCACGGAGGCCGCCCAACACCTGGTGCGCGCCGGCGGCAAGCGGTTCCGGCCGCTCCTGGTGCTGCTGGCCGCGCAGTTCGGGGACCCGAACGCGCCGGGTGTCGTCCCGTCGGCCGTCGTCGTCGAACTGACCCACCTGGCGACGCTCTACCACGACGACGTGATGGACGAGGCCGACGTACGACGCGGCGTGGAAAGCGCCAACAACCGCTGGGGTAACTCGCTGGCCGTCCTGACCGGCGACTTCCTCTTCGCCCGCGCCTCGCACATCCTGGCCGACCTGGGCCCGGAGGCGGTCCGTATCCAGGCCGAGGCGTTCGAACGCCTGGTGACCGGCCAGATCCTGGAGACCGCCGGACCGCGCGACGGCCGCGACCCGATCGATCACTACCTCGACGTCCTCGCCGGCAAGACCGGCTCGCTGGTCGCCGTCGCGGGCCGGCTGGGCGCGATGCTGTCGGGCGCCGACGAGCGCGTCATCAACGTGCTGACCCAGTACGGGGAGCGCCTGGGCATCGCGTTCCAGCTCGCCGACGACGTCCTGGACATCGCGAGCGACTCGCACGAGTCGGGCAAGACCCCCGGCACGGACCTGCGCGAGGGCATCGCGACCCTCCCGGTGCTCCACCTGCGCGCCCAGGCGCGAGCCACCGGCGCGGCGGCCGACCAGGAGCTGTGCGCCCTGCTCGACGGCGACCTGACGGACGACGAACGGCACGCCGAGGCACTGCGCCGGCTGCGCGCCCACCCCGCCCTTGAGCAGGCACGACGCGACACGCTCCGGTACGCGGCGGAGGCGCGGGCCATGCTGGCCCCGCTGCCCGTGGGCGCGGCTCGCGCGGCGCTTGAGGGGCTGTGCGACGCGGTGGTCCACCGCGCGGGCTGAGGGCTGACGCCTCACGACGGGCGGTCGCGGTCCGGTCTCTGGTTCTCTGGTTCTCTGGTCCTTGGTTCGCTCCGTGACCTGGCCTCGCGGCGGGTGGTCGTGGTCGGGCCGCTGCTGGGTGGCCTCCGGCCGGGTGGCGTGGTGGGGCCGCGTGACCGCCCGGGGGTGCGTCCGCGAGGTGGCACCGCGTGGTGGGCCGCTGGGCGATGGCTGTGGGTGTGGTGGGCGGCTTGGTCGGGCGGTGACTCGGCTGGGGCTTGGCTGTGGCTGAGCGGCTGGGTGCCCGAGCGCCTGGGCACCCGGGCGGTCGTGTGCCTGTGCGGGGCGGTCGTGTGGGGCGCCTTGCTGACCGCGTGGCGGATCGCATGACTGGCCCGCTGGCCCGCCGGCCCTGATTGGCGGGCATTTCCGTGTAGTGGGCCGGTTGCTGGCTGGTCGCGGGGTGGGTTGGACGTGTGGTGGGTCGGTGAGCTGGCCGGGCGGGCGGTGACCGTTGGCCTGGTGACGGGCCGACTGGGTGGTGCCGGGCGGGCCGGGCCGGCTGGCGGCGGGGGTTCGCGCCGTGAGCGGGCTGTTCGCGCCACGCGGAGACCGGCGGATCGTGGGGTGCGGTGGGGGTCTCCGTCGAGTGGCGGTGTCGGTGTCGGTGTGCTGGCGGTAGAGGGTCGTCGACCTCCGACCGGCCTCGCGCGCTCGGAGCGGCGAGAGTTCCCGTACCGGCCCTGGTCTTGTCCCCGAGAACCCTGGACTTTCGGCATAGGGGTGTCATCCCGCAGGGGTACGGGGAGTTGCTCCTGCGGGGGGACGCCAGGTGGCGGCGGTTTTGATGGGATGGAGAAGCCACCGCACGGCGGATCGGGTCACAATGAACCCGAGGGTGGACGAGTGCGACGTTGATGGACCGCCGGGCGACGACGGAGGTAGAGCACACATGGCACGTACCCGATCGACAGAGGCCACGGGCGAGTGGGACGACGAGCGCCCCGCGCGACGGCACAAAGCCGCGCGGTACGCCGTCCCGGTCGCGGTGGCGGGGGTGGCGGCGGCGACGATCGGGCTGGTCCCGGCGCTGGCCAGCACCGGTGACCCCGACCTGCCGAAGATCACGGCTGAGGAACTGATAGCGAAGATCGCCGAATCGGACACCCAGCAGCTGTCCGGCTCGGTCAAGATCAGCACTGACCTGGGCATTCCCGGCCTCTCGGCCAGCTCGGCGCTGGGTGGGATGGGTGGCGGCCACGACAGCGGGGACGGCGACGCGTCCTCCGCCGCTCCGCTGTCCAAGCTCCCCGAGCTGGCGGCGGGCTCGCACACGCTGCGCATCGCGGCGGACGGCCCCGACAAGCAGCGCGTCTCGATCATCGAGGACGCCGCCGAGTACAGCCTGATCCACAACGGTGACCAGGTGTGGGCGTACGACAGCGGCAGCAATTCGGTCTACCACGCGACGGCTCCCGCGCAGGACCGGTCCCACGGCAAGGGCAAGCAGGCGGAGCGACTGCCGAAGGACCTGGTCGACATCACTCCGCAGGAGCTGGCGAAGCGGGTCCTCACCGAGGCCGACAAGACGACCTCGGTGACGGTGGACGGCACGGCGAAGGTCGCCGGGCGCGACGCGTACCAGCTCAAGCTGACGCCCAAGGGCGACAGCACGATCGGCTCCATCCGGATCGCCGTGGACGCGGACAACGGTGTCCCGCTCAAGTTCACGCTCGACCCCAGGAGCGGTGGCAAGGCCGCCATCGACGTGGGCTTCACCAAGGTCAGCTTTGACGCGCCGAAGGCGAGCACCTTCGACTTCACGCCGCCCAAGGGCGCGAAGGTCACCGAGGACAAGGACCTGGACCGCAAGGCCGGGAAGTCCGCCGAGCACCAGGAGCTGGGCGCCGACGACCTGTCCGGCCTGAACGTGATCGGTGAGGGCTGGGGTTCGGTCGCCAAGCTCAAGCTGCCCGGCGGTCTGTCCGCCGGCCCGCAGGGCGACAGCGACGAGTCCGCCGCCGCCCAGCAGTTCCTCGACAAGCTCGGCGACAAGGTCAAGGGCGACTTCGGATCCGGCACGGTGTTCAGCACCCGCCTGGTCAACGCCCTGCTGACGGACGACGGCACCGTCTACGTCGGCGCGGTCGGCAAGGAAACGCTGATCGACGCCGCCAACGCGGGCAAGTAGCGCAGCGTCCCCACGGCCCCGACGGCCGCCCCCGCCACCCCCGCCCGCGGGGGCGGCGGGAACCGCCCGGGGCGGTGGGGCCGAGCTTCCCGCCGCCACCCGTGCGCCCGCCCGCGCGCGGGTGGCGGTGCGTGTACGGGGGGTGGCGCGTCGGGTGGGCCAGCGTCAGCGGGGACGCGGGCGCCGCGCCCGCGACCTTGGCCCGCGATTTCCGCCCGCCGCCGAGGCCCGGCCACCGGCCGTCCGACGCCGCGCGGCCCGAGGGGCGTCACCGCACGGCGTCGCCCCATCAGGACGGGCTCCGGGGCCGTTGGGCACTCTCGCCGACGCGGTCGCCTGACCCGAGGAGGCCCGCGCCGGAACGGCGCCCTCGATCGGTCGAGGAGGGCCCGGCGGCGCGAGGGCCTGATGGACGGCCCCGGCCGTGGCGGCTCCGGCCGCGCCGTAACCGGTTGGCTGGGCGCCTGCCGCCGCCGCGCGGCAGCCCCCGACCCCGTACGCCGTACGCCGGAGCCCACCGGATGCCGTCGTACGAGACATGCTGGGCACCAGGGTCATGGCCCAGGGCACGTGGGGAATACGCACCGCAGGGCGGCCGGGTGCTGGATGCCGGCCGGGCCGGCCGCGCCTGGGTGGCGGGTGTCGTACGAGGCGGCTCCGCCCGTAGCGCGACGTACGGCCGCGAGGCTCGCCCCGTGTCGAGGCGCGACATGGTCGACGGCGGCGGGGTGGGCCGTACGGGGGACGCGGGCGCGGAGGCGCTCGAACGGCCGAGGACTCGGCGCCCGTGCGTGAGCCACCGCCCGCGTGGGTCGTGCGAGGGGGCAGGGGACGAGGGGCCGGGGCGTAGCCGAGGGTCGCTCAGCCGTAGCCGAGGGTTGCTCGGCGCGGCAGCCGACGCGGTCCGCGGCGGGGGCGGCCGTCCGCGCCGGGATGCGATGCGGGCGCGGGCGCGGTGGGGAGGTGCGTGACGCGGGCCCCGTGGTTCCCGGAAGCTGTCCGTGACACCTGTGACACCTGTGGCACCTGTGGCACCCGTGCCGCGCGGGTCCGTTGCTGGGCGCGCTCGTACGTCGGTGGCTTCGGGCGTCGCTCGTGGTGCCGGTCGCTCGTGGTTCCGTATGGCGCGGATCCCGGCCCGCGTCGGGTGCGTGCCGTGGGGCAGACGTGGGGTGGCGGCACGGTGTCCGCGAGGCAGGGCGAGGCGGGGCGAAGCAGGGCGATGGGTAAGCGGGCGGGCGGCGTGGGGGGTGGTGGTCGGCGGGCGCACGGTGTGGGGTTGGTGCGTGCGGGAGCGTCGACCGCTGCTGGTTCGTTTTCGTTTCGGATCGACTTCGGTCGCGCCGTGCACACGGAATGCTGGGAAGGGTCGAGTGAGGACCGGATGATGAAGGGGGAGCCTGTGGACGAGCCGTCCGCCGGATCGACGCCCGCGGTGGAGACGCGCGGGCTCACGAAGCGGTACCGGGGTGGGCAGCTCGCCGTGGACGGGCTCGACCTGCTCGTGCCGCGCGGCAGCGTCTTCGGCTTCCTCGGGCCCAACGGCTCGGGGAAGACGACCACCATCCGGATGCTGATGGGCCTGATCGAACCATCGTCGGGCGGCGCCCGGCTGCTCGGCTCGTCCATGCCGCGCGCTTCCCGCCAGGTGCTGCCCAAGGTCGGTGCGCTGATCGAGGGCCCCGCTCTGTACGGGTTCCTCACCGGCCGCGACAACCTCGTCCGCTACGACGCCGCCGACCCGACCGCTGATCCCCGCACGCGCGCCGCCCGCGTCGGCGCGGCCCTGGACCGGGTGGGTCTGACGGCCGCGTCGGCCAAGAAGGCCCGCGCGTACTCGCTCGGCATGAAGCAGCGCCTCGGCCTCGCCGCCGCGCTGCTCCAGCCGCGCGAACTGCTCATCCTGGATGAGCCGACCAACGGTCTCGACCCGCAGGGCATGCGCGAGATCCGCACCCTGGTGCGCGAACTGGCCGACGACGGCATCACCGTCTTCCTCTCCTCGCACCTGCTCGACGAGATCGAGCAGGTGTGCACGCATGCGGCCGTGATGGCCCAGGGGCGTCTGATCACCCAGGGCACGGTCGCCGAACTCGCGGCCGGAACGCGTGGTCGTCTCGCCGTCACCACCCCCGACACGGCGGAAGCGGTCCACGTCCTTGAGGAGTACGGCGTGACGGACCTCGCCGTCACGGCGGACCGGATCACCGGCGAGCCACCGGCCGCGCGGACTCCGGACGGCGCGCCCGTGGACCTCGCCGACCTGAACGCCGCCCTCGTCCGGGCCGGCGTACGCGTAAGGGGATTCGGCACGGAACGGGCCTCGCTGGAAGACGCGTTCGTCGCACTGACCGGGGAGGGCTTCGATGTCGCGGGCTGAGCGGGCGGAAGAGTCCGCGCGTGCTGAGCGGGGAGAAGAGTCCGCGCGGGCTGGCGGGGATGGTGGGGCCGACGAGGTGGGTGGTGTCGACAGCACCGGTGGTACCGATAGTGCCGGTGGTACCGATAGTGCCGGTGGTATCGACAACGCCGACGGAGCCGGCTGGGCCGCCGAGGGGCGCCCCCGTCGCGCCTCCGGCCAGGTCGCAGGCGCCGAGGAGCCCCCGGCAGCCGGGGCCGGGGCCGGGCGAGCCGAGCGCGTCGGGCCGGCCGACGACTCGCGTCCCACGACCGGGGCGCGGCCGACCCGGCGAGCCGAACAGGGCGCGGAGCCCCCGTCACAGGCCGAACCACACGAAGCGGAGCCGAACGCCGTGACCAGCCCCGACGGGGCCGGCCCGGGCCCGCTCCGCGCCAACGGCTCCGCACCACACCAGAAGCCGACCCCGTCGGGCGGCCAACCGCCGACCCGGACGGGGGCGCCCTCGGAATCCCCGGAGCAGGCCTGGCCGGGAGACCAGTCCTCGGGCCAGGTGCCGATCCACGAGCGACACCCCACGCCACCCGGCCCCACCTCGGAATCCGGTCCGGCCCGCGACTCGACCTCGACTCCGGTGTCGGCCTCGCCAGGCGCCCCCGCACCCGAGACGGCCACGGAAGTCGACCGGGCCACGGGCGGGGACGTCGACGGGGCGCGGGAATCCGCCGCGGCGCGACCGCTCGCGTCGGACGAGGGGCGAAAGCCCGGAACGGAACAGGTGGCTGGCGCCATGGGCACGACCGGTTCGACGGGAGAACCACACACCAACGCGGTACGGGCCGCGCCAACCCGCCCCGCCGAGGCGGCCAGCCCCGAGGTGGCCAGCCCCGAGTCCCTGACCGTGTCGCCGCGTGTCACCCGGCCCGGCGACCGGGGGACGGAAGGGCTCGCCGTCGTGCCCCGGGGCGGCGGCGCGGCGGCGGTCCCCCGCGGCCCGAGCGCGCTGTGGTCCCTGGCCCTCTTCCGTAGCGAACTGGGCATCACCTTCCGCCGCTGGCGCACCATCGCCCTGCTCGCGGTACTGGCCGCGGTGCCGATCCTGGTCGGCATCGCCGTGAAGATCGAAACGAGCGACGGCGGTACGATCGGCGACGGTGGCGGCGGCAACGGTGAGGGTCCCGCCTTCCTCACCCAGGTCACCAACAACGGCATCTTCCTCGTCTTCGCCTCCCTCGCCGCGACCCTGCCGGTGTTCCTACCGATGGCCATCGGCGTGATCGCGGGCGACTCCATCGCCGGCGAGGCGAGCGCGGGCACGCTGCGGTACCTCCTCGTCGCCCCGGCCGGCCGCACCCGTCTCCTGCTGGCCAAGTACGCCGCGACGCTGGTCTTCTGTCTGGTCGCCACGATGGCGGTGGCCCTGGTCGCGCTGGGCGTCGGGGCGTTGCTCTTCCCCCTGGGCGACGTCACCCTGATCTCCGGTACGCGCATCTCCTTCGCCGAGGGGATGACGCGGGCGGCGGCCGTCGGGGGAGTGGTCGCACTCTCGCTGGTCGGCATGGCCGCGCTCGGCCTGTTCATCTCGACGCTCACCAACAGCGGCATCGCGGCGATGGCCGCCACGGTCGGACTGCTCATCACGGTGCAGATCGTGGACAGCATCCCCCAGTTGCACATGATCCACCCGTACCTCTTCTCCCACTACTGGCTCAGCTTCGCCGACCTCCTACGCGACCCGATCTACTGGGACGAGATCATCAAGAACCTCGGCCTCCAGGGCCTCTACCTGGCCGTCTTCGGCTCGGCCGCCTGGGCCCGATTCACCGCGCGGGACATCACGGCCTGACGCGCCGCCATATCCCCCTTACCGCATCCCACCTGCCACGTTCGTCCCGCCCTGGGCCCCGTCCTGCCCCGTCCCGCACCGCCGTCCGTCTCCGGTGCGGGGCGCCGGCGTGGTGGCGTCGTCCTACCCGCCCGGCCGGTGTGCCGGCTCCGCGCGGTGACCGGCTGTGGCGCGCCGGTGCACTGGCCCGACGCGACGCGGCGGCTCCGCGCGGTGACCCCGCGCGGTGCCCGCGTGCGACGGTTCACGAGACGGGTCAGCGCGCGACCGACACGAGGAGTCAGCCGCGCCGGAACCGGCGAGACGACCCGGCACACCAGGTCTCCGACCAGCGTGGCCACGGCGCCAACCCCAGCCCGACCGGTCCCCCAACGCTCGCTGCTCGTCACCCCCTACCCGCACCTCGACCCCCTGCTCCCGCTCCCGCCCCTGCTCCAGCCTCGGCCCCAGCTCCGGTATCCGACCCCAGCTCCCGTCCCGACCCGGATCTTGCCCCCTGCCGAGGCCCTGCCTCGGCTCCGCCCCTGGCCTCGTGGCCGTGTGGCCTCGGTCCTCCCGCTTCCGACCTTGACCTTGGCCCCGCTCACGGCCGTTGCTCCGGCCTTGCCCCTGACCTCGGCCGCTACTCGGGCCTTGACCTTGACGTTGGCCCTCGCGTTCGACCGCTGCGCCGGCATGTCGGTGGCGGCGGACCGACACGGGTGGCGTACGGCGTGCCGCACGCACAGCCGGGCCCCGGCACGACACCGACACCGCACGC
Source organism: Streptomyces sp. NPDC057702 (assembly GCF_042799315.1). Taxonomy (NCBI): domain Bacteria; kingdom Bacillati; phylum Actinomycetota; class Actinomycetes; order Kitasatosporales; family Streptomycetaceae; genus Streptomyces; species Streptomyces sp. NPDC057702. The sequence goes on along the minus strand of NZ_JBHVJC010000018.1, from coordinate 8,275 downwards.
CAGCACCAGGCCCGCGCCACGCCGCTCCTCCCCGCACGATGTCGAACTCCGGACCCAGCGGTACCGGGGTGGCCAGGACGGCCCGGAACCCGCGTTCGTGTCGCGGCGTCGCGAGTGGCTCCGCCCAGGTCGCGGCGCCCAACTCGCGGACATGGGCATCCCGTACCCCGCCTGGCTGACCTGCGTCGACCGGTCACGGTGGCGGTGGCGGGCGACCGGTAGCCGATGCCCGGTGCGCCAGCTCCCTCGGCGCGCGGCCTCACAGCGAGCCGGCCCCTGACGGGCCCCGCCGGCCGGGGGGGGGGGGGGGGGGGGGGGGGGGGGGACGGGCGAGGGGGCCGCCGCCCCCCGCAGCGGCGCCACCCCACCCACCCCACCCCCAGGAGGCACGAGAC
>NZ_JBHVJC010000018.1:0-7870 GCF_042799315.1 Streptomyces sp. NPDC057702 | reverse complement strand
CGCCCGCCCCCCGGGCGCGCGCCCCCCCCCCGGCCCGCCCCCGCCGGGCCCCGGCGCCCGGGGCCCCCCTACACCCGCGACTACGCCGGTCCCCGGCCGCGACCCACTCACACTTCGCGGAGGCCCCACGTACACCGCCCGCCGTCATAGACCGCCCATTTCACGATCTGTTCGCGGGTGCCGTACGTCGTGCTGCGCGAGGTGCCGGCAGCGAGCGGGATCAGCTCGGTGCGCCGAGCGTCCATATCGCGTGCGCTATGGCGTCGCTGTTCCGGTCGAGCGCCGTGTCGTTGATGTTGGCTGTCGTGTCGCAGGACCGGTGGTAGCAGCGGTCGAACGCCTGGCCCGCCGTGCCGCCCCACTTCTGCGCCTGCGCCGCGCTCTTGGTACGCCCCGCGCCGGTGAACAGACCGCCGACGGGTATGCCGACCCGCTGGAACGAGGCATGGTCGGATCGACCGTCACCCTCGGTCTCGATCTCGGTGGACACGCCCTTGGCCGCGAACCAGTCCTTGAACACCGCCTCCAGGCGCCGGTCGTCGTCGTACACGAAGTAGCCCGGGTTGGGCGACCCGACCATGTCGAAGTTGAGGTACGCGCTGATCTTCGACCGCTCCGTGCTGGGCAGGGTGTTCACGTAGTGCCGCGAGCCGAGAATGCCCAGCTCCTCGGCGCCCCACCAGGCGAAGCGCAGGTGTTGCGTCGGCTTGAGCCCCGCGCGCGAGACGGCCAGCGCGGACTCCAGGATGGCGGCGGAACCCGAGCCGTTGTCGTTGATGCCCGGCCCCGCTGACACGGAGTCCAGGTGGGCGCCGGCCACCACCACCTTCTGCGGGTCGCCCCCCGGCCAGTCGGCGATCAGGTTGTACCCGGTGGCGCCGCTCGCGGTGAACTGCTGGATGGACGTGGTGAACCCGGCGGCGTCCAGCTTGGCCTTGATGTAGTCGATCGACGCCCGATAGCCGGGACGCCCGTGGGCACGGTTCCCACCGTTGCTGGAGGCGATCGACTGGAGCTGGTTCAGGTGTCCCTTGACGTTGGCGAGCGGGATGTCCGGCGCCGCGAACGTCGACGCGTCGGACTGGCCCACCGCCCTGGCATCGGTCGTGGCGGTGGAGGGCGCGGCCGGCGAGGCCGTGGCGGTGGGCGAGGTGACGACCAGCCCGGCGATGGCTCCTGCGGCGACCGTCGCCGTGGTGGCCCGGCGAAGCCAGGACTTCCGGGGCAGCGAGGATGTGCGTCGCGTGGGGTGCGATGACATACGAGGCTCCAGGTTTCCGAAATCCGAACGGATGGGACGGAACGAACAGTTCGCTGGGCGACGCCCGAATGATGAGGCCGAGAGAGCGCCACGGTGAGGCGAGGGGAGCAGTTGACGCGTGCATGATGCTCTGGTGCGTGCTCCACTGAGGTCAAGGCGGAAACCGGACACCACACGTCGCATATCGCTCGCTAGTCCCCGTCGCGACACTCCCCGCCCCTCGCGCGCCGCCCGAGCCCGCCCCGCCCGGGTCCCCCTTCCAGGCATCCTGCCTCGGTCCTTCCCGACGTTGGCCCACCTGCTTCTGTCCGCCAGGCCCCCTGTCAGCGGGGCCCTGTCGCCTGCCCTGGTGCTCCTCCCCGCCTCGGGATGCCCGCCTCGCGTCTGGCTCTGTTCCTCGTGTCGCCCTTCTGCTCGCCCCGCTTGGCTGGAGGCCGGCTGGGAGTCGGGCGGGGCCGGCCAGAGGCTGGGGGCGAGGGCGGAGGGCGGGCGCGGCTTGGTGGACTCCCTCGCTGAGCCGCAAGGCGGCGGATCGTGAGCGGTGTGCTGACGTGCTGACGAACGCAGGGGATCAGGCCGACTCGTGTACGCGGAACGCGAGACCGCCTCTGGTTTCCTCGTTCGGCCGGACGGCGATGCGCACGCCGTCCGCCCCCTGTGTGGTGAGTGTGAAGCGCGATGTCTCGGCCCGGTGGGTTCCACTTTCCACGCAGCGCACTCGTTGGGTCCTCGTGGGGCCGCCCGCTGTCGCGGTGACCGTGACGCTGCCCGTGCCCAGGCACACGGTCTCCACGGTCAGCCGCTGACCGGAAGCGAGTGTCTTCGTGGTGCCGGTGGTGATGGGCCTCGATGCGCGCCCGCTGCCTTCCAGGACGCGCACCTGCTCTGAGCTGGTCTTGGGCAGGCTGGCGGCGGCCTCGCTCGCCAGCGATAACTCCGCGCGTTGCCCCTTGTCGGCCTCAGCCGGCGTGCCGTCCGAACTCACGTTGGCCGCCCCCGCGATGAGGGCCGCGGCAGTCGCGCCGGCCAGCGCGGCTGTCTTCATTCGTGCTGTGATGATGCTCTTCATCGGCCCACCCGCGCTCGAATGTCGTCGTGACGATCATTCCGCTCAAGGGGGATTCGAACCCTGATTTGAGCGAGCCCAGAGGTTGTTCCGAGGCCGCGGGTGGGGGCGTGGACGAGACGCTCCGTGGGTGTTCCCGCGCTCCCCGGCAGACGTGGGGAGGCGGGGGAGCGCGGGCCGGCGGCGGTCAGTGGAGGCAGAACTCGTTGCCCTCGGGGTCCGTCATGAGGCACCACTCGGTACCGGCGGTGGTTATACGGCGCTGCGCTCTCGCGCCCAGCTTTTCCAGGCGCGCTATCTCGTCCTCGCGTTCGCCGGGCGCGCTGTGGAGATCGAGATGGAGTCGGTTCTTCGTGGTCTTCGGCTCGGGCACACGCTGGAAGAGGATGCGGCGGCCGAGGCCCGTGTCGCTGCCCGGGTCGTGCGGGTCGTCGGGATGGCGTACGGCGATCAGGTCGCGCCAGGCGCGGCGCCCCTGGAACTCCACGGTCTCGCCCTCGCTGACCACTCCGGCCGCCAACAGGCGCTCGATCAGGGGACTGTTGTCCTCGATCTGGTAATGCAGGGCAGCCGCCCAGAACGTGGCTTGGAGGTGTGGGTCCCCGGCGTCGATGACGACTTTCCAGGCGAGTGGTGTGGGCTGCATGTCTGTCTCGTCTCCCCGTTGGATTCCCCGTGAGCTGACTGCGGGCGCTCTGCTCCCCACGACCTTCGCGCCCGGATCACTCCAGGTCGGTGGCGCGGGTTTCGGTCGTGATGGCGGCGGGCCTCGTGCTTCGAGTCTCGCCGCTTCCCCGTCCGTTCGCCTCTTCTCCTCAGCTCGTGAAACCAGTTATAGTGGTTACATGAGCGAGATGGCAAGAGGGTTGATCCTCCAATCACCCCAAGGGGCGCCCTACCGCTTCGATCCCGGGGCGCTGTGTCTGGAGCTGGTGCCGACCGGCGGGCCGGGCCCCTGGGTGCGCTACGAGGTGTTGCACGGTCCGGCCGACCTCGCCGGATGGGCCGCGCGGTCACGGCTTTGGCCCACGCCGGAGATCGAGGTGACGGCCGAAGAGGTGGTGGAGGCCAAGCGGTTGCGTGACGCGCTGTTCCGGATGGCCACCGACCAGGCGCACGGTCAGCCGTTGGAGTCCGCTGACCTCGATGTGGTCAACGAGATAGCGCTCGGGCCGCCACTCGCCCCCCGTCTGGAAGGTGTGTCCGACCGGCGCTGGGTGCGACCGGCGACCGGCGCGCAACTCCTCTCGACGGTCGCCCGGGACGCGATCGAACTCTTCGCCGGGCCGTACGCGGACCGGATACGACAGTGCGCGACGGACAACTGCTATCTGCTCTTCGTGGACACCTCGCGGCCGGGCCGTCGGCGATGGTGCTCCATGCAGCGGTGCGGGAACGTGCACAAGGTCAAGGCCCTGCGCGCCCGGCAGGCCGACATCGAGCGGTCTGTCAGCACGCCGGCCGACCCCGAGCAGCTCCCCGCCCAACGAGCCGACGTCGAGCGGACCGCCGTCGACGCTGCTGCTGAGAAGCCCGTCGGTCGCACGCGGGATGCCGGTTGGGAGATCGGCGTCTCCAAGACCCTGCCCCATCCGCCGGCCGAGGTGTGGGACTTCATCAGCGGCGACGAGGGCATCGCCATCTGGCTCGGCCCGGGTGCCGAGCTGCACCAGGAGAAGGGAGCGTCGTACGAGACCGACGACGGCACCTCCGGAGAGGTCCGGGGCTACCGGCCCGGCGACCGCATCCGCCTCACCCACCGGGCCCCCGGCAGCGGCCGGGACACCACTGTCCAGGTGGCCGTCTCCCAGGCCCGGTCAGGGGGGAAGGCCGTGCTCCGGTTCCACCAGGAGCGGCTGGCCGACGAGGAGGAGCGGGCCCGTCGCCGTGAGCACTGGCGGCGGGTGATAGCCGAGGTGGCCGACGCCCTGGGATAGCCGACCCCCGGGCCACCGAGTTCGCGGAGGGTGGGTCGACGACGGAGCCGGCCACGGCGAGTCGCCTGGGCGGGTGGGCCTGGGCCGAGGCGATCCGGCTGGCGTACGGCCGACGCGTCGGGGCGACGGGCACGTGACCCGGGCGGGATGCGTGATGGGACGGGCGTCGTGGTCAGCCCGTGCCGAGGTCGCGTAGGCGAAGGCGGGTGTTCGGGGCCGAGGCGGCCGGGGGCGACGGCGCGTCAGCGGGCCGGGTCGTCGGCCGCCGGGCTGTCGCCACGGACCTCCGGCGCACCCGTGGTCGGGAGCGGGTCGGTCGCGGTGAGCTCGACGGTCGTCGCGGTGACCGGGGCCGGGACGCTCTCCGCTGGCCCGGCGGCGGTGTGGGCCGCGACCACCGCCTCGCCGGCGCGCACCGCCGCGACCTCGCCCGCACGGACCGCCGCCGCGCGCAGCGCGATCCGCGACCGGTGGGCGGTGCGTAGGGCATCCCAGGTCAGCAGGGCCAGCGCGAGCCAGACCAGGGCGAAACCCGCCCACCGCTCGGCGGGCATCTCCTCGTGGAAGACCACGAGGCCCAGCACGAACTGGAAGGTCGGCGCGATGTACTGCATCATCCCGATCGTCGACAGGGGCAGCCGCACCGCGGCTGCCCCGAAGCAGATCAGGGGCACCGCGGTGATGAAGCCGCAGCCCGCCAGCAGCAGTGCGTGCCCCACACCCTCGGTGGCGAACGTGCTGTCGCCGCGCGCCCCCAGGAAGACGAGGAAGCCGAGCGCCGGCAGGAACTGCATCGCGGTCTCCGCCGCCAGCGACTCCAGACCGTCCAGCCCGATGCGCTTCTTGACCAGGCTGTACGTGCCGAACGAGAACGCGAGGGTGAGCGCGATCCAGGGCAGCTTGCCGTACCCCACGGTCAGCACGACCACCGCGGCCACGCCGACGCCAACCGCCGCCCACTGTGCCGGGCGCAGGCGTTCCCGCAGGAGCAGCACCCCGAAGGCGATGCTGACCAGCGGATTGATGAAGTACCCCAGCGCCGACTCGACGACATGGCCCGAGTTGACGCTCCAGATGTACATGCCCCAGTTGACGGAGATCACGGTGGCGGCCAGGGCGATCAGACCAAGGCGCTTGGGCTGCCGCAGCAGCGGCCGTATCCACGACCAGCGGCGCAGCACCAGCAGGATGACGGCCACGGCGCCCAGGGACCACACCATGCGATGGGCCAGGATCTCGACCGCGCCGGTCGGCTCCAGCAGCGGCCAGTACAGGGGGAACAGTCCCCACATGCCGTACGCGGCGAACCCGTACACAAGTCCGGTGCGCGCCTCGTTGGCCGACGTCAACGCTTCCTCCCGAGCTGCCCGCTGTGGTGGCGACGGACAGAACGTAGCGCCGCGAAGGCCCGTCTGTCAGCCTCGTTCTGCCATACGGTCATGACATGCGGAGCGGGGTGAGACGGACCACCCTGTCGCCCACAGCCGGGCCGCACGCCCCCGTACCTCCGCTGAACTGCGGAAAGGACGGGAGCGTGGGACGATATCGGGCTACTCGCGGTTGCGCGGGAGCGATTCGTCGCCGCCCGTCGGCGGGCGGCGACGTGATCAGCGCAACGCCAGAGCCGCCGCGATGGCCTCGGAGATCGGCGTCGTAGGGCGCCCGATGAGCCGGGAGAGGTCGCCGCTCGTCCCCGCCAGCAGGCCGCGCTCGATCGCCGCGTCGACATCGGTCAGGATCTCGGCGAACGGCTCGGGCACGCCCGCGCCGGTCAGGATCTCCCGGTGCTCGGCGGCCGTGACAGCCGCGTGCGTGATCGCCTTGCCGGACTGGGCCGCGATCTCGGCGGCGTACTCGTCGAAGCTCCAGGCCACGTCGCCGCTCAGCTCGTAGGCGGCGCCCGTGTGGCCCTCCCCGGTCAGCACGGCGACGGCCGCGGCGGCGTAGTCGGCGCGCGCGGCCGACGCCACCCGCCCGCTGCCCGCGTTGCTCACGACGGCACCGTGCTCAAGGATCGACGCGAGGTGCGCGGTGTGGTTCTCGTGGTACCAGCCGTTGCGCAGGAAGACGTGCGGCAGCCCCGCGTCGAGGATCGCCTGCTCGGTCACCTTGTGCTCGGCGGCGAGCTGGAAGTCGGCGTTCGGGCCGCCCAGGATGCCGGTGTACGCGAGGAGCGCGACGTCCGCTGCCTTGGCGGCGTCGATGACGGCCTGGTGCTGCGGTCCGCGCTGCCCCACCTCGCTGCCCGAGATGAACAGCACGCGCTCACCGGAGTGGAACGCCCCGACCAGGCTCCGCGGGTCGCCGTAGTCGGCGACGCGCAGCTCGACGCCGCGCTCCGCGAGATCGGCCGCCTTGGCGCGATCACGGACGACGGCGGCGATCTGGCCGGCGGGCAGCTCGCCCGCGGCGACCTTGGCCAGCAGCCCCTCCACGACGAGACGGCCCAACTGGCCGGTGGCTCCGGTGACGACGATCATCTGGATCTCCTTGGTCGAACGGTATGCGTGCCACCGTAGGCATCTCACTAAACATTCGTAAGTACCCACTTTGAAGTACGGTACTGATACCAAGGGAAGGGGCTATGACGTGCGAGGACACGAGGGGATAGAGGGCGGGGCGGGCGTCGGGCCGTACGCCGCCGACCACGACGTCGCTCACGGCGCGGAGGACCGTGGCGTCGGCGGTCACGGCGTCGTCGGTGGCGACGGGGGCGCGGCGGAGGGTTCGGAGGCTGTCGCCGACGGTCCGCTCGGAGCGCTCGGTGTGCCGCACGCACCGAACGTGAACGCGCCGATGTGTCCTTCACGGCTGGTCCTGGAGCACGTGACCAGCCGGTGGGGTGTGCTGGCGCTGGCGGCGTTGTGGGAGCGGACGCACCGGTTCAGCGAGCTGCGCCGCCGGGTCGGTGGCGTCAGTGAGAAGATGCTGGCCCAGACCCTCCAGACGTTGGAGCGCGACGGGTTCGTCCACCGCGAGGCGTATCCGGTGATCCCTCCGCGCGTGGAGTACTCCCTGACCCCGCTGGGTGAGGAGGCGGCGCGACAGGTCTGGGCCCTGGCCCGCTGGTCGGAGCGCCGGGTCCCGGAGGTACAGGCCGCGCGGGAGCGCTACGACGCGCGGCGGGACGCGAGCCAGCGCGCCGGCGTGGAGCCGCGCGCCGGTCGACGCGCCGGGGCAGCGGCCCGGGCGTCGGTCGACCCGGACGACACGCGGCCCGCTGCCCGAGCGGGTCGAGGCGCCCCGCGTGGTGGGGCGGCCGGGCGGTAGCGAGAGGCGGCGGGCCGGGGTGCTCGGCGGTATGCCGGTGCCCCGCCGTCGCGCGCCGTGGGCCCCCGACCGCGTGGCCCGCGACAGCCGGGCGCCCTGTGGCGCACGCCGGCGCGGTGTGCCAGGGCTTCTGCGTACACCGCCGGCCCGGAACCGACAGGTGTCGGAACCGGGCCGGCTGGCTCGCACCGGCGTGCGCCGGCGGCCGGCAGACAGGCCGGGGCGATCCGGTCTGGGCGGACGTCAGTGGTTGACGGTCCAGGTGTCGTTGCCGTGGAGGAGGCTGGCGAGGTCGCCCTTGCCCTGGTGCTCGATGGCGTGGTCGAGTTGCTCGCT
>NZ_JBHVJC010000017.1:0-179828 GCF_042799315.1 Streptomyces sp. NPDC057702 | reverse complement strand
AGCGAGCAACTCGACCACGCCATCGAGCACCAGGGCAAGGGCGACCTCGCCAGCCTCCTCCACGGCAACGACACCTGGACCGTCAACCACTGACGCGCACGGATCCCCGCTCCCACACCGGCTCGGTCGCCTCCGAGTCGGTGTCGGCGCGAGCGGCCTCGGACGCGCGTCCGCGTGAGGGACTCCGTCCGGACGCGGCGGGAGGGGGCGTACGAGCGACTGGGGAAACTCCGACCGCGCGCGGAGCCGATCGCACGCCACGGAGCGGTCACGCCGTACGCGTGCCGCTGGGCCAGTATGCCAACTCGCCGGTGATAGCCGGGAGTTAAGGCGCGGGGGCCGGGGTCGGAGGGTGCTGCGGGTGGGGGGTGCCGGACCGCGGGGAGGTCCGGCCATGTGCGTACGCGCGCTCGGTGCGAACGCGCGTAGCACCCGTGCGACGTGCGAAGCCGGGGGAGATGTCCGGCTCAACCGCCGCCTGTGCGAACCGAGTTACGCGCGGCCTATTCGCCGTGGGCGTGCGCGTGCACCGATGCGGGGTAGGGCGTGTGCAGGATGGGCGAGGGTTGGCTGGGCAGGGTGGACGACGACGAGTAGCGCGCGAGGTCGAGCGCCAGGACGGAGTCGCTGCCCGCGGGGCTGTCGATGACCGGGTCGCAGGCCAGCACCGCCTGGTGCAGGTTCCGCATCCGTGGCGACGGTTCGAGACCGAGTTCGTCGTGCAGCACCTGGCGCAGTCGCTTGACGACTTCGAGCGACTGGGCGCGCCGGCCCGAGCGGTAGAGCGCCAGCATGAGCTGGGCGTGCAGGTTCTCGTGCGTGGGGTGCTTGGTGACCAACGCGCTGAGTTCGCCCAGGAGTTCGTGGTGACGGCCCAGTCGCAGATCCGCGTCGATGCGCTGTTCGTGGACGCTGATTCGGTCCTCTTCCAGGCCCACCAGATGGGCTCGGAGTACGGGACCCGCCTGCACGTCGGAGAGCGCGGAGCCCTGCCACATCGTCAGTGCGCGCGAGAGCAACGAGGACGCGGTGTGGTCGTCGCGGTGGAGCTGGGCGCGCCCCTCGCGCACCAGCTGCGTGAAGATATTGACGTCGAGTTCATCGTTGCGAACGGCCAGCAAATAGCCGCCGTCGCGGGTCTCCAGAACCCGGCGCGCGGCTTGTAAACTGCCGATGCGCGGAACCCTGCGCAGAGTTCTCCGCAGTTGGAGGATATAGGACTGCAGAGTGGACAGCGCCGTGTTGGGCGGCGAGGTTTCCCACAGTTCATCTATGCAGGTGCTGGTGGAAACGACCTGGTTGGCGTTGAGGAGCAGCAGGGCCAGTAGCTGCCGTTGTTTTGGTGCCGTTGGCGTGTAGGAACGCCCCTGCTCGTTCATGCGAAGCGGGCCCAATATGGCAAATTCCATGACGTTCTCGTTCACCTTCCAGAAGAGTGTGACGAGAGGCTCGATGAGAAGGGACGCATGGAGAGGCCACGCAGACAAGACGCCATGACAGCACCGGGATCAGTCTCGCGCTGGTCCCCGTTTGGGCCGCTCCGCTGGGGGACGGGCGTCCGTCGCTGTTCCGTCGTGCCTGATTCCGTATGGCCTTGCCGCGTCGCCTGTTCATCCCCCCGTGGCTGAAAGTCGAGCAAATCTGGAGCCAGGTGGCAGTCTATGTCACCTCAAGTCAGTCGTTCAACAGTTCACCAGTGAGTCAATAGTTCCGCATGATGAGGCGTGTTCGGTCTTCGAACGATCCAGATAGTAACCCGCTTTGAGCCGAGCACCTATGGTCCTTCCAGCTCTCTGATGGATGGCCATCCCACTGCCTAATTCCCGGGGGCACTCCCCGCCTGGACGTGTTGGTCTAGGCCAGGGGCGGAGTGGATCAGCGTACCGGGTCGTGAGCAGTGCCGTGGCGGGCGATCCGCAATGCCGTGGCATGCGAGAACCCCCGTCGCCGGGGCGGCGACGGGGGTTCGGTGCGCATTCAAGAATTGAACGTATGAAGGGTCAACGCTCTTATGTGAGACGGCAGTTGTGCACGCTGTGACCTGCCGGTCACTGTGGCCGGTTCACGCGACTCCGGCCAGCTCCCAGTGCGGGACGCGCTCGTAGCGCGGCTGCCATACGGTGCGGCACAGAAAGCGCAGCGGCGGGGAGAGCAGCTCCATGATCTGACCTCGGGTGCCGTCGGGTGCTCCGTCGAGCAGCCAGGGGAAGAAGGACGGGGCGCCCTTGTAGCCGACCTGGCGGCGTTGTTCGTCGCAGAAGGCCCGCCATTCCTGCTGGCTGAGCACGGTCTGCATCAGCGGGAGGGCCTCCGCCTCCTCGTGGTCGAGGTGGCGTAGCAGTGAGGTGGAGAAGTCCTCGGCGTACTCGCGCAGTCGAAAGCGCCGGTCGTGGGAGAGGGCCGCGTCGATCTTCCGGATCATCGGGTCCATCTCGGCGTTCTCGGCCTCCATTGACTCCAGGAGTTCCAGGTCCTGGGGGCGGCCGGCCAGCCGGGCGCGCAGTGCGGGCCACAACACGGAGTCCTTGGCGGTGCGTTGGATCGCCAGATTTCGCTTGAATGTCTGCCATCCCGCGCGAATGGACGCGCCGTCCCGCACGTCTTCGCTGTAGGAGGCAGACATCAGCAGGGCCGCGTCGCGCCGGAAGGCATTGTGTAGCGCGTACGTCAGCGTCAGATCGGCCTGGCACTGGTCGCGAGTTCCCGCTATGGCGCTCAAGAGCTGCCTCCTCATGGTGAGAAGTCTGGTGCAGGTTGCTCCGAATCTTCGGAACAGTGTGCACCCCAAATACCTCCGGTGCAAGTTGTTCCATACCGCGAATGGGCTGTTGATTGGCGAACTAATTGAGTGGGTATCCGGAATTCCGGCAATTCGGACCTCTGGTGAACCGTCACGTCCCGCCATAATCGCGCCACGTCGCGACGCGCGTACAGCGTGTATCTCACGTGGTCTATTCGTCCCATCAATTGGCCGGGCCGAGTACGCGTCGCGGTGTGACGCTACGCACTCCGCATTGCGGCGAGATGCCTGTTGTGTGGCGCGCGTCGCCGGTTCCGCGCGGCGCCGTCCGGTACGACGTCGCACGGCGCGTGCCGTACGCGCCCTTCCTCGGCGGCGTCGCGGCTGCAGGCGTACGGAGGCGTGCTCGGGGCGTGCGGGGTCGCGCGGGGGGCGGGTGATGGTTGGCACGCACCCCAACTGGGCTCTGGTGGGCGGGAGATGGGCCGGAGCGGCCCGTGGGGGTCCCCGCCCCTCCGGAGCCGTCCAGGCGCCCTGTGCGGCGGCCTACGGGCCGGCGGGAGCGGGCGTCGCGGCGGTGGGAGCGGGCCGCGTCGCGGCGGAGTGGGCGGTGCCCGGGAGCGCGGCGGCCGGCAGGTCGAGGCGGTCCGCCAGCGCCTGGCTCAGGGCGCGGTGCTCGGCGCTCTCCCGCGAGTGCGGCCAGATCAGCGCGAGCGCGGACGGCGGCAGTCCGGTGACCGGGAGGAACGCGATGTCACGGCGCCCCTGGTGGGTGGCGGTGGGGGCGCACAGCAGCATGGTGCCGAGCCCGGCCGCCACGGCCGTCAGCCCCTCCTGGAGGGTGCACACCTGGGGGCCGGGCGTGACCGCCCGCCCGCCGGGGGTGGTGGTCGGGGCCATGAACTCCCGCCAGTAGCGCGGCGCGGGCCCGCGCAGCCCGATGAGACGGCAGTCGGCCAGCTCCTCGGCGGTGACCGAGGAGCGCCCGGCGAGCGGATGGCGCAGCGGGACGGCGAGCAACTGCGGCTGCCGCGAGAAGACCGCCCCGATCACCAGGTCCGGCTCCGCCACCGGCAGGCACACGATCGAGGCGTCCACGTCACCGCGCCGGACCGCGCCGAACGGATCGGCCAGCGGTATCTCCACCGGAGCCACCTCGCAGTGCGGGTGACGCTCGCGGAAGGCGCTGAGGGCGCTCATCACGCGCTCGTCCGCCGAGCCGAGGAAGCCCACCCGCAAGGTACCCTCCAGACCACCCCGGGCGCTCGCGCGGGCCCGCTCGACGGTCGCGCGCAGCGCCTCGTAGCTGGGCCGCAGCTCGGACAGGAAGCTCTCGCCGAGCGGCGTCAGGGACGCGCGACGGCTGGTGCGCTCCAGGAGCCGGCCCCCGATGCGCCGCTCCAGGGCGCCGAGCAACTGGCTGACCCGGCTCTGGGAGACGTACAGCCGCTCGGCGGCCCGCCCGAAGTGCAACTCCTCGCTCAGGACCAGGAAGCACTCCAGCTCCCGGATCTCCACGCCGCCCATGCCGCGTTCCTTCCCGCGCGGGCCCGTACCGCCCGCCGCCGTCCTCGTCCGCGGCCCGAGCGCCCCGTGCGCCGCGCCGTCCCTCGTCCGCCGCCACGCCCCGGTGGGGGCGCGGTCCGCGCGCTTCGGCCCGGGTCGCCCCGCCGCGGCCCCGTGCGCGCCCAGCCGCCTCCGGGTCGGCGAGGCGACCCGCGCGGCCCGGCTCATCGATAAGCCTGACTCATACAAGGATGAGGTTTTCGGCGTTGTTCCCGAGCGGGGCCGGCCCAAGGCTGGAGGCATGTCCGAGACACCCCAGCGCGCGAACGCGGCCGACGCCGTCGCGCCCCCGCACGGCCTCCAGCCCACCTCCGCCACTTCCGCGCCCCCCACCCCGGGCACTCCGGGCGTCGACCCGACGCGGCGACCGGGCTCCGCGCCCGCGCCGGCCGCACCCGGGCCGGGGGCCGGACGGGAGGCGGGGGCCGGGGGATCGCCGGAGGCCGAGCCGGGGTGGGCCGAGCCGGGGCGGGGGGCCGGGGACGAGCGGGGGCCGGGGGCGCGGGGGTGGCTGGCCGTGCTGTCGGTCGCCGTCGGGATCTTCGCCGTGGTCACCACCGAGATGCTGCCGGTCGGCCTGTTGACCGCGATCGGCTCCACGCTGGGGGTCAGCGACGGCACCGTGGGCCTAGCGATGACGCTGCCCGGCCTGGTCGCCGCGCTGGCCGCGCCGGCGCTCGCCGTGCTCGTCGGTCGGCTGGACCGCAAGCGGGTGTTGTGTGCCCTGATGGGGCTGCTCGCCGGGGCGAACCTGGTCTCCGCCCTGGCGCCCAGCTTCCCCGTCCTGTTGGCCGCGCGGGTGCTGGTGGGGCTGAGCATCGGTGGTGTGTGGGCGATCGCGGCGGGGCTCGCCGTACGCCTGGTGCCGGCCAGGACCGTCGCCGCCGCCACGTCCGTGATCTTCAGCGGGATCGCGGTGGCCTCGGTGCTGGGTGTGCCGGCCGGGACGTTGATCGGTGACCTGGCGTCCTGGCGGGCCGCGTTCTGGGTGATGAGCGGGCTGGCCCTGGCGGTGCTGGTGGCGATGGCCCTGCTGCTGCCGCCGCTGCCCGCGACCCAGCCCGTCCGCGTGCGCGAACTGCCCGCGCTGCTGCGTAACCCGGCGCTGCGGATCGGGCTGATCGCCACCGCCCTGCTGGTCACCGGACACTTCGGCGCCTACACCTACGTGCGACCGGTCCTGGAGGAGGTCTCCGGGGTCGGCTCCGGTCTGATCAGCACGCTGCTGCTGGTGTACGGGGTGGCCGGCATAGCGGGCAACTTCCTGGCCGGCGCGCGCGCCCAGCGCGACCCGCGCGGCGCGCTGATGGTCCTCTCGGCGCTGCTCGCCACGGCCGTCGTGCTGATCGCGGTCGTCGGCGCGTCCACGCCGCTCGCCACCGTGCTGCTCGTGGCGTGGGGGCTGGCGTACGGGGGCGTGTCGGTGAGCGCGCAGGCGTGGATGCTCCGGGCCGCCCCGCAGGCGCGGGAGGTGGGTTCCGCGCTGTTCGTGTCGGTGTTCAACCTGGCGATCTCGCTGGGGGCGCTGCTGGGCGGGCGGGCCGCCGACGGCGTCGCCGTCTCCGGCGTCCTGTGGTTCGGCGGCGCGCTCGCCGTGCTGGCCTTGGCGAACCTGTGGCTGTTCGGGCGCCGGGTGATGCCCCGGCAGGCGTAGCCGGAGGCGCGGGAGGCGTACGCGAGGCCCGGCCGCCTCCGCCGCGCCCGTGCGGCACGGGCGCGCCCGCCCCGCACGGGACCTGGCCGCGGGGCTCGCTTGGGGCCCCGCGCGTACGCCACGGCCCCCGCTCTCCCCGACATCGCGGGGCGGGGGCCGTGGCGCGGGCGGGAGGCGTCAGACGGGTAGCTCCGTTCCCGCCGGCAGGTCGATCCCGAAGTCGGCGGCGAGCGCGCGCAGTACGGCCGCGCCGTCGCCCAACTCCTCCTCGACCACGGTGCCGTCGGCCCCGGTGCGCACCAGGGTGCGGTCGACGAGCGTCAGGTGGGAGTCCACGCCCGCGCGGTGGGCGAAGAGGCGGCGGTGGAACGGGGAGCGCGGATGCGTGGCCACGTACCAGTTGGCCACCTCCATGTCGGCCGACTCGAAGGGCTCCCGCGTGAAGGCGTACAGGTCGCGCCACGGGGCGTCGCGCGGCCTCAGTTGGAGCAGCCACAGGTCCTGCGGGCCCTCGTGGGGCTCGCGCACCAGGCGTACCTGCCAGGCGCCGCGCTCGTGCACGGTGTCGGCCACCAGCGGAACGGCCTCCAGCAGTCCGGTGGTGCCGAATCCGGCGTCGGCCAGGTAGGGCGTCTCCGAGCCCGGCACCCGGACCAGCAGCACCATGTGCGTACGCGGTCTGGTGGGACGCTCGCCGCGTTCGGTCGCGCGCACCCGGGCCGTGAGGTAGCCGACCGTGAATCCGCAGGCGCGCAGCGCGGTCGCGAGCAGGGTGTTGTGTTCGTAGCAGTAGCCGCCGCGCGGTGAGCGGACGAGTTTGTCCGTCAGGTCGGACAGCGCCAGCGAGGGCGCGGAGCCGCTGACGGCTTCGACGTTCTCGAAGGGGATGTGGAGCACGTGCGCGCGGTGGAGCGAGCGCAGCGTCTCGGCGTTCGCGGTGGGCTCCCCCGACCACCGGACGCGCCGCAGGTACGCGTCGAGATCCAGTTCGCTGGGGTCGTGGTCGGCAGGCATGGACAACTCCTCGCTTCGGGCCGGGAAACCCCGGTGCTGGCGTCGTCGACGCTAGTTCGCCGCGCCCGCGTGAGCGTCGGCCCGGCGGGGCAGACCCGCTACTCCGTGGGGTCTAGGACCCGACGCGTAGCCGTCCGTCGGCCCCGCTCCAGGTGGGGCGTGCCGCCCGCCGCCGCCAGCGATGCCGGGCCGGCCGCGCTGGCCCGGCCGCACGTCGAGGAGGGACCGGTGGACGGGCGGCAGACCTACGCCGGACTCGGCGCCCGCCTGGCCCACCCGCGACCACCACACCCAACGCGCTGCTTCGAGGCGGCCCCGGACACCTGACCGACGCGGCCCGCCCCCGACAGGTCGACGGACGGGAGGCGGGCCTGAGGCTCTCCGTGGGCGGCTGCCACGAGCACTTCCGCGCCACCCGGGAAACCGTCTCCCACCAGGGCGCGGTCCTACGCCTCGTCACCTGCGAGGGCCGCACCCACGTAGCGGGCGAACCCTCGCACACCGTCGGTCCTCACCGGGGTACGACGCGGGAGCCGGCCCCACGGGGCGGCGGAGCGAAGCCCCGTCCCGCCGCCCCGTGGCCCCACCCGATGGCACCCGGCACGACGGCGCGGGCGGCGGCGCAGGGCACGGCGAGGCCCCTCAGCGGTAGGCCGCCAGGCCGTCCGCCAGCTCCTCCGCGTCCTCGTCCTGGTGGGCGGCCAGCGCCTGCTGGAGGGCGAACGTGCCCCGGATGGTGGCGATCCGGGTGTCCAGGGCGGTGTCCGTCCAACCGCCGTGCGCGCGGACGGCGGCCAGCAGGTCGGGCCCGTAGCTGGCGCCGACGGCCGCGAGGTCCTCGGCCGGGTCGCCCAGGACGACCTCGTCCCAGTCCACGACGCCGCTCAGGCGCGGGAGTCCGTCCTCGGTGGTCCACAGCACGTTCTCCGCCCCGAGATCGCCGTGCACGAGCGCGTCGGTGCGGTGGGGGAGGGCGTCGAGCGCGGCCAGTTCCCGGTCCGCCCGCCGCCGCCCGTCCTCGGACATGAGGGCGTACAGCCGCGTACGCACCCCCGTCGCGAACGCGCGCCACCGGTCCTCCTCCGCCCGGGGCAACGCCGCCCGCACCGCCGCGTCCGAGCCGGCCGCCGCCATCCCGGCCAGCAGCGCGGCGTACTGCTCCGCCACGGCTCCGGCCACGCCCGGCGCGGTGAGCGCGGCGGCCTCCAGCGGCGCCCCGGGGACACGGCTGAGCACGAGGTAGCCCGCCCCGTCGGGGCGCTGTTCGGCCGCGAGCAACGGGGCGGGCGTACGGAAGCCGAGGTCGAGCCCGGCGAGCGTGCGCAGCACCGCCGCCCGCTCGGGCAGCCGGGCCGCCGCCGCCGCGCTGCGCGGCAGGCACACCACGCGCTCCGCGCCCACCACCACGCGGTGGAACTGCCCCTCGTGGACGACCAGCGCGTCCGGTGCGTCATCAGGCAGCAACCGCTCCAACAGCGAACGGTGCACGGCGAGAACATCCATCACACGTCAACCCTCACATACGACACCACGGGCGAACCCCCGTGAATCGGCGATCCCCACGACCGACGGACCGCCAGGCGCGACAGGCCGCGAGACTGGGCGGACCGCGCGCCGGGCGGGCCCACCACGCCACCCCGGACCCGCCACCCCGGACCCGCCACGCCGGCTCCGTCACGGCCCGCGCCCATCGTCGCCCACGCCCCGCCCCGTACGCCTCCGAGTTACGCCCGCGCCGCGTCCCCACCGAGGCCCGGCAGCCGCACACACACCGCCCGGACACACGCCGCCCGCGCACCCCGTGCCGCGCACCCCTCGTGCCGCGCGCCCACCCCGGCCGCACGCACCGGGCCCCAGGCGCCCCGGCCTCCCCGCGCCCCGACCGCAGGCCCCCCGGCCTCACGCACCCGGCCGCGTACGCCAGTCGCCCCCGAGACGTACGGCCCGCGCGCCCCCACTCCGGGCGCCGACCGGCCGCGACGCGGCCGTCCGTGGGCGCGGGAAGGGCCGAGCGAGCGAACCTGCAAGGCGTGCAAAACTGCATGTCATGCGGGGAGTTGGGTAGGCTGCGCGGGTGATCGAGACGACGGCCTCCGCGCCGGAGCCCCCGGGGCTGCGCGAGCGCAAGAAGCTGCGTACCCGGCGCGCGTTGATGGAGGCCGCCGTGCGTCTGATGGCGGCGCAGGGGTACGAGGAGACGACGGTGGCCCAGATCGCCGCCGCGGCCGACGTCTCGACCCGCACGTTCTTCAGCTACTTCCCCGGCAAGGACGACGTCCTGTTCGCCGACGGCCAGCAGCGCGTGGACGCCCTGGTCCGCACGGTCCTCGCCCGCCGCCCGCGGGAGACCGTGGCCCACCTGCTGCTGCGCGCGCTGGAAGGCTCCGTCCTCTCGCCCCACGCGGCCGAGGACCTGACCGGCGAGGCCCCCTCGCCGCGCGTCCGCCTCGTCCTGTCCTCGCCGGCGCTCCAGGCCCGCGCGCTGCACTGGCTCTTCGAAGGCCAACGCCAGCTCACCGCCGCCCTGTCGCGGGCGTACGAGGGGGAGCTGAGCGAGCCCGAGGCCGCGGCGGCGGTCGGGGCGCTGGTCGGTGCCCTGGTGAACACGGCCCTGACCTGTCTGGCCCGCGACGCCTCGGCCGACGCGCTGCGCCTGTCCCTCGTCCGGGCCGCCCGGGTGGCCGTCGGTGGCCTGGCGAGCGTGTGCCCCGCGACGGGCGGCACACCGACGCGGGACGCGGAGCGCTCGTAACCCCCGACCGGGCGGGCGACGGCACCCGCCCCGGCGCGCGCGAGGCCGGGGGAGGAGTAGCCGTCCCGGCCGGCCCCGACGGCCGCACCGGGCGCCCGCGCGGCGACCACCCGGACTGGGCGGGGCTCCAGCGCTCCCCCGGTGGCCCGGGGCCCCGTCCGCCCCTCCCGAAACGCCGACCCCGCACGTGCCGCGCGGCCGGCGCCGACCGCGCGGCACGTGCGGGGTCGCGGCGTCGCCAACGGGCTTGAGCTGTCAGCCCATTGGCGTACCGGCGACCCGCCTCGCCGCGTCACTCCCGCCCCGGCTGGCCCGGGGCGCAGAACTCGGCCTCGAAGACCTTCTCGTACGGCGCGCCGTCCGCCAGCCAGTCGCCGTTGAGCTGGAACGTCAGCGCGTGCGCCCCGTCCCGGGTCGTGGCGGAGCCGGTCAGCGAACCCCACACGATCCCGTCGTGGCCCCACACGGTCCGCCCGCAGGACAGATCGCGCGCGATGAGCCCGAGCCCGTACCGGTAGTGCTGGCCCGTCTCCACCGTGGTGAACATCGCCCGCTGCTGCGCCCTGGGCAGCAACGCGCCACGGTTCAGGGCCCGGAAGAAGGCGTTGAGGTCCCCGCTGGTGCTGATCAGTTCCCCGGTCGCGCCGGACCAGGTGGGGCTGTACTCGGTGGCGTCGTACACCTCCGGCCCCGGGTCGGTCGCGTAGAGCGTGGAGTAGCCGACGGGGTGCGGGATGGGCAGGGTGGTGACGGTGCCGGGGAACGAGGTGTGCCGCAGGCCCAGCGGCCTGATGATGCGCCGCTCCGCCTGGCGCGCGTAACGGTCGCCGGTGACGCGCTCGATGACCATCCCGGCGAGCACGTAGTTGGTGTTGGAGTAGTGCCAGCCGCCGCCGGGCTTGAAGTACGCCGGGTGCCGGAGCGCCATGGCGACGATGTCTTCGGGCGTCTTCACGTCGAAGCGGTGCTGGAGGAAGCCGGGCCCGTTCATCGTCTCCCGCCACTCCGGCGTCTCCACGCTGTCGTGGATGCCGCTGGTGTGGTTGAGCATCTGCCGCACGCTGATCTTGCGCGCGTCGTAACCTTCGCCCCGTACGACGCCTGGCAGCCACGTCTCGACCGGGTCGTCCAGGCCGATCCGGCCCTCGGCCTCCAGCTGGAGCAGCACGGTGGCCATGAACGTCTTGGTGATGCTGCCGGCCCGGAAGTGGTCGCCCGCCGTCCGCTCGCGCCGGGCCCCGGTGTCCGCGTAACCCGCCGACCCGAACCACCGCTTCCCGTCCGCCGTCCGCGTCTCGGCGGCCACTCCGGGTATCCCGGCGCGCACCAGCCCGTCCAGGGCGTCCCGCGTCGCCCCGTGCGAGGAGGCGCGCGCGGCGCCCCCGTCCCCGGCGGCGACCGCTCCGGGCGGCCCGGTCACCACCAGCGCCCCGGCGGCGGCCGACACGACGACCCCCGCCCACACCCGCCGCACCCGTACGGAAGAACTGAACATGACGCCCCTCTCGCTGCCTGTGGGGTAAGCCCTTCCGGGGCACCCCAGGTGACCATGGCCAGGCCCCCGCCGCCCCGTGACCGCCCGCCACCGCGCCCGCCAACCCGCCGCCCCGGTGCCCACCCCGACGGGGCGGGGGCCCCGCCCGGGCCCGCCCGCGCCCGTGCCCGCCCGGCGAGGCCAAGACGGACGAGTGGGGCGGGAGTTGGGCGTGGGAGGCGGGGTCGCTCGACACCCTCGGGCCGTCGGTCGCTCCGCCCGGGCGGGCCGGTGGCCGGGTGCGCCCGCGCGCCCCGTCCGATGTCGTCCCGGGCCCTGCTGCTCCCGTCGACCTCGGGCTATCCTCCCCGTATCCGGCGGGCGGCACGCCGCCGGGCGCACACCGGGGAGGACAGGGGGCTCCATGGCTGGCGCACACCCCGACGTCCTGCGCGACCGCTACGCGCTCCACCGGCCCTGGGGCGGGACCACGGGGTCCACCTACTGGTCGGGTCACGACCGCGTCGCGGGGACGGACGTCCTCGTCCAACAACTCACCCCGCGCATCCCGGACGGCGCCGACACCTCCAAGGCGGGTGTCTGGGCTCCCGGCGCGCTGGCCCGCCAGGTGCGTCCCGTGGCGCGGCCGGCGGACGCCCACCTGCTGGCCGTTCACGACGTCGTCGAGGAGGCGGGCGCGCTGTGGGTGGTGATGGAGCCGGTCGTACCGCGCTCGCTGCACACCCTGTTACGCGCGCACGGGCGGCTGCCCTCGGGGGCGGCGGCCCACATCGGCCTGGAGGTGGCGAGCGCGCTCGGGGCGCTGCACGCCACGGGCGCCGCGCACGGGCAGGTCGACCCCCGGGGCATCCTCTTCCGCGAGGACGGCACGGCGGCCCTGCCCGGGTACGGACTCCAGCCGCCCGACCCGGCGTACGGGGCACCGCCGTTACGTCCCCCTCAGCCCCGCTCGCAGTACACGGCACCGGAGTTGGCGGACGGTCGCGCCCGTGCGGACGCCGAGGCGCTCGCCCCCACGCCGCAGGGGGATCTCTGGGCGCTCGGCATGACCCTGTACGAGATGGTCGAGGGACGCCGCCTCACCCGGGGCCCCGTCCCCGGCGCCCGCCTCAGGGCGCTCCGGGACGCCCGCCCGCCCCGGGCTCGCCGCCAGCGCGAGTTCGCGCCGCTCATCGAGGGGCTTCTCGCCCCCCACCCCGAGGCGCGGCCGAAGACGGCCGCCGTCACCACCGCCCTGCGCGCCGCCGCCGACCGGCAGGAGCCGGTCACCGACACCCACTGGGCACTGGCCACCCCGCAACGCCGTACGCGCGGGCAACGGCTGCGCGGCGCCCTCTTCCACCTCGGCGCCCTCGTCGGCAGCCGCCTCGCCGCCGCCTTCACCGTCGGAGCCCTCGCGGCCCTGCTGGGCCTGCGGCTGGCCGGCAAGTCCACCGCTCCGGACGTGCCCACCCTGATGCTGTCCGCCGTCGTACTCGGTCTGACCTCCGGCCTCGTCGTCCTGGGCGGCAAGTTCCTGTGGCACGCCGTGGCCTACGTCAGGGGCCAGGCACGGCTCGCCAGGGCCCGTCACCGCACCACCCGCGCCGGGCACGGGCCACGGCCCGTCCCGTTCGGCGGCGCCGGCCCCGGCGCCGCCCCTGGCCCCTCGCCCGACCACGAGCCAGGCACCCTCCTGCTCAGCGGCGCCGGCGCCGTGGTGTCCAGACCGCGCCCCGGCGCCGCCCGTGGCCCCTCGCCCGACACCACCACCTCGACGGCCCTGCCCGAGCCACCCGAAACGGGCCCGCCCCCGACGTACCAGCACCTGCGGCGGGGCGACCGGACACCCCCGACACTCGCCCCCGAGGCCGCAGCGGCCGGGGAGCCGGCACCCTCGCCCGAGCAGCCGGCACCGTCGGCCGACCCGCGACGAGCAGGCGACCCGCCACCAGCGGACGACCCGTCACGAGCAGGCGACCCGGCACGAGTGGCCGACCCGTCACAAACAGGCGAGCTGTCACGAGCGGCCGACCCGTCACGAGCAGGCGAGCTGTCACGTGCGGACGAGCCGGCGCCGTCGGCCGAGGCGCGGAGGCGCCCCAGCGAACCGCCACCGGCGAACGCACCCCCGCCCGGAGCCGACCTGTCACCGGCGGACGAGCCGGCACCGTCGGCCGAGCTGTCACGAGCAGGCGACCCGCCACGAGCGGACGAGCCGTCACAAACAGGCGACCCGCCACGAGCGGACGAGCCGGCGCCGTCGGCCGAGGCGCGGAGGCGCCCCAGCGAACCGCCACCGGCGAGCGAACCCCCATCCCGGCACGAACCCGGCCCCGCGCACCAACCTCCACCCGTGAACTCGCCCACCGACGGGCCCTCCCCACGCGCGGGCGCGGGCGCGAGGCCACGGAGCGACGACCCCGCGCCGTGGTTCGTGCCCAAGCAGCCGTGGACCGCCCGGCTGCCGTCCTGGAGCGACACGGGGCCACGACGGGAGGCCGAACCGCCGGGCACACCGGCCGAGGCGCTCTCCTGGCAGGACGCGGCCATGGACACCGACGCGGCCCCGGGCGCCGACACCGACACGAACACGGGCGCCGACACGGCGTGGTCCGGAACGGCCGGAGCGCGCTCGTGGACGGACGCGGGACTCGCGCCCCCCGGCGCGACCGACGCGTCACCCGGCTCGACCGACGCGCCGTCGGGCACGACCGGTGTGTCGCCGTGGGCGTCCCTGCTCCCACCGACCCCGCCGGGGTCGGTGGACGTACCACCGGGGTCGCTCAACACGCTCGCGTGGCTCGGGGACACGCGGCCCGACTCGACCGAAGCGCCGAGGTGGGCGGCGCTCGTCTCGCCCCGGCGGCGCGACCTGTCCTGGCCGTCCGACCTGATGCCCCGCGCCTCGGGGCTCTCACCCCGCGCCCCGGACCCGCCGCCCCGTGGAGGCGGCCGACCGCTCCGTCGTATCGCGCGGCCGCCCCGCGCGAGTGCGCCCCCGTTCCGCGTTCCGGACCTCTCCTCCCGTACGGGCCGGGACGCGACCCCGGACCCGTCTCCCCGCGCCCCCGCGACGCCCCCGCCCGGGCCCCCCTGCGTGCCCCGGCTGACGTTGCGCGACGGGCCGGCCCGGGTGGGGGCGCCCGCCGTACTCGAATTCGCGCTGGACGTACCCGACGGGCACCCGTGGGCGGGCCGACCCGAGCACCCCTCGGCCCAGCTCGTGCTGGTCGCCTCCACCCGCACGGCGGCCCGCATCACGCCTCCCGCGCGCGGCTACCGCGCGGGGGGCGCCCCCGAGGAGGCGGCCACCTTCGTCTTCACGGCCCACGAGCCGGGCGAGCACCAACTCCGGTTCACCGTCTACGACCGGGGTTACGGAGTCGTACTCCAGGAACTCGACGCGACCATGACCATCGAGGCCCCCGCGCGCCCCACCGCGCGAGCCACCCCACCCCCCGGCGAGCCCGCGACCCCGGTCGACGCCGCCGGCCGAGACCAGGCGCCGGAGTCCTGAGCCGTTGGACGAGAACATCCCCCTGACCATCCGCCAGGACCCCAGTGACGGCTACCGCCTGCTCCCGGTCTCGCCGGCCCGCGAACCCCGCGACCTCGTCGTCTGCATACGCCTGCCGGGCGGCGGGCAGCCGATGATCAGCCTCTGGGGCGACACGGAGATCCTGCCCCGCTCCCGCACCCGCGAGCACTGGGCCCTGCTGGAGAGCGACGTCCGCGACATCAGGGACCTCTCGGCGCAACTCCTGGCGGACTGGAAGGCGTTCGTGGACTACCAGCCGTCCGACCCGGCCGCCGGCATCCGCCCGTACGCCGCCGGAGCCGACCTCAGCACCCGCCCGCCCGGCGAGGTCCGCTCGCACGTCACCGAGCTCGCCCGGGGCGGCAGCCACCTCCTGGAGGAACTCCTGGACGGCAACGACCCGAACCTGGTCCGGCTGCGCACCGTCCTGCTGAGCGCGCTGCACCGTCGGGACCTGCGCATACGCTTCGACTCCGACCTGGACCTGCCCTGGCCGCTGCTCGCCCTGGACGGACCCGCCCCGGCCCCCTCCGGCCCACCGCCGCACGTCCTGTCCTACGACACCCACAGCCCCCACGCGCCCGCCGCCGCCGCACCGTACGCCGCCGACGTCTCCGCGCCACCCGCCCCCGTCGCCACCCCCGACCCGCACGACCTCCCCGGCCTCTTCGACCTCTTCCTCGGGCACCGGCACCTCGTCGAGGCCGCCTCAGGCGCGTACGAGACCGACTTCTACTACGTCGCCAGCCGTTCCCGCCCCGTCAGCAGCGCCAACGTCGACCACCGGCTCCGTAAGACGCCCCGGGCCACCGAGGTGCACAAGCTGCTCGACGACCGGACGGAGCTGACCGAGCGGACGCACAGCGACGTCCTCCTGGCCGACCTGGCCATGGCCGGCTTCGACGAGGACCTCATGTACTTCTTCTGCCACGGCGCCGTCATCGGCGACGGCGACGCCGCCTGGCAGGCGTTCCAGCTCACCGACGCCCGGTCCGTGCACGCCGGCCGGATCGACAGCACCCGCAAGCGGCACACCGAGGCCAACCGACGGCAAGGCGCGTTCGTCCCGTTCCACCCGATGGTCGTGCTGAACGTCTGCTACGCGGGCTCCCCGATGACCGGCCGGTTCGCCAGCCTGGCCGGCAGCTTCATCCGACACGGCGCCCAGGGCGTCCTGGCCCCCCACATCGCCGTACCCAAGGTCTTCGGCGTGGAGTTCGCGCTGGGCTTCCTGACCCGCTACGTCGTCGACCGCGCGGCGGCGGGCACGGCGGTACGCGACACCGTCCGCTGGTTCGCCGCCGAGTACCACAACCCGCTGGGCCTGATCTACGGGCTCCAGTGCGGCCTGGACAGCAGACTCGCCCCCGCCACCCCCGACCAAGGAGCGACCGCCCCGTGACCGCCCCGCCCAGCCGCCGCCTCGCGCCCCGACCCCCGGGCGCCCGCCGCCGGGCCGCCGCCAAGGTGGCGCCCCCGGCCGCCTTCGCCACCGTCGACCTCGACGAGAACGGCTGGCTGCTGGCCCCCGACACCGGCGACGCCGTACCCGCCGACCGGCTCGTCGACCACCTGGCGAGCTGGCTGCGGCCCCCCGACTGGGCGACCGACATCCTGGTCTACGCCCACGGCTGGCAGACCGGCCCCGACGCGGCCCTGCGCAACGCCGGGCGCCTGCTCGCCCTCGTCCACGAACAGCACGCCCGCCGCCCGCACCTATACCCCCGGCTGCCCCCGGGCGACTTCGCGCCCTGGACGGTGGTGGTCCGCTGGCCCTCCTCCTCACGGCTCTCGTACGACGGCTACTGCGCCGTACGCGACCGCGCCCACGCCATGAGCGCCCCCGGCCGGGGCTACGCCCCCCACGTCCTGGGCCACCTGCTCGGCTACCTCGACGCCGAACGGGGCGAGCCCGCGACCGACACCCTGCGCACCGCCACCGGCCGCTACCTGCACCTGGTCGGCCACTCCTTCGGCGGCCGGTTCCTGTGCGAGGCCGTGCGGTGGGCCGCCGACGCCGGCGACACCCTCGCCTGGAGCGTCGCCACCGACCCGGGCCGGCCGTTCACCGTCGACTCGCTCACCGCGTTCCAGATGGCGGCCCCCAGCAACGCCTTCGACGGCACCTTCCGCGCCCTGCGCCCCGCCACCCGGGGCCACCGCGCCCCCGTCGGCGGCCCCATGGTCTTCACCCACTCCCGCCACGACCGGGCCACCGGCTACTTCCACCTGCGCGCCGAACACCTCCCCGGCATCGGCCACGGCGGCATGCGCCTCTCCCCGGCCCGTGGCGACCTGGCCCCCAACGACGTCGCCCACACCCCCCTCCACCCGGCCGACACCCCCTACCCCCACGCCTGCCTGGACCACGCCTTCGTCAACGTCAACGCGAGCTGGCGCTACCGCAACAGCCCCCACAACCCCCTGCGCGCCCACTCCGACTACTTCCACCCCGAATCCGCCCACCTCCTCCTGACCCTGGCCAACGGGTCCCGCCCGGAGGGCGGGTAGACCGGGAGGCGCGGCGCGCGGCGCCGGCTCGGTCGAGGCGTTCGCCCGGTAATCGACCAGGCCGGCGACGACCGCGATGACGCCCTCCGCGCGTGAGCCGAAGCGAAACCGCCGACCGAGCCGAGCGGCCAGGTCGCGACGCCGCTTCCCAGGGGGTCAGCCGTCGAAGTCGCCGACCTTGACGCTGGTGACGAACGCGGCCCAGGCGGCGGCGTCGAACGCGAGGGTCGGGCCGTGGGGGTCCTTGCTGTCGCGGACGGGAACGGTGCCGGTCGCGGCGGCGCGTGCGGGTGCCCACTCGACGCAGTTACCGCCGTTGGTGCTGTACGAGGACTTGATCCACTGCTCGGTCATGAGATGCAACCTTTCGGAGTCGGGCCTCAACTCTCGTATGCCGCAAGGGAGTAGAGCCAGTGCGCGGACTCGGCCAGCGCGCCGGATGCCCTTCGCGCCGCCCGGCTGAGGTGTGGCCGCGCCCGCGACGGCCCGGGGCCCGGCGTACGGGACGCCAACGCCTCGCGTCCTGTATGCGAGCCCGGCTCAGTCGAGGCGGAGCGGGTCGGCGCTCACGAGGCCGCCCAGGTGCTCCAGCGCGTGGCCCGTGCTCGTCGGGGCCGTGGGCAGGTCGCGTCGTACGGTCGCGAGCAGCAGGTTGCGGGTGCGGGCGGACGCCGTCTCGCCGGCCGTGTCGTGCAGGCCGACGGCGAGTTCCTCCGCCTCGCGCCAGGCCCCCACGCGGAGCAGGGAGTCGAGCAGCCGCGCGCCGCTGATGCCGCGATAGCCGGCGTGCGCGGAGTCGGCGGGGAGCGCGCGCCGCAGGTGCGTCACAGCCTCCCGGTGGCGCCCCGCCGCCCACAGCGCGAAGCCGTGCTGGCCGTCGATCTCCTGGCGGGACACCCACCACGCCCACGCCGGGTCGTCCTCGCGCGCCCCGTCGTCCAGCAGCGCCCGCGCCCGGTCGAAGGCTCGTACGCCGCCTGAGGCGTCGCCCATGCCGAACCGCCCCTTGGCGTCCCGTATGAGGAGCATCGCGCGAACCCGCGCGGACAGCCGCTCGGCGAGCGCGCCCGCGACCGTCTCCAGCCCCTCGCGGTAGCGCCCCCGCCACTCGGTGACCATGGCGACGTTCTGCGAGATCAGCAGCTCCATGGCTCGGTCGCCACTCGCCCGGGCCAGGCTCAGCGCGGCGGCGTTGTACCGCTCGGCCGCGTCGTGCTTCTCGGCGTCGAACAGAGCCCAGCCGGCCACCTCCGCCAACTCCGCTGCGGCGGAACGGATCTCACGCTCGTACGCCGGCTCGTAGTCCCCGCCGCGCAGCCGCGCGTGGACGACCTTGAAGGCGTGGGCGGCAGGCTCGGCGATGGGTGTCCCGCCGTACGCGTTGTCGAGAACCACGAGCCGCTGGGAGGTCTCCCGGATGGCACGGACGAACTCGGCACCCCGCAGATCGCTTGTGCGTAACGAAGACGCGAGTGCCGGTGTGCCGGCGCGCGGTGCCTGGCCGCTGGCTCGCTCAACCGCCGCGCCTGGCGCGCTGGAACGGCCCTCGATGTACGTCATATGGCCAGGGCTCCGTCATCCGTAGAGGGTCAGGCGTCGAAGTCGCCGTTCTTCACGCTCGCCACGAACGCGGTCCAGGCGGTGGCGTCGAACGCGAGGGTCGGGCCGTGGGGGTCTTTGCTGTCGCGGACGGGGACGGTGCCGGTCGCGGCGGCGTGTGCGGGGGCCCACTCGACGCAGTCACCGCCGTTGGGCGAGCTGTAGCTGGACTTGACCCAGTTGTCAGTCATGAGGCGCGCCCTCTCCAGATCGGCTGTTGCTCAACTCTGCTGAATTTTCGGGCAGTTGAGCAAGAGTGTCGACCTGGTTGGAGTGTCGGATGGCCCCCGATCATCCGCCTCTGACATGGCAAAGCCCCCGACCATCGCTGTACGGGCGGGGACTCTGTCGTGCGTGGGGGATTAGGCGTCGAAGTCGCCGTTCTTCACGCCCGTCACGAACGCGGTCCAGGCGGTGGCGTCGAACGCGAGGGTCGGGCCGTGGGGGTCCTTGCTGTCGCGTACCGGGACGGTGGTCGGCATGCCGGCGCCGACCTCCACGCAATCGCCATGGTTGCCGCTGTAGCTGCTCTTGAACCACTTCGCCGAAGTGAGATCGGTGGTCACTGATATCCCTCCATCACGTTCCGAATGAACTGAGCGGACTCAGCCGTGGAGAGTGCGTCCGCCGCAAGTCGAGTGTAGGTGCGAGTCAGCTTTTGCACTCTGGCTGGGTCGTTGACGAAGTGGCCGTAATCAACTGATTCCGAGTATGCCCAATCTTGCCCGTTCGGCATGGAGATGATGGTCATTGCGGCGCTGGGTCGCACGACTACGGGGGAGTCTGACGGCACCACCTGGATGACGAAGTTTGGCAGATCAGCCATGTGTAGGAGGTGTGCGCACTGCTCGGCCATGACTTCATGGCTGCCCACGACCGTGCGCAGAGCCTCCTCCGTCAGAATGGCGGAAAGTAGCGGACTCTCTGGCTCCGCTGTCACGAACCGGTCTTGCCGGCGGATGCGGGCTTCGACAGCGCGCTTCAAGTCGTCCGGGTTGCGGACCACTTGTGCATACAGCACATGGGCATAGGCTTCGGTCTGCAATAGCCCCGGCATGTACTGGTTTTGGTATGTGCGAATGGCGGTCGCTTTGCGGTCCATCTCTTCTCGGCGTTCGAACCAGTCACGCCGCGGTGTCATTGGATACCAGTCGATCGCGCGCCAGAGGTCGTACAGGAGGTCCCCGGTCTCCAGCTCCTCATCCCAAGCGACGACTTGAGGTTTGTTGGGGACGCGGTCGCCGGCCTCGATCCTCGCGACAACAGATCGGTCCAGATGGGCCACTGTGCCTAGGTCCGATTGTGTCCGCTCGGCGTGTTCGCGTGCGCGCTTTATGAGCAGCCCGAACAGCTGGGCCGCAGTGACTACGAGATCCTTGCCCGGGTCCGACGGAGAGGCTGCCGCATCCCTGTCAGAACCACGTCCCCGGCGTGCCATGGGGACCCCCTTCGATGTGTGCCAGAACCTTGGACCGCACGGCCGTGAGGTGCCTACGGACCCCACGGGTCACTGATTGTGATCGTAACCTCCGCTAGCCGATGCTGTGAGTGCCCGGTCACAATCCGCGACCGGGCTGCTGCCCCCTTGCCTAAGCGATCGGCCGCTGAAGGGTCAAGTCCTGGCCAGAGGGCGACAGTTGCGAGCCACACCCGTGGGAGACCAGGTCATGGAACACCTGATGACGTTGCGCGTGTACCGGCTGCGGGCGGGGGAGGACGGGCCGTCCGAACCCGACGGTGGGGACGTCAGCGTGACCGTTGTCGACAGTGAGCGGGTGTGGCGGGGCGAGCACCTGTGGGCCGCCACGTCGGCCTGGCCCCCGTGCCGTTGCCCGATGCACCGTCAACTGCCCGCGCCGGCGCGCGCCGTCGGGGGTGGCGTGTGACGGCGGAAGGCACTCACCGGGTCCTGGTACGAGGCGTCGCCCTGCGGTTCTTCCTGCGGGAGCGGGGCGCGTGGGCACCGGTGACCGACACCGAGTTCCACGCCGCGTACGAGGCGTCGATGTTCGACCCCGACGCGTTCCGGCACGACGTGCTGTGCCCCAACCGGCGGCGCGTGGAGCACAACACCGTCGAGGGCTGGTTCTGGTCGGACGGGAGCGCGACGGCGGGCCTGATCACCTTCGACGACCGCAGCCCCGAGGAGTGCGCGGGGATGGCGCGGATCGAGGGGGGCCACGCCGCGTGAGCGATCGCCAGGTGTGGGTGTTCCTGCTGGTCCACTGCCCCGCCGACACGCGTAACCCGCTCGACTCCGCCCGGCTGTGGCCCCGCGTGCTCCAGGTGGTCAGGGACGGAGTGACGTACTCGCCGGGGGTCGTGCTGCGCCCGGGCGAGCCGATCCAACGGGCCGCCGAACGCGCCGGCGCCGCCCTCGGCCTCGCGCCGCCCCCGGGGCCACCGCGCCTGCTGGCCGTGGACCAGCAGCCCGCCGGGGACGGTCAGGCCGAGGAGCTGGCACTCTTCGTGGACGGCGGACGCGTGGACGAGGACACGTTCGCCACCCCGCCGCGCGGTCGGTACGGCCTCACCTGGACCCCCGTGGAAGACCTCGGCCGCGTGGCCCTGGTCCACGCGCTCCGCACCCGCCTGCTGACCGTCGAACCCCCGCTACTGGTAGCGGGCATGCCACTCCCGCGCGAGGGCCCGGACACGTAGGGCGGGGCGCTGGTGGGACGTCGGTGCTCACTCGACGGACGGCACCTCGCGCGCGAAGGTCTCGTACGGCACGGCGCGGTGCCACGTGGCGTCCCGCACCTGGCAGGCGCGCGTCACCTCCACGGCGTCCGTGACCAGCTCGACACCTGTCACCACATCGTCGTCATCGAAGTGGAGCCGGGCGATGACGCGGGAGTCGAACAGCCAGAAGTCCTCGTCAGGAAGGCGCAGAGCCTCGGCCTCGGAGCGCCACAGGTTGCGGATGTCCTCGCCCACCGCGCTGTTGCGGCGGGCGTTGTCCAGCAGATAGCGCTGGCCGGGGGTGGGCGGGTCGTCGACGATGCGTACCCGCTCGAAGCGCTTGCCCAGGGCGGACTGTTCGCGCCGGGAGGCACACCACGGGTCGTCCAGGTCCCATCCGGCGTCCTCGCCCCGGATGAACCGCTGGTAGGTCTCGGTCGCCTCGTCCGACGCGTAGCGACGCCGGGTCTCCAGCCGCCACGCCGTGTGCGCGAGGGTCCGGAACATCCCGGTGAACTCTTCGAAGCCGATCAGCACGGGCGTCCTCTCCACATCTCGGGGGGCGAAGTCCGCCAGGAGCACGCGCGGGACCACCGCACGCGCCCTCCCCCCTCCCAGGACGGGACGAGCGCGAGCCCCCTGTCGCGCGTGATGCGCGATGATTCCCCGGACGGGGCACGGGAAGGGCCCGCCCCCCAGGAGCGGGCCGGGGGATTCCAACGGCCGACGGGGCCCGCACCCCCGTCCCCGCGCGGCAAGCGCCCCGCGCCCCGCTCCGTACCGCCGCCCCGTCAACGGCCCCGTGCCCGCTCCGTACGCACAGCGCCCGCCGCTCAGCGTCACGGCCCCGCCCCGTCCTCCACGCGGTGTGCTCGCCGCCCCGTACCCCGCCCCGCCCCGTACGCACAGCGCCCGCCGCCCAGCGGAAGGGCCCCGCCCCGGAGCCGGGCCCGTTCCGTGACGGACCCTGCCCCGGGGCGGGGCCGCCCCCGCGTGGTGCCACCGCGCCCCGGTGTGGGGCCGCCCGCTCCGTAAGGGCTACGTCGGGAGCATGGCGCGGCGCCCCGGCGCGGCGGAGGACTGCATGGTCATGCCGCCGTCGACGACCAGGAGTTGGCCGGTCAGGTAGCGGGACTCGTCGGAGGCCAGGAAGACCATGGCGTGGCCGATGTCCTCCGGCGCGCCCAGGTAGGGCAGCGCGTTGCCCCGCTTGAGGGACTCGATGACGTCCTCGGGCAGGTTGTTCTCCAGGGCCGGGGTCATGACCGCGCCGGGCGCGATCGCGTTGCAGCGCACGTACTGGGGGCCGTACTGCACGGCGATCGACTTGGTCACGCTGACCACGGCGGCCTTGACCGCCCCGTACGAGGTCTGCAACACGTCGCCCACCAGCGCCGCGACGGAGGCCGTGTTGATGATCGAGCCGCCCCCGGCGCGGATCATGTGCGGGATCGCGTGCCGGGCCCCCACCAACGTGCTGCGCACGTTCCGCGCCACGGCCCGGTCGAACTCGTCCATGTCCATCCGCAACAGGTCCAGGTCCCTGCGCGGATCGGTCCCACCGACGTGGTTGCACAGCACGTGCAGCGCGCCGAACGCGTCGACCGCCGAGCCGACCATGGCGGCCACCGACTCCTCGTCGGTGACGTCCACGGTGACCGGCAGCGCCCGGCCGCCCGCCGCCGTCACCGACGCCGCCGTCTCCCTCGCCCCGTCGCTGTCGTAGTCGGCGACCACGACCCGTGCGCCCTGCCGGCTCATCAGCAGCGCGGCGGCCCGCCCGATCCCGCTGCCCGCACCGGTGATGACGGCGACCTTGCCGTCCAGCCGGTTCCCGCCGGCGGCAACCGGCCCGTTCGGTCCACCCGGCGTGCCCGTCCCGCCCGTCGTGTCCGGTCGGCCTGTCGTGTCCGTGTGGTCTTCCATGGTCGGTTGTCCTTCCGTCGTACGGGATGAGTCGTTGGCCAGCGGGTGGCGGTCAGCGGTGGCTGTCGGTGTCTGCTGGCGAGAGGGGGGAGGGTGCGCGGGGTGGCCGTCAGCGGTGGTCGGCGGAGCGCGGTGCGTCCGTCGGGGGTGTGCCGTCGGCCGCCGTCGGCGCGTCGGCCGGGAGGGCGGCCCGCCCGGTGGCGGCGCGGGTGGCGCGCGGGATGGCCAGGGTGAGCAGCAGCCCGACGGCCGCCGCGGCCATCGCGACCACGTACGTCACCTGGAACCCGCGCTCGGTCGGCACCTCGGCCGGCCCCAGCCGCAGCGTCATGTTCGAGAGGATCGCGGCCATCACCGCGCTGGAGGTGGAGGTGCCGATCGAGCGCATCAGCGCGTTCACCCCGTTGGCGGACGCGGTCTCGGTCACCGGCACCGCGTCCATGATCAGCGCGGGCATGGCGGCGTACGCGATGCCGACACCGCCGCTGACGATCACCGCGGTGACCACGATCTGCCACACCTGCCCCATCAGGAACAGGCCGGCGGCGTACCCGAGGCCGATCACGCCCACCCCGATCAGCAGCGAGGTACGCGCCCCGTGCCGGGCGGTGATACGGGTGGAGACCGGCGACAGGGCCATCATGACCAGCCCGCCGGGCGCCAACGCGAGCCCGGCCATCAGGGTGGACTGGCCGAGCCCGTACCCCGTGGCCTCCGGCGACTGGAGCAGCTGCGGCAGGGTCAGCGACATCGCGTACATCGCGAAGCCGACCAGGACCGAGGCCAGGTTGGTGAACAGCACGGGGCGCCGCACCGTGACCCGCAGGTCCACCAGCGGCTGGGCGACCCGCATCTCGTACGCGGCCCACAGCACGAGGGCCACGACACCGCCCGCGAACAGCCCGAGGGTGGTGCCGCTCGTCCATCCCCAGTCACCGCCCTTGGTCACCGGCAGCAACAGCAGCACCAACCCCACGGCGAGGCCGATCGCCCCCGGGACGTCGAACCGCTGGGCGGCCCGACTCGGCGGCGCCGGCAACAGGGCGACCACCAGCACGAGGCACGCGGCCCCCAGCCCGGCGGCCAGCCAGAACAGGACGTGCCAGTCGGCGTGGTCCACGATGGCGGCCGACAGCGGCAGTCCGATCGCGCCACCCACCCCCAGACTCGCGCTGACCAGCGCGACCGCCCCGCCCACGCGCGGGGCGGGCAGGGTGTCGCGCAGCATGCTGATGCCCACCGGGATCACACCGGTGGCCAGCCCCTGCAACACCCGCCCGACGATCACCGGGACCAGTCCCGAGGACACGGCGCACAGCACCGAGCCCGCGACCAGCAGCACCAGGCTCCCGATCAGGACCTTGCGCTTGCCGTACATGTCGCCCAGGCGGCCGGCTATCGGGGTGACCACGGCCGCCGCGAGCAGCGTGGCGGTGATCACCCAGGACGCGTCGGACGGTTCGGCGTCCAGCAGGCGCGGGAGCTGCGGAATGATCGGCACGACGAGCGTCTGCATGAGCGAGACCACGACACCGCTCAGTGCGATCACGGCGGTCACCGCGCCCGGCCCCACCGTACGGGGGGAGGTGGCTGACAACGTTGGGGCTCCTTGGACGGAACGCGCCCTGGCGGGCGCTGACGAGTGAGGCTGACGCGCGCGAACGGCGGGCGCCGGGGCGGCTCCCGCCGCGTGCCGCGCGACGAGTCGTGCGCCCCCCGTACCGCCGCGACCGGTGGCCGAGCGCGTACGACGCGAGGCGGTAGGGGCCCGCCGGGCGGACGTGTCCGACGGCGGACGACCGGCACCCACGGGCCCGGGGCTACCGGGCCGGGCGGCCACGCGAGCCGGGCGACCACGCGGGCCCGACGGGTACGCGCTGGGCGCGTACCGCGTGTCGGGCCCGGTGGGCACGCGCCCGGCGAGCGGTGCCGGCGACGCGCACGACCGGCCCGCCCCAGGAGACCCCAGCGGGTGCGCCAGCGACCGGCAGGCCATGAGCGCCCTGCACGTCATATGCACAATACACATCATGTGCACTATGCACAATGGAACGTCGCGTGCCCCTCGCCAGCCCACGGCGATGCGCGATGATGAGGTACGGGAACCCGGGCGGAGAAGAGAACGAGGGCATGAGCGACCACGACCACCGGCTGCACGACCTGGAGCGGGAGATGACCCTCCTCTCCCGCCACTTCGTCGCCTCGCGAGGCCCCCGCATCGGCCAGAGCCTGGACCGCTCCGCCTACGTCCTGCTCACCCGCCTCGAAGCCGGCGAACCCCTCACCCTCAAGGAACTGGCCCACACCTTCCACGTCGACGTCTCCACCATCAACCGCCAGGTCAGCGCCATGCTCAAGAACGGCCTGGTCGAACGCATCCCCGACCCCGAAGGCGGCCTGGCCCGCAAGTTCCGCCCCACCCCCCTCGGCCTGGAACGCCTGACCGCCGACCGCGCCATCAGCCGAGCCGGCACCACCCGCCTCATCGAGGTGACGGGCTGGCCAGAAGAGAAGACCGACCAGTTCGTCCAGCTCCTCATCGAGTTCAACCAGAGCATCGAACGCCTGGAGGGCCTGACCTGGTCCCGTGACTCCTCCTCACCGGAGGGGGCGACGGGGGAGGGGTGAGGGGGTGGTCTGACGAGAGGGTGCGCGGTACCACCTGGGACCAACTCGTCGGTTCGGCGACGTTTCCGCGCCCGCGCCCGATCGCGGGCGGCTCGCTTGCCCCGAGGCGGCCTTGCCGTCGGTGACGCCCTTCGTGAACCTAGGTCCCTGCCCCGCCCGCCGGGGTCCCTTCCACGGCCAGCGAGCGCGCGAGGTCGTCCCGCGCGCTGTCGAGCGCGGTGAGCAGCTGCGCGCGGGTCTCCTCGAAGTCAGGCTCGACCTCCACCCCGAGGTCGTGCCGCAGGGCGACCCTGAGCAGGTACACGCCGTCGGACAGCGGACCGCCGAACCACGCGTTCGCCCGCCGGTACGACTCGGTCAGGTCGGAGCTGCGGGGCAGGTTCCTGACGACCGAGTACCCGACTCCAAGAGACCTGTTGAGGGCCGAGGCCACCTCCAGAACGTCCTTCGGCAGTGCCATCTGCGCCTGGGAGTACTGGTCCGCCCAGGCCTCCTTGGCGACATCAAGGGGCGCAGGGTCGACGCTCTCGCCGCGTTTGGCTGCCTCCACGACGTCTCGGGCGGCCACCCGGTAGGCGCGAGCGGTGGCATTCAGGCGGGCGTAGAGATCCCGCCGGGCCTGGATCGCCTGATCCTCACGCTCTTGCTGGCGTTCCCGGTCGGCCCGCTGACTCTGCTCTCGATGGGGGCGCTGGCTGAGCACCGCTCCACCCAGCGTTCCCCCGACGCTGATAAGCGCGACGGCAAGTGTGGTCACGTCCACGAGATCCCCCATCCGCCTGTCGCCACCAGTGACCGGCGACGAAGGCGGCTTTCCCGCACTCGGCCCGATCTCGGCAAGTCAGCGCGAGGATAACCGGGAACAGGGATGTGTTCGGCGCTCACAGGCGTCGTCGTCGGCGAAACGCCCATTCCCCCGTCCAGTGCTCGCTCGCGGTCCTCGGCATGTGACTGCCCTGGGTGACACGAGTCCGCGCACGCAAAGACCCCGCTCCAGCGACTTCACTGGTGGCGGGGTCTTCTGGCACCTTCTGCGAGGTGCCCCCGGCAGGATTCGAACCTGCGCACACGGCTCCGGAGGCCGTTGCTCTATCCCCTGAGCTACGGGGGCGTGTCCGCCGTCTTTCGTGGCGACGGAGAGAACACTACCAGCTCATGAGGGGTGGCCATGAACGCCTTTCGCGGGGTGGGGCGGGCGGCTGGAAGGGGGGTCTCGGGGTGGGTTCGGGGAGGCGGGATCGGGGGGCGGGCGGGGCGAGGTGGGTGCTTGTAGCGCATTCGTCGCGCTTCGTGGGGAGCCTCGCTGAAACGTCCCTCGCACGTGGCGGAAGTGGGCAAAACCCGGACGCAGTCGGAGTCGCACGCCTACGCTTCGAGTTGTGCCTGGCGTGTCCGGCCGGGTCCTTGTCGTCGACGACAACAAGGTCATCCGGCAGCTAATCAGGGTCAACCTCGAGCTTGAGGGGTTCGAGGTCGTGACCGCGGCTGATGGTGTCGAGTGCCTGGAGATCGTGCATCGCGTAAGGCCCGACGTGGTCACTCTCGACGTGATGATGCCCCGTCTCAACGGGTTGCTGACCGCTGCTCGATTGCGGGATGACGCGCGTACTCGGCATCTTCCCCTCGCCATCGTCAGCGCCTGCACGCAGTCGGATGTCGACAGCGGGCAGTCCGCCGGCGTTGATGCCTTTCTTGCGAAACCCTTCGAGCCCGCCGAGCTGGTGCGGCTCGTCCGACAACTCGTGCGGCAGTCCGCCGGACACGAGGCGGGAGAGGACGGTGACGACGACGGCGGTCCCAGTTCCGGACCGCCAGAAGGCGTCGAGCCCGTCGTCCGGCCCGGTGGCTGAGCGGAGTGCGGCCCGGCTGACGGCGTTCGGTGGCTGCCGCGTGCGATGAGTCGGCGTGCCGGCGATCGCTGGACGGCACGTGGTCGCACGGTGGGCCGGGGCGAGGGGCGCAGGAAGGTCTCTGCGCTGGTGGGGGCAGGTCTCGCGCGGGGCGCAGGACGCGACGGCGAGTGAGGGGCGGGTGGGCGCGCCCCGCGGCCTCGCGATCACGGACGTGGACGGTCGGGGCCGGGGCGGGCCCCGCGTCCGGTGGGCCGGCCGGTGCGGGCGGGGGCGTGTGGGAAGCGTGCGGGTTCCGGCCGGGCGGGTGGGGCGCGTTCGGGGTGGTGGCGCCGGGGCGCGGCGGGAAACCCGTTGGCGAAGCCGACCCCCTTCTCCCATACGCTTGGACCGTGACCCCCGCGCAGCTCTCCCGCACCGTCGTGCATGTCGTGCGCTCTGCCGTTCAGGCTGGTGAGCTGTCCGTGCCGGCCGCGGATCTCGCGGCGTTGGCCGCCGAGGCGGGAAGTGTCGACGGCGGCGCGCGGCGCGGAATCGTGCGCGTACCTCCCCGGGCCGGGCGCGGCGACTTCGCCTCCCCTCTCGCCCTGCGGCTCGCCGCCGTCTCCGGGCAGGCGCCGCGCGAGGTCGCGGAGGTGCTGCGGCGTCGGTTGGCGCGGCAGCCGGGGATCGCGCGGGTCGAGGTCGCCGGGCCGGGGTTCGTGAACATCACCGTGGCCGACGGAGCGCACGCCGGGCTCGTACGGGAGGTGCTCGCGCAGGGCACGGCGTACGGGCGGGGCGACGGGCTCGCCGGGACGCGGCTGCGTCTGAGACCTGGAGCCGGGCCGCGCGCCGGCCTGTTCGCCGAGGTCATCGCACGGTTGGTTACCGCGTGCGGAGCCGAGGTCGAGACCGTGCGGCCGGTCGCCGCGACCGACCACGGCCGCCCGACCGGGCCGCGTGCCCACGCGGCCGGCCCCGCCCCCGACGCCGGCCGCTCGGTCGTTTCGCCGGCCACCGCCGACGCCACCGAGGCCCCCGACACCGTTGACGGTCCGCATGGCCGTGGTGCCTCCGGCGCCCGTCACGCCGGGGCCGTCGCCGGCTCGGCCGCCGGTGGGGAACGCGTCGCGGCGCTCGCGGCCGGACGTACCGGGGCCGCCGTCGACGACGTACCGCGCTCCTCCTCGGTGGCCGTGGCCGTGGGGGACGTGGAGACGGTGGCGCTGTCCGTGCGTGAGCCGGGGCGCACGCTGGAGGAGTGGGAGCGGGAGCTCGGGCGGGACGGGGCGCGGTGGGCGCTGTTGCACACCGCCGCGCACGACCTGCCGCGCTGCGCGCCGGAGACCGTGCTGGCCCAGCGTGAGAGCAACCCCCTGTTCCAGGTGCGGTACGCGCACGCGCGGGCCCGCGCCCTCTTGCGTAACGGCCGTGACCTGGGCGTTCTACCGTCTCCCGACCGGGAGTCGCCCTCGGCGGGCGAAGCCGGCAGCCCGGCGCCGGGGGAGAGCGACACCTCACGGACCGGCCCGACCGGCCCCGACGCCCTCCGCCACGACGGCCGCCACCCCGCCGCCCCCCGCCACAGCGCTTCCGACCCCGACTCCGAGGCAGCTCGCCGCCACGCGGGCCACCCCGAGGCAGCTCACCGCGACAGGGGCCACTCCGAGACAGCACACCCCGAGACAGCTCACTCCAACGCGACCCACCCCGAGGCGGCCCTCCGCGACGCGACTCACTCCGAGGCGGCCCCCCGCGAGGCGACTCACTCCGAGGCAGCTCACCGCGACGCGACGCACCCCCACGCGGGCCACCCCGAGGCAGCCCGCCGCGACAGGGGCCACTCCGAGACAGCACACCCCGAGACAGCTCACTCCAACGCGACTCACTCCGAGGCGGCCCTCCGCGAGGCGACTCACTCCGAGGCGGCCCTCCGCGAGGCGACTCACTCCGAGGCAGCCCTCCGCGAGGCGACTCACTCCGAGGCAGCTCACCGCGACGCGACCCACCCCCACGCAGCCCCCTCCGCGACGCCCCGCCGGGGCGCCGGCAGCGCCGCCCGCCCCGAGGCCGGCGAGCGCGCGTACGCCGGGGCGGCGCGGTCGCCGGCCGACCCCGCTCCCCGCCCCCGCGCCGGAGGCGAACCCGCTGGTCAGTCGGGGACTGGCGAGGCCGCGGTCCGGGCGCGGGCTGCTCTGTTGGGGTTGTTGGCGGACTATCCACGGGTGGTCGAGGAGGCCGCTCGGCGGCGGGCGCCGGACCGGTTGGCGCGGGAGCTGGAGGCCGTCGCCGACGCCTTCTTCCGCTTTCACGACACCTGCCCCCCGCTTCCGCGCGGCGAGGAGAAACCCTCGGCCGCGCACCGCGCCCGGCTGGCCATCGCCGAGGCCACCGGGACGGTGCTCGCCAGCGGCCTGAACCTGCTCGGCATCTCCGCGCCCGCCCACCTCTGAGCTACCTCCGAGTCGTTGTAGGAGACCTGAGAACCATGAGTCGATCCGCTCACCCCGCCGGGCCCCGGCACGCCGACGTGCTGCCCGAGGGCCACTACTTCGCCCCGCCCGCCGACCTGAACGCCCTCGACCCCAAGGTCTGGGCCCGCACCGTCACCCGTACCGACGTCGGTTCGGTGAGCGTGGGCGGGCTCGACGTGCGGGCGCTGGCCGAGGAGTTCGGCACGCCGGCGTACGTCCTGGACGAGAGCGACTTCCGGGCCCGCTGCCGCGCGTGGCACGAGGCGTTCGGCGGCGAGGCCGACGTGTTCTACGCCGGCAAGGCGTTCCTGTCCCGGGCCGTCGTGCGCTGGCTGCACGAGGAGGGGCTCAACCTCGACGTGTGTTCCGGCGGTGAGCTGGCCACGGCGCTGTCGGCCGGGATGCCCGCCGAGCGGATCGCCCTGCACGGCAACAACAAGTCCACCGAGGAGATCGAGCGGGCGGTCGAGGCCGGCGTCGGGCGGATCGTGCTGGACTCCTTCCAGGAGATCGTGCGCGTCGCGCACATCGCCGAGCGGCTCGGCAAGCGCCAGCCGGTGCAGATCCGCGTCACCGTCGGCGTCGAGGCACACACCCACGAGTTCATCGCCACCGCGCACGAGGACCAGAAGTTCGGCATCGCACTGGCCGGCGGCCAGGCCGCGGAGGCCGTACGCCGCGCGCTCAAGCTCGACGGGCTGGAGCTGATCGGCATCCACTCGCACATCGGCTCGCAGATCTTCGACATGGCCGGCTTCGAGGTCTCCGCGCGCCGCGTCGTGCAACTGCTGGCCGAGGTCCGCGACGAGCACGGCGTCGAACTGCCCGAGATCGACCTCGGCGGCGGCCTCGGTATCGCGTACACCTCCGACGACGACCCGCGCGAGCCGCACGAGATCGCCACCGCGCTGACCAGCATCGTCACCCGCGAATGCCAGGCCGCCGGGCTCGCGGTGCCGCGCATCTCCGTCGAGCCGGGCCGCGCGATCGTGGGACCCACGGCGTTCACGCTCTACGAGGTCGGCACGGTCAAGGAACTCGACGGGCTGCGGACCTACGTCAGTGTCGACGGCGGCATGTCCGACAACATCCGTACGGCGCTTTACGACGCCGAGTACTCCGTCTCCCTCGTCTCGCGCTCATCCGACGCGGACCCGATGCTGGTACGCGTGGTCGGCAAGCACTGTGAGTCTGGCGACATCGTCGTACGGGACGCCTTCCTGCCCGCCGACGTCGCGCCCGGTGACCTGATCGCGGTGCCGGCGACCGGGGCCTACTGCCGCTCGATGGCCAGCAACTACAACCACGCGCTGCGGCCCCCGGTGGTGGCCGTGCGTGACGAGGCCGCGCGGGTCATCGTGCGTCGGGAGACCGAGGAGGACCTGATGCGCCTCGACGTCGGGTGACAATTGAGGGCCGGCGGCGGGCCCGTCCCGGGCGCCGACGTGCGCCGTGCCGACAGACGAAATAGACATCTCGGATACTGGACGAGGCAGGGGAACTCCCGTCCAGTGAGTGAGACTGGTGCCGACGTATGTGCGGTAGTAGCAGAGGAAACGAGGTCGGATGATGCGTACGCGTCCGTTGAAGGTGGCGCTGCTGGGCTGTGGTGTGGTCGGCTCAGAGGTGGCGCGCATCATGACGACGCACGCGGACGACCTCACGGCGCGCATCGGAGCCCCGGTCGAGCTGGCCGGCATCGCGGTCCGCCGCCCCGGCCGGGTGCGCGCCGGGGTGCCCGCCGAGCTGATCACCACCGACGCCACGGCACTGGTCAAACGCGGTGACATCGACGTCGTCATCGAGGTCATCGGCGGCATCGAGCCGGCCCGCACGCTCATCACCACCGCCTTCGAGCACGGCGCCAGCGTCGTCTCGGCCAACAAGGCACTGCTCGCCGAGGACGGTGCCGCGCTGCACGCCGCCGCCGAGGAGCGGGGCGCCGACCTGTACTACGAGGCGGCCGTCGCCGGCGCCATCCCGCTGGTGCGCCCGCTGCGCGAGTCGCTGGCCGGGGACACGGTGAACCGGGTGCTCGGCATCGTCAACGGCACCACCAACTTCATCCTCGACAAGATGGACTCAAGCGGCGCCGGGTACTCCGAGGCGCTGGACGAGGCCACCGCGCTGGGGTACGCGGAGGCCGACCCGACGGCCGACGTCGAGGGCTTCGACGCGGCGGCCAAGGCCGCGATCCTGGCCGGAATCGCCTTCCACACCCGGGTGCGACTGGACGACGTCCACCGCGAGGGCCTCACCGAGGTGACGGCCGCCGACATCGCGTCCGCAAAGCGCATGGGCTGTACGGTCAAGCTGCTCGCGATCTGTGAGCGGGCCGACGACGGCCGCTCGGTCACCGCCCGGGTGCACCCGGCGATGATCCCGCTCAGCCACCCGCTGGCCTCCGTGCGCGAGGCGTACAACGCGGTCTTCGTGGAGGCCGAGGCCGCCGGCCAGCTCATGTTCTACGGCCCCGGGGCCGGTGGCGCGCCGACCGCCTCGGCCGTCCTCGGTGACCTGGTCGCCGCCTGCCGCAACCGGCTGGCCGACACCACGGGCCCCGGCGAGTCCGCGTACACGCGGCTGCCCGTCAGCCCCATGGGGGAGGTCGTCACGCGCTACCACATCAGCCTCGACGTCGCCGACAAGCCGGGCGTCCTCGCGCAGGTCGCCCAGGTCTTCGCCGAGCACGGCGTCTCCATCGACACCGTCCGCCAACAGGGCAAGGACGGTGAGGCGTCACTGGTCGTGGTGACGCACCGGGCGCCGGACGCGGCGCTCTCGGCCACCGTGGAGACGCTTCGGCAGCTCGACACGGTACGCGGCGTCGCGAGCATCATGCGGGTTGAAGGGGAGTAACGGAAGCAATGACCGCAAACATCAGCGCTCGGCAGGGGACCCACCAGTGGCGCGGGGTCATCGAGGAGTACCGCGACCGGCTTCCGGTCGGCGAGCACACGCCGGTGGTCACGCTGCGCGAGGGCGGCACGCCGCTGGTCCCCGCGCAGGTGCTCTCCGAGCGCACCGGGTGTGAGGTTCATCTCAAGGTCGAGGGCGCCAACCCGACCGGGTCCTTCAAGGACCGCGGCATGACGATGGCCATCACCCAGGCCAAGGAGGCCGGCGCCAAGGCCGTCATCTGCGCCTCCACGGGCAACACCTCCGCCTCGGCCGCGGCGTACGCGGTCCGCGCCGGCATGGTGTGCGCCGTCCTGGTGCCGCAGGGCAAGATCGCGCTCGGCAAGATGGGCCAGGCCCTGGTGCACGGCTCGCGCATCCTCCAGGTGGACGGCAACTTCGACGACTGCCTGACGCTGGCGCGTGAACTGTCCGAGAAGTACCCGGTCGCCCTGGTGAACTCGGTCAACCCGGCGCGTATCGAGGGCCAGAAGACCGCCGCCTTCGAGGTCGTCGACGCGCTCGGCGACGCCCCGGACATCCACGTCCTGCCGGTCGGCAACGCGGGCAACATCACCGCGTACTGGAAGGGCTACCAGGAGTACGCCGCCCCGTCCCCGCACGGCGCGGCCGTCTCCACCCGTACGCCGCGGATGTGGGGGTTCCAGGCGTCCGGCTCCGCGCCGATCGTGCGCGGCGAGCCGGTCAAGGACCCGCACACCATCGCCACCGCGATCCGCATCGGCAACCCGGCGTCCTGGGAGCTGGCCGAGCGGGCCCGCGACCAGTCGGGCGGCTTCATCGACGAGGTGACCGACCGTCAAATCCTGGCCGCCTACCGGCTGCTCGCGGCGCGGGAGGGCGTCTTCGTGGAGCCCGCGTCCGCAGCCAGCGTCGCCGGCCTGCTCAAGGCCGCCGAGCAGGGCAAGGTCGACCCCGGGCAGCGCATCGTGTGCACGGTCACCGGTAACGGCCTCAAGGACCCGGACTGGGCGGTGGCGGGCGCGCCGCAGCCGGTCACGGTGCCGGTGGACGCCGACGCCGCCGCCAGCAGCCTGGGCCTGGCGTAACCCTGACGCAACCCCCTCGTAACCCCGGGTAGTCGGCGGGCGCGAGGGGAGGGGGATTTCTCGCGGAGTAGCCGCTAATTCCCTTGGTTTTATGCCACTGGGCAGTGATAAGCAGGGATAAAGGGAAGCACGGGACGGCTCACGACACGCATCGTGCGCCTCCCGTGCGCCCTATGTCGCCACAGAACCTTCCTTCGATAGGCTGTACTGAATCCGCCCCGTCGCAGCGCACCCGCCGCAGAGCAATCAGCTCCGCGCGGCATTGCCGAAACGGCCCTCGCGGTGTTCCGTACCTCCTCGATTCACCGCCGCCAGCACACCGCAGCCCGTACACACTCGCCCTCACACGTCCGTAGTCACACAAGGAGAGTCATCGAGCGATGGCCGGTCCAGCGTTCCGTGCCGCCGCCGTCCGGGTGCGCACCCCCGCCACCAGCGCCAATCTCGGCCCCGGCTTCGACGCCCTCGGCCTGGCCCTGGGGCTGTACGACGACGTGGTCGTCCGAGTCGCCGATTCCGGGCTGCACATCGACATCGCGGGTGAGGGCGCGGACACCGTGCCGCGCGACGAGAGCCACCTGCTCGTGCGTGCCCTGCGCGCCGCGTTCAACCTCCTCGGCGGCCAGCCCCGGGGCCTGGAAGTGGTGTGCGCCAACCGCATTCCGCACGGCCGCGGACTCGGCTCCTCCGCCGCCGCCATCTGCGCGGGCATCGTCGCCGCGCGAGCGGTGACCATAGGCGGCGCCGAGCGACTGGGGGACGAGGCCCTGGTGGAGCTCGCGACCGAACTCGAAGGACATCCGGACAACGTCGCGGCCTGCCTGTTCGGCGGGTTCACGCTGTCGTGGATGGACGGTGGGGTCGCGCGGGCCATTCGCATGACACCGGCGGATTCCATCGTTCCGGTGGTCTTCGTACCCGCGCGCGCGGTGTCGACGGAGACGGCGCGCGGCCTGCTGCCGCGCACGGTCCCGCATGGGGACGCGGCGGCCAACGCGGGTCGTGCCGCGCTGCTGGTCGAGGCGCTGACCAGGCGTCCGGAGCTGCTGCTGACGGCGACCGAGGACCGGCTGCACCAGGAGTACCGGGCCTCGGCCATGCCGGAGAGCGTGGGCCTGGTCAACCGTCTGCGCGCCGACGGCGTCCCTGCGGTCATCTCCGGTGCGGGCCCCACGGTGCTCGCGCTGGTCGAGAGCGGTGCGGCCGACAAGGTCGCCCGACTGGCGGGCGAGGGGTGGGCCGCGAATCGGCTGGCCCTCGACGCCGGGGGTGCGAGCGTCCTGCCGCTCGCCTGACACACGGGGGCCAGGGGGGCCACCCCGGGCCTGGCTGAAATGCGATTGCCGGACTTGGAGAGGGGGAATGTTTGTTGGAGCCGGTAGTGTTAACCTCAAGTCTGCACCTGCAGCCTTTTGGACTGTTGCAAAGGCGCAGTGCTCACCGTCCCCATTCGGGACCACCCTTCTTCCGGGAGCCTCCCCAACTGCCTGAGCAGCCTGCCTGAGCAGTTTTGAGCACGCTCCGGAATCGGCGTGGCGGATCTGAGTGATACGTCTCTACCGTGCGCCGGACCCAGCACCGATCTTTCCGCCGTCCTGGCGGACCACCGCCCCGGCCCAGTCCACGTGGTACGGACCACAGCCGGACAGCACAACCGGTCGCCGAGCCAGACAGGCCGACGCCCGCTCCAGGGAAGGACCCTTCGTGAGCGACACCACCGATCTGATGGGCGTGAACGCCTCCGGCAACTCCGACGGCTCCGTCGGCAGTGCCGCCGCGCCCGCTACGGACGCTCCCGCCGCGCCTGCCACCGGTGCCACTGCTAGTGCCCCCAGGCGGCGCCGTTCCGGTACCGGCCTCGACGCCATGGTCCTGGCAGAGCTGCAGCAGCTCGCCTCCAGCCTCGGCATCAAGGGCACCGCGCGGATGCGGAAGAGCCAGTTGATCGAGGTCATCAAGGAGAAGCAGGCCAGTTCCGGTGCCGCCAAGAGCGCCGAGACCGCGCCCGCCGCCGAGGCGCCGGCCAAGCCCAAGCGCCGCGCGACCTCCAAGGCGCG
The DNA here is from genome assembly GCF_042799315.1 of Streptomyces sp. NPDC057702. Taxonomy (NCBI): domain Bacteria; kingdom Bacillati; phylum Actinomycetota; class Actinomycetes; order Kitasatosporales; family Streptomycetaceae; genus Streptomyces; species Streptomyces sp. NPDC057702. Next base: position 143,410 of record NZ_JBHVJC010000017.1, on the reverse strand, counting down.
TACCGGCGAGGGAGCCGACAAGCAGTCCGAACCGGCTGCCGAGCAGGCCCCCGCCCAGCAGCAGATCGACATCCCCGGCCAGCCCGTCAGCGACGAGGCCCCCGCCGGTGAGCGCCGCCGGCGCCGCGCCACCTCCCAGGCGGGCAGCCCGGAGAGCGCCGAGCAGGCCGCCGAGCCGCAGGCCGAGAGCAAGACCGAGGCCAAGGGCGACGGCCGGGCCGACGCGAAGGCCGAGGCCGACGGCGGCGACGCCAAGCCCGCCAAGGGCGAGCGCGGCGACCGTGGCGAGCGCGGCCAGAAGAGCGAGCGGCGCGAGCGCGGCAACCAGCGCGAGCGCGGCGACCGTGGCGAGCGCGAGGGCCGTGGCGAGCGCGGCGAGCGCGAGGGCCGACGGAACAAGAACGACGACGGCGGCGGCCAGGGCGGCGGCCGGCAGCAGCGCGAGAGCCGTGGCCAGCAGCAGCGGGCCGACGAGGACGGCGAGGACTTCGAGGGCGGCCGGCGCGGCCGGCGCGGTCGCTACCGCGACCGGCGCGGGCGTCGGGGCCGCGAGGACTTCGGCAACGAGCCGCAGGTCGCCGAGGACGACGTCCTGATCCCCGTCGCGGGCATCCTGGACATCCTCGACAACTACGCGTTCATCCGCACCTCCGGCTACCTGCCGGGGCCCAACGACGTGTACGTCTCCCTTGCCCAGGTCCGCAAGAACGGGCTGCGCAAGGGTGACCACGTCACCGGCGCCGTGCGCCAGCCGCGCGAGGGTGAGCGGCGCGAGAAGTTCAACGCGCTGGTGCGCCTGGACTCGGTCAACGGCATGGCGCCCGAGACCGGCCGTGGCCGTCCCGAGTTCGGCAAGCTGACCCCGCTGTACCCGCAGGACCGACTGCGCCTGGAGAACGAGTCCGGCGCGCTGACCACGCGGATCATCGACCTGGTGACGCCGATCGGCAAGGGCCAGCGCGGTCTGATCGTGGCCCCGCCGAAGACCGGCAAGACCATGATCATGCAGGCGATCGCCAACGCGATCACGCACAACAGCCCCGAGTGCCACCTGATGGTCGTCCTCGTCGACGAGCGGCCCGAAGAGGTCACCGACATGCAGCGGTCGGTCAAGGGCGAGGTCATCTCCTCGACCTTCGACCGCCCGGCCGAGGACCACACCACCGTCGCCGAGCTCGCCATCGAGCGGGCCAAGCGGCTGGTGGAGCTCGGGCACGACGTCGTGGTGCTGCTGGACTCCATCACGCGTCTGGGCCGTGCGTACAACCTCGCGGCGCCGGCCTCCGGGCGCATCCTCTCCGGTGGTGTGGACTCCACCGCGCTCTACCCGCCGAAGAAGTTCTTCGGTGCCGCGCGGAACATCGAGGACGGCGGCTCGCTGACCATCCTGGCCACCGCGCTGGTCGACACCGGCTCGCGCATGGACGAGGTGATCTTCGAGGAGTTCAAGGGCACCGGCAACATGGAGCTCAAGCTCGACCGGAAGCTCTCGGACAAGCGCATCTTCCCCGCGGTGGACGTGGACGCGTCCTCCACGCGTAAGGAGGAGATCCTGCTCGGCAGCGAGGAACTGGCGATCGTCTGGAAGCTCCGTCGCGTGCTGCACGCGCTGGACTCCCAGCAGGCCATCGAGCTGCTGCTGGACAAGATGAAGCAGACCAAGTCCAACGCCGAGTTCCTCATGCAGATCGCGAAGACCACGCCCGCGCCGGGCAACGGCAGCGACTGACACGCGCGCGCGGGTGCCTCCGCTGCCGGCCGGCAGCGGAACCCGCCCACGGGCTTCGGGGCCCCTTCCGTACCGCACGCGGTACGGAAGGGGCCCTTCCGCGTGCCGGCGTAGAGCGCGCGCCGCTCCCACCCGCGCCGGAGCCGCTCCCGGTCCGGGTCGACTGAGATGTGGAGCACAGCGATTCCCGGCCATCAGGAGGGCAACCAGTGCCACCGCTGTCCGCGAAACAGCAGGTGAACGCGGTCGTCGCGGGCGTCGGAGTCCGCTCGGGGGCGGTGCGCGGGGCGAATTTTCCGCAGCCGGCGCTATGCAACCCTGACGCCCGAGCCCTCGTCTGACTAGTCACGACGGGGCGCGCCAAAGGATGGCGTCAGGGGGTAGCGCAACCATCGAGGACTGAGGAGCCCATGGCGGACGAGAGCAACAGCGTGTCGGGGGTGCGGCGTCGCCGTGGCCGAAAAGCCACGGGACGGCGCCGTAAGACGCCGAGCAGGCGCCGTCGGACCCTGGTGACGACCGCGTGGATAGCCGCGGCCCTCGTGCTGCTCGGCGGTGGAACGCTCGGCTATCTCTACTACCGGCTCAACGGCAACCTCACCGGCGTGGACATCAACGCCGCGCTGGGTACCGAGCGCCCCGCCGACGTCGACAACGGCTCGATGGACATCCTCGTCCTCGGCTCGGACTCGCGCGCCGGCAAGAACGACAAGTACGGCAAGGACGAGGGCGGCGCCCGTTCGGACACCGCGATGATCCTGCACGTCTACGAGGGCCGGAAGAACGCCAGCGTGGTCAGCATCCCGCGCGACACCCTGATCACCCGGCCCACCTGCACCAAGGACGGTCAGGAGACGCCGGCGGCCCAGCGGGTGATGTTCAACACCGCGTACGAGGTCGGGGGGCCGGCGTGCGCCGTCAAGACGGTCGAGTCGATCACCAGTATCCGCATGGACCACTACCTCGAGGTCGACTTCTCCGGCTTCAAGGACCTCATAGACGAGCTCGGCGGCGTGGACATCACGACGACCGAGCCCATCAAGGACAAGCAGAGCCACCTCAACCTGGAGCCGGGGGAGCACACTCTCAACGGCGAGCAGTCGCTCGGGCTGGTGCGTACCCGGCACGGCGTCGGCGACGGCACCGACCTGGGCCGCATCACGCTGCAGCAGGCGTTCGTCAAGGCCCTGCTCGACCAGGTCAAGGACGTCAACGTGTTCGGCAACCCGAAGAAGCTCTTCGACCTGGCCGACACCTCGACCAAGGCCCTGACCACCGACTCCGACCTGGCCTCCGTCGACGAACTGCTGGGCTTCGCGCGCGGGCTCAAGGGCATCGACTCCCGGCACATGACGATGGTGACGCTGCCCGTGGTGTACGACACGATCGACATCAACCGGGTGGTGCCCATGGAGGACAAGGCCCGCCAGGTGTGGCAGGCGCTGCTGGCCGACCGACCGATCCCCAAGTCGGCCACCAAGGGTTCGGTCGGCGACCCGCCGGAGGCCGGCAAGGTGGTCGGCGCCGACACCGACGCCGCGCGGGGTGCGGACACGACCGGGGCCGGCACGAGCCCGACCCCGTCGCTGACGCCGGGCATCACCCGCCACTGAACCCGCTCAGGCCCGGGCCGGAGCCCCCCCCAGGGCCCCGCCGGGGCGCCCGCCGGCGGCACCAGAGGGGCGTCGGCCCGGGGCCCGGCGCGAGGGGCCGGGGCGGGCGCCTGTGAACGGCGGGGGGCGGGTGGAATACCCGGCGGTCCGGTCTCGTTTTGGGAGATACGGCCAGTCCTGGCAGACTGGTCGATCGGCTCCGGTTCACGTCAGGCAGCCATCCCTTCCGACCTGCCCATCGGGTCGAGGGGGCCCAGCGACCCGGTGCCCTCCCGAAACCTAGGAGATTCCCTTGAAGCGCGACATCCACCCCGAGTACATCGAGACCCAGGTGAGCTGCACCTGTGGAGCCTCGTTCACCACGCGTAGCACCGTGGCCGACGGCACCATCCGTGCCGACATCTGCTCCGAGTGCCACCCGTTCTACACGGGCAAGCAGAAGATCCTCGACACGGGTGGCCGCGTGGCCCGCTTCGAGGCACGCTTCGGCAAGAACGCCGGGTCCGCCAAGAAGTAGCGACCCAAACGGCGCCGGTTCCCGGCCGCCCCGACCGGGGTGGCCGAGGACCGGCGTTCTGTCGTAGCGGCCGTTTCGCCCGCTGCCCAGCCCGCGCCGCCGGCGTCCGGGTCACGATCCCCCCCAGCCCCCTTGCGGAGAAACGAGTCCCGATGTTCGAGGCGGTCGAGGAACTGATCGGCGAGCACGCCGACCTCGAGAAGCGGCTCGCCGACCCCGCGGTCCACTCCGACCAGCGGGAGGCGATGCGACTGAACAAGCGGTACGCGGAGCTGACCCCGATCATCGCCACCTACCGCGACTGGAAGCGCGCCGGTGACGACATCGAGGCCGCGCGCGAACTGGCCGCCGACGACCCGGACTTCGCCGACGAGGTCAAGGAACAGGAACAGCTTCGCGAGCGGCTCACCGAGAAGCTGCGCCTGCTGCTCGTGCCCCGCGACCCCAGCGACGACAAGGACGTGATCCTGGAGGTCAAGGCCGGCGAGGGCGGCGAGGAGTCCGCCCTGTTCGCCGGCGACCTGCTGCGCATGTACCTGCGCTACGCCGAGCGCGTCGGCTGGAAGACCGAGATCATCGAGGCCAACGAGTCCGACCTCGGCGGCTACAAGGACGTACAGGTAGCGGTCAAGACCAAGGGCGGCGGCGGGGCCACCGAGCCCGGTCAGGGCGTGTGGGCGCGGCTGAAGTACGAGGGCGGCGTGCACCGGGTGCAGCGCGTGCCGGCCACCGAGTCGCAGGGCCGCATCCACACCTCGGCCGCCGGCGTGCTGGTCACCCCCGAGGCCGAGGAGGTCGAGGTCGAGATCGGACCCAACGACCTGCGCATCGACGTCTACCGCTCCTCGGGCCCCGGCGGCCAGTCCGTCAACACCACCGACTCCGCCGTGCGCATCACCCACCTGCCCACCGGCATCGTGGTCTCCTGCCAGAACGAGAAGAGCCAGCTCCAGAACAAGGAGCAGGCACTGCGTATCCTGCGTTCACGACTGTTGGCCGCGGCGCAGGAGGAGGCCGAGCGCGAGGCGTCCGACGCGCGCCGCAGCCAGGTTCGTACGGTGGACCGGTCCGAGCGCATCCGTACGTACAACTTCCCGGAGAACCGGATCTCCGACCACCGTGTGGGATTCAAGGCGTACAACTTGGACCAGGTGCTCGACGGCGAGCTGGACGCGGTCATCCAGGCGTGCGTCGACGCCGACTCCGCGGCCAAGCTGGCCGCCGCCCAGTAGGAGGGCCCGTGCAGCAGTCACCCGGGGGGCGCCCCCCGAACCCGCGGTCCGTGCTGCTCGCTGAGGTGGCGCAGGCCACCCAGCGGCTGGCCGACGCCGGCGTGCCGTCGCCGCGCTTCGACGCGGAGGAACTCGCCGCGTTCGTGCACGGCGTCAAGCGGGGTGAGCTGCACGCCGTCGCCGACGCGGACTTCGACGCCCGCTACTGGGAGGCCGTCGCCCGCCGCGAGGCGCGCGAGCCGCTCCAGCACATCACCGGCCGCGCCTTCTTCCGCTACCTCGAACTCCACGTCGGGCCGGGCGTGTTCGTGCCCCGACCGGAGACCGAGTCGGTCGTCGGCTGGGCCATAGACGCCGTGCGCGCCATGGACGTCGTGGAGCCGCTCATCGTGGACCTGTGCACCGGCTCCGGGGCCATCGCCCTGGCGTTGGCCCAGGAGGTGCCGCGCTCGCGGGTGCACGCCGTCGAACTGGACGAGGGCGCGCTCCAGTGGGCCCGCAAGAACGTCGAGGGCTCCCGCGTCGTCCTGCACCACGGGGACGCGCTGGCGGCGCTGCCCGAGCTGGACGGCCAGGTGGACCTGGTCATCAGCAACCCGCCGTACGTGCCGCTGACCGAGTGGGAGTACGTCGCTCCCGAGGCCCGCGACCACGATCCCTCGCTCGCGCTGTTCTCCGGCGAGGACGGCCTGGACACCATCCGCGGCATCGAGCGCACCGCGCACCGCCTGCTGCGCCCGGGCGGCGTGGTCGTCGTGGAACACGCCGACACCCAGGGCGGCCAGGTGCCGTGGATCTTCACCGAGGAGCGGGGGTGGGCGGACGCCGCGGATCACCCGGACCTGAACAACCGCCCCCGCTTCGCCACCGCCCGCCGGGCCATGCCATGACGGGTCGCACGGCACGCCCGCGCCCGCGGGCCCGCGCGGCGGCGGCGCACCGCGCCAGGGCGCGGCAGCAGACATTGGTCACGTACGAGGAGGTCCGTTAAATGGCTCGGCGATACGACTGCGGTGACGCGACCGACCGCAAGACCGGCCTGCGCGAGGCCGCGTCCGCGATCCGCCGCGGTGAACTGGTCGTGCTGCCCACCGACACCGTGTACGGGGTCGGGGCGGACGCCTTCAGCGCGGAGGCCGTGGCCGATCTGCTGGAGGCCAAGGGGCGCGGGCGCGGCATGCCCTCGCCCGTCCTCGTCGGGTCCCCGAACACGCTGCACGGCCTGGTCACGGACTTCTCCGAGCAGGCGTGGGAGCTGGTGGACGCGTTCTGGCCGGGCGCGCTGACGCTGGTCGCCAAGCACCAGCCGTCGCTGACCTGGGACCTGGGGGAGACCCGGGGCACGGTCGCGGTGCGGATGCCGCTGCACCCGGTGGCCATCGAGCTGCTGACCGAGTTCGGGCCGATGGCCGTCTCCAGCGCCAACCTGAGCGGGCACCCCTCGCCGCAGGACTGCGACGCGGCCCAGGACATGCTCGGCGACTCCATCTCGGTCTACCTCGACGCGGGGCCGACGCCGGCCGCCGTGCCGTCCTCCATCGTGGACGTCACCGGCAAGGTGCCGGTGCTGCTGCGCGCGGGCGCCCTGAGCGCCGACCAGCTGCGGGAGGTCGTTCCCGATCTCGAGGTGGCCAATTGACGCCCCCCCACGGGCGTGGCATAGCGGACGGTGACCCCTTCCGCGACGGTGGCCCCGGCCACGGCGCGGGTGCCTTTCGCATCCTCCACGTCAGCACCGGCAACGTGTGCCGCTCGCCCATCACCGAGCGGCTGAACCGGCACGCCCTGGCACACCGGCTCGGTGACCCGTACATCGGCGGCCTCGTCGTGGAGAGCGCGGGCACCTGGGGTCACGAGGGCGCGCCGATGGAGGCGCACGCCGCCACCGTGCTGTCCGACTTCGGCGCGGACCCGGACGGCTTCCTGGGCCGGGAACTGCTCGACGAGCACGTCATCCGCGCCGACCTGGTCCTGACCGCGACCCGCGACCACCGCGCCCAGGTGATCTCCATGGGGCACTCGGCCGGTCTGCGCACCTTCACGCTCAAGGAGTTCACCCGGCTCGTGCGGGCCATAGACCCCGCGACGCTGCCCGACCCCGAGCAGGTCGGCGGCGTCGTCGAGCGCGCCCGCACCCTGGTGCGGGCCGCCGCCGCGCTGCGCGGCTGGCTGCTGGCGCCCAGCGAGGAGGCGGACGAGGTGCACGATCCGTACGGGGCGCCGATCACCTTCTTCCGCAGCATCGGCGACGAGATCAACCAGGCCCTGGACCCGGTGGTCACGGCCCTGACCGGAGTGCCGGCCCCCGCGTAGGGCGCCGCCGGGCCGCGCCGCCCGCGCGCGGTGCGCCGGCCGACCCGCCACCGGCCGGCGCCACCCCGCCCGCCAGCGCCCTCAGCGGGCGCGTGCCGCCCGGCGACGGCCCCCGCCCGGGGAAGGCCCGGGCGCCCCCCGTGCGAGCGGCACGGCAGCGCACAGCGCCCCGGCGCCCACGGCCGGCGGGCGCGCCCCGCGCGCGTGGGGCCACTCGCGCGGTCACACCAGCCCGAACGTGGTGTGTACCGGGCAGACGCGGCATCGCGGACCTACATTGGGCCTACGCCCCTTCTAGGCCCGGAGGCAGCGCCATGTCGGTCATCGCCACGCCCTTGCCGCAGACCCCCTGGGGGGCCGACCTCGACGCGCTGCGCCGGGTCGATCCGGAGATCGCGGGGGTGTTGCTCGGCGAGCTGGACCGACAGTCGGACGGGCTCCAGCTCGTCGCGGCCGAGAACTTCACCTCGCGGGCCGTGCTGTGCGCGCTCGGCTCCCCGCTGGCCAACAAGTACGCCGAGGGCTATCCGGGCGCCCGCCACCACGGCGGCTGCGAGCTGGTGGACCTCGCCGAGCGCATCGCCGTCGACCGGGCCAAGGCGCTGTTCGGCGCCGAGCACGCCAACGTCCAGCCGCACTCGGGCTCCTCGGCCGTGCTCGCCGCGTACGCCGCGCTGCTCCGCCCGGGGGACACCGTCCTGGCGATGGCCCTGCCCCACGGCGGGCACCTCACGCACGGCTCCCCGGCGAACTTCTCCGGCCGCTGGTTCGACTTCGTCGGCTACGGCGTGGACCGCGCCACCGGCCTCATCGACTACTACCAGGTCCGCGCCCTGGCCCTGGCCCACCGCCCCAAGGCCATCGTCTGTGGCTCGATCTCCTATCCCCGGCACCCCGACTACGCCGTCTTCCGGGAGATCGCCGACGAGGCGGGCGCCTACCTCATCGCGGACGCGGCCCACCCCATCGGCCTGGTGGCCGGCGGTGCGGCGCCCAATCCGGTGCCGTACGCGGACGTGGTCTGCGCCACCACGCACAAGGTGCTGCGCGGACCGCGAGGTGGCCTGATCCTGTGTGGCGCGGGCTTGGCCGAGCGCATCGACCGCGCGGTCTTCCCCTTCACGCAGGGCGGTGCGCAGATGCACACCGTGGCCGCCAAGGCGGTCGCGTTCGCCGAGGCGGCCACGGCCGACTTCGTGGCGTACGCCCACCGCGTGGTCGACAACGCCCGGGTACTGGCCTGGGTGCTGGACGGGATGGGGCTCGACCTGCTGACCGGTGGCACTGACACACATCTGATCAGCGCCGATGTCACGGGTCTTGACCTGGACGGGCGCACCGCGCGCGGTCGGCTCGCGGCGGCCGGGATCGTCCTGGACACCTGCGCGCTGCCGCACCCGGGTCAGCCGGCCGGGTACGTCAGGGGCCTCCGGCTCGGCACCGCCGCGATCACCACGCAGGGCATGGGGGAGGCCCAGATGGAGCTGATCGGGGAGCTGGTCGGGGCGGCCCTGCGGGAGGAGTCGGGGACCCGTGGCCGAGTCGCGGAACTGGCCGGAAGCTTTCCCCCCTATCCGGTCATCGACGCACCCCAGAGCGGTGGGGGGAACCACTGACGGCCGCCGTGCGTCTGTCTTGAAGTTCACAGGAGAACGTCGGACGCGCATAGGGTGTGGGGCTGTGATGGCCAGCGAAACCTCTGGGGCAGCCTGTGCGTGAATACCTGCTGACGCTGTGTGTCACGGCTGCGGTCACCTATCTGCTCACCGGGCCCGTGCGGAAGTTCGCCATCGCGGCCGGGGCGATGCCCGAGATCCGTGCCCGCGACGTACACCGCGAACCCACCCCGCGCCTGGGGGGCATCGCCATGTTCGGCGGGCTGTGCGCCGGGCTGCTCGTGGCCGCCCACCTGACCAACCTCAGAAGCGTCTACGAGATCTCCAACGAGCCGCGCGCGCTGCTCTCGGGCGCCGGGCTGATCTGGCTGCTCGGCGTGCTGGACGACAAGTGGGGCGTGGACGCGCTGGTCAAGCTGGGCGGGCAGATGATCGCCGCCGGCGTGATGGTCCTCCAGGGCCTGACCATCCTGTGGATTCCGGTGCCCGGCGTCGGCACCGTCTCGCTGACCCCCATGCAGGGCACCCTGCTGACGGTGGCGCTCGTGGTCATCACCATCAACGCCGTCAACTTCGTGGACGGCCTGGACGGCCTGGCCGCCGGCATGGTCTGCATCGCGGCCACGGCGTTCTTCATGTACGCCTACCGGATGTGGTTCGGCTACGGCGTGGAGGCCGCCGCCCCGGCCACGCTGTTCGCGGTCATCCTGATGGGCATGTGCCTGGGGTTCCTGCCGCACAACATGCACCCGGCGCGCATCTTCATGGGCGACTCCGGGTCGATGCTCATCGGCCTGGTCATGGCCGCGGGCGCGATCTCCATCACCGGCCAGGTGGACCCGGACCTGCTCAACTCCTCGGCGGGCTCGGAGCGGGCGGCCGTGCACGCGATGGTGCCGGTCTACATCCCGCTGCTGCTGCCGCTGACCGTGATCGCGGTGCCGGTCGCCGACCTGGTGCTGGCCATCGTGCGGCGCACCTGGAACGGCCAGTCGCCGTTCGCCGCCGACCGTGGCCACCTGCACCACCGGCTGCTGGAGATCGGCCACTCGCACAGCCGTGCCGTGCTCATCATGTACTTCTGGTCCGCCCTGATCGCCTTCGGCACCGTGGCCTACTCGGTCAACTCCGCCAGCGTGTGGGTGGTCTTCACGATCGCCGCGCTCAGCGGCGTGGGCCTGGCGCTCCTGCTGCTGCCGCGCTTCACCCCGCACGCGCCGCGCTGGGCGGAGAGCCTGTTCCCGCCCCGCTACCGGCGCGGTCGACGCCGTGGCGCGCACGCTGCTACCGGCGCGCACGCCGACTCGGCGGTCGGGTCGGAGGCCGGCCGGGAGGTGGACGAGGAGCGCGAGCCGGTGCCCAGCGGGTTCCACGGGGCGACCGCCATCGGGGACCGTGCGCACCTGCCACAGCGGCGCGAGATCAGCGGTCACCGCTGACTCCGGTCGCGAGGCGCGTGGGCATCCGCCCGGCGTCTTCACGGCGTACGGAACGCAAAGACGCGAAGGGCGTGGTGCGGCGATGCCGGGCCGCGCCCTTCGCGTTCTGCCTGGTAGCGGGCGTGCCAGGGCGCGCATAGCAGACCTGTACTCACGCGTCAGCTAGACGTGACGGAAGTAACCCTTCCGTGTGACGGGTGGCACACTTTGTGGGTAAAGACCTCATCAAATAGTTTGTGATACCGTTCACGAAACCCGGTGCACAGATCCCAAGGGCCCCAGTGCGATGGTCCTTTGGGTCCTAGGTCATCCCCTGCTCCGGGCTACGCTCGTCCATGACGACGCCCGCCCTCTCGCCCAGCCGGAGCTGCCGCCATGCAGTCGAATGACGCCCGAATTCTCCTCCATACCGCCGCACCCACCGCTGTCGCCGGCGTGGTCGCCGTGGCGCTCAGCGCTGTGTTCGCAGGTGGCAAGGGGGCGATCGGTGCCGTGTTCGGCGTCGTGCTGGTGATCGCGCTCATGGGGATGGGGCTCGGTGTCCTGCAGTGGATCGCCAAATCCCTCCCGCAGCTCTTCCAGGGCATCGGACTGGTGTTGTACGTCGTGCAGCTCCTGCTGATGGTCGTCTTCGTCGCCGTGTTCCAGGACGCCACGTTCTTCAACCCGCGAGCGTTCGCCATCTCCCTGGTCGCCGCCACCCTCGTGTGGATCGGCGCCCAGGCGCGCGCACACACGAAGGCCAAGATCTTCTACGTCGATCCGGCGGCCTCGGAGGCCCAGAAGTCACCGACCGCGGGGTCCACGACGTGACACGTAGGGGCGGAATAAGCGTCCGCGCGAGCGCCTGCTATCGTCCGGTTCCATCTGCGGCACAGCTGGCGCCGGCGGCTGAACTCCCGAACTTCCCGGGACGCAACCAGCGGCCACCGCGGCAGGTGCCAGCGATCCGCCCCGGCCCAGCGCCGACCAGCCGCCCCCTAATCCGTAAGACCAGTCCAGTGCCGTTCCGTGGCTCCGTGCCGCGCCGACACAACGAGGTTGCCGTACCCATGCGCCACGCTGAAGGAGCTCGCGGTGAGTTCTGACCAGACGCTCGCCTTCGAGACCGATTGCCACATCTTTGACGGGTGCGGCTTCCCGGCCCCAGGGCTGCACTCGTTCACCTTCGACCCGATCTTCACCGTCGGCAGCTTCGAGTTCAACAAGCCGATGCTGTTGGCGCTGCTCGGGACGGTAGCCATCGTCTGGTTCTTCTGGGCGGCCTTCGGGAAGGCCAAGGTCGTCCCGGGCAAGCTGCAGATGGTGGGCGAGGCGGGATATGACTTCGTCCGCAAGGGCATCGTCTACGAGACCCTCGGCAAGAAGGAGGGCGAGAAGTACGTCCCCCTGATGGTCTCGCTGTTCTTCTTCGTATGGATCATGAACCTCTGGTCGATCATCCCGGTGGCCCAGTTCCCGGTGACCTCGATCATCGCCTTCCCCGCCGCGCTGGCGCTGGTCGTCTACGTCCTGTGGATGTACCTGACCTTCAGCAAGCACGGCTTCGTCGGCGGCCTGAAGAACATCACCGGCTACGACAAGTCCCTTGGCGGGGTCCTGCCGCTGGTCATGTTCCTGGAGTTCATGTCCAACGTCATCGTGCGGCCGTTCACCCACGCCGTCCGGCTCTTCGCGAACATGTTCGCCGGTCACCTGCTGCTGCTGATGTTCACCATCGCCAGCTGGTACCTGCTCAACGGGATCGGCATCGCCTACGCCGGCGTCTCGTTCGTGCTGACCGTCGTGATGACCGTCTTCGAGCTCTTCATCCAGGCCGTCCAGGCGTACGTCTTCGTACTGCTCGCGGCCACCTACGTGCAGGGCGCTCTCGCCGAGCACCACTGAGCACCCGCCTCCCCCAGTCCAACAGACGTCCGGTGGCCAACCCCCACCGGTCCGTGAAAGAGAAGGAAGAACCGGCATGTCCGCTCTCCAGACCCTCGCCGCTTCGAGTGTTGAGCTCAAGGGCAACCTCGGCTCGATCGGCTACGGCCTCGCGGCCATCGGCCCCGGCGTCGGCGTCGGCATCATCTTCGGTAACGGCACCCAGGCCCTGGCCCGTCAGCCCGAGGCCGCCGGCCTGATCCGCGCCAACCAGATCCTCGGCTTCGCCTTCTGTGAGGCGCTCGCCCTCATCGGTCTGGTCATGCCGTTCGTCTACCCGACCAGCTGATCACGGCGTAAAGCCCAGTCGATTCGACGAAAGGCACTGATGTGAACGCCCTGGTACAGATGGCGTCCGAGGAGGCCGAGAACCCCCTCGTCCCGCCGATCCCAGAGCTCGTCATCGGCCTGATCGCCTTCGCGATCGTCTTCTTCTTCCTCGCCAAGAAGCTCCTCCCGAACATCAACAAGGTTCTGGACGAGCGCCGGGCGTCGATCGAGGGCGGCATGGAGAAGGCCGAGGCCACCCAGGCCGAGGCGCAGCAGGTTCTCGATGACTACCGGGCCCAGCTCGCTGACGCCCGCCACGAGGCCGCCCGCCTGCGCCAGGAGGCGCAGGAGCAGGGGGCCACGCTCATCGCCGAGATGCGCGCGGAAGGCCAGCGGCAGCGTGAGGAGATCATCGCCGCCGGCCACGCCCAGATCGAGGCCGACCGCAAGCAGGCCGCGCTCTCGCTGCGCCAGGACGTGGGCAAGCTCGCCACCGAACTGGCCGGCAAGCTCGTGGGCGAGGCGCTTGAGGACAACGCCCGGCAGAGCCGCACCATCGACCGCTTCCTCGACGGACTCGAGGACAGCGCGACGAAGGCCGAGGCCACGCGATGAACGGAGCGAGCCGCGAGGCGCTGGCCTCCGCACGCGAGCGACTCGACGCGCTGACGGACAACACGTCCGTCGACGCGGCGAAGCTCGCCGAGGAGCTGGCCGCCGTCACCACGCTGCTCGACCGCGAGGTGTCCCTGCGCCGGGCCCTGACCGACCCGGCGCAGTCCGGTGCGGCCAAGGCCGAGCTGGTGGGCCGACTGCTCGGCGGCCAGCTCGGCGGCGAGAGCCTGGACCTGGTCTCCGGCATGGTCCGCTCCCGCTGGTCGCGCTCGCGCGACCTGGTGGACGCGACCGAGGAGCTGGCGGCCAGCGCCGACCTCATCGCCGCGCAGCGGGCCGGCGCGCTCGACGACGTGGAGGACGAGGTGTTCCGGTTCGGCCGGATCGTCTCCTCCTCCGCCGAGCTGCGGGCCGCGCTGACCGCGAAGGCCGCTCACCAGGGCGCCACGGCGGCCCAGGCCGAGCTGCTGCACTCGCTGCTCGACGGTCGGGCCCACCCCGTCACCGAGCGGCTGGTGACCCGTCTTGTCACCCGGCCTCGGGGACGTAGCCTGGAAGCGGGTCTTGACGCCCTCTCCAAGCTGGCCGCGGACCGTCGCAGCCGCGTGGTCGCCGTCGTCACCTCCGCGGTGCCGCTTTCTGACCAGCAGAAGCAGCGCCTGGGTGGTGCGCTCGCCCGGATCTACGGGCGTGTGGTGCACCTCAACCTCGACGTGGACCCCAGCGTCCTCGGCGGGGTCACGGTGCGCATCGGCGACGAGGTGATCAACGGAAGCATCGCGGACCGTCTCGACGAGGCGGCCCGGCGGATGGCCGGCTGACCAGCCACCAACTCAACAAGCATTGCTAGCGGCCCGAGTTGGGCCGACTGAGTCCTCTGGGGGGTAGCCCCCAGACCCCCCAGAAAAACTTCGGGCCCAACAAGGAGAGCAGGGAACCCAGATGGCGGAGCTCACGATCCGGCCGGAGGAGATCCGGGACGCACTGGAGAACTTTGTCCAGGCGTACACGCCGGACGCGGCCTCGCGCGAGGAGGTCGGTACGGTCAGCGTTGCCGGCGACGGCATCGCAAAGGTCGAGGGCCTCCCCTCGGCCATGGCGAACGAGCTGCTGAAGTTCGAGGACGGCACCCTTGGTCTCGCCCTCAACCTTGAGGAGCGCGAGATCGGCGCGGTCGTCCTCGGCGAGTTCAACGGCATCGAGGAGGGGCAGCCGGTCACGCGTACCGGCGAGGTCCTCTCGGTCGCCGTTGGCGAGGGCTACCTGGGTCGCGTCGTCGACCCGCTCGGCAACCCGATCGACGGCCTCGGCGAGATCGAGACCGAAAGCCGTCGCGCCCTGGAGCTGCAGGCTCCCGGCGTCATGGTGCGTAAGTCGGTGCACGAGCCGATGCAGACCGGCCTCAAGGCCGTCGACGCGATGACCCCGATCGGCCGCGGCCAGCGCCAGCTCATCATCGGCGACCGCCAGACGGGCAAGACCGCCCTGGCCGTCGACACGATCATCAACCAGCGCGACAACTGGCGCACCGGCGACCCCAAGAAGCAGGTCCGCTGCATCTACGTCGCCGTCGGCCAGAAGGGCTCCACCATCGCCGGCGTGCGCGGCGCGCTGGAGGAGGCGGGCGCGCTGGAGTACACGACGATCGTCGCGGCTCCGGCCTCGGACCCGGCGGGCTTCAAGTACCTCGCCCCGTACACCGGCTCGGCCATCGGTCAGCACTGGATGTACCAGGGCAAGCACGTCCTGATCGTCTTCGACGACCTCTCGAAGCAGGCCGACGCCTACCGCGCCGTGTCCCTGCTGCTGCGTCGCCCGCCGGGCCGCGAGGCTTACCCGGGTGACGTCTTCTACCTGCACTCGCGGCTCCTGGAGCGTTGCGCCAAGCTCTCGGACGACCTCGGCGCCGGTTCGATGACGGGCCTGCCCATCGTCGAGACCAAGGCCAACGACGTGTCGGCGTTCATTCCGACCAACGTCATCTCCATCACCGACGGCCAGTGCTTCCTGGAGTCGGACCTGTTCAACGCGGGCCAGCGGCCGGCGCTGAACGTCGGTATCTCGGTCTCCCGAGTCGGTGGTTCGGCGCAGCACAAGGCCATGCGGCAGGTCTCCGGCCGGCTCCGCGTGGACCTCGCCCAGTTCCGTGAGCTGGAGGCGTTCGCCGCCTTCGGTTCCGACCTGGACGCCGCGTCGAAGGCGTCGCTGGAGCGCGGCAAGCGCATGGTCGAGCTGCTGAAGCAGGGCCAGTACGCGCCGTACTCCACCGAGGACCAGGTCGTCTCGATCTGGGCCGGCACCTCCGGCAAGATGGACGACGTTCCGGTCGCGGACATCCGTCGCTTCGAGCGTGAGCTCCTTGACTTCCTGCACCGGGAGCACAAGGACCTGCTGACCTCGATCCGCGAGGGCGGGAAGATGTCGGACGACACGCTCCAGGCGGTCGCCGAGGCCATCGCGTCCTTCAAGCGGCAGTTCGAGACCTCGGACGGCAAGCTGCTGGGTGAGGGCTGAGCATGGGCGCCCAGGTACGGGTATACAAGCGCCGCATCAAGTCCGTCACCGCCACCAAGAAGATCACCAAGGCGATGGAGATGATCTCCGCGTCACGGATCGTGAAGGCGCAGCGCCAGGTCGACGCGTCCACGCCGTACGCGAGTGAGCTCACCCGCGCCGTGACGGCGGTCGCCACCGGGTCCAACACCCAGCACCCGCTGACCACCGAGGTGGAGCGCCCGACGCGGGCCGCCGTGCTGCTCATCACGAGCGACCGCGGTCTGGCCGGCGGCTACTCCTCCAACGCCATCAAGGCGGCCGAGCAGCTCACCGAGCGGCTCACCGCCCAGGGCAAGGAGGTGCTGCCGTACATCGTCGGTCGCAAGGGCGTGGCCTACTACAGCTTCCGTGGCCGCGCGGTCACGCAGTCGTGGACGGGCTTCACGGACAACCCGACGTACGCGGACGCCAAGACGGTCGCCGGCCCCCTGATCGAGGCCGTGACCACCGAGACGGCCGAGGGCGGTGTCGATGAGCTGCACATCATCTTCACCGAGTTCGTGTCGATGATGACGCAGACGCCGGTCGACGCGCGGCTGCTGCCGCTGAGCATCGACGAGGCGACCGAGCACGCGGAGAAGGCGGGCGCGGCCAAGGACCAGATCCTGCCGCTGTTCGACTTCGAGCCGTCGGCGGAGGACGTCCTCGACGCCCTGCTGCCGCGGTACGTCGAGAGCCGGATCTACAACGCGCTGCTCCAGTCGGCTGCCTCCAAGCACGCCGCCACGCGCCGCGCGATGAAGTCGGCGACCGACAACGCGGAAGAACTCATCAAGTCGCTCACGCGGCTTGCCAACGCGGCCCGCCAGGCCGACATCACCCAGGAAATCAGCGAGATCGTCGGTGGCGCGAGCGCCCTGGCCGACGCGACCGCGGGGAGTGACTGATATGACCACCACTGTTGAGCCGACCGCTCCTGCCGGCGTGGCCACCGGCCGCGTCGCGCGGGTCATCGGCCCGGTCGTCGACGTGGAGTTCCCCGTCGACGCGATGCCGGAGATCTACAACGCGCTGACCGTCGAGGTTGCCGACCCCGCCGAGGACGGCAAGCTCAAGACGCTGACCCTTGAGGTCGCCCAGCACCTGGGCGAGGGCGTCATCCGTGCCATCTCGATGCAGCCGACCGACGGCCTGGTCCGTCAGGCCGCGGTGACCGACACCGGCGACGGCATCACGGTGCCCGTCGGTGACATCACCAAGGGCAAGGTGTTCAACACCCTCGGCCAGATCCTCAACGAGCCCGAGGCCGAGGCGGACGTCACCGAGCGGTGGGCCATCCACCGCAAGGCGCCCGACTTCGACCAGCTCGAGTCGAAGACCGAGATGTTCGAGACCGGCCTGAAGGTCGTCGACCTGCTGACCCCGTACGTCAAGGGCGGCAAGATCGGTCTGTTCGGCGGCGCGGGCGTCGGCAAGACCGTCCTCATCCAGGAAATGATCATGCGTGTGGCCAAGCTGCACGAGGGCGTTTCCGTGTTCGCCGGTGTCGGCGAGCGCACCCGTGAGGGCAACGACCTCATCGACGAGATGACCGACTCGGGCGTGCTGGAGAAGACCGCGCTGGTCTTCGGCCAGATGGACGAGCCCCCGGGCACCCGTCTGCGCGTCGCGCTGGCCGGCCTGACCATGGCCGAGTACTTCCGCGACGTCCAGAAGCAGGACGTGCTGTTCTTCATCGACAACATCTTCCGCTTCACGCAGGCCGGTTCCGAGGTCTCCACGCTGCTCGGCCGCATGCCGTCCGCGGTGGGTTACCAGCCGAACCTGGCGGACGAGATGGGCCTCCTCCAGGAGCGCATCACCTCGACCCGTGGTCACTCCATCACCTCGATGCAGGCGATCTACGTCCCCGCCGACGACCTCACCGACCCGGCCCCGGCGACCACCTTCGCGCACCTCGACGCGACGACGGTGCTCTCCCGTCCGATCTCGGAGAAGGGCATCTACCCGGCGGTGGACCCGCTGGACTCGACGTCCCGCATCCTGGACCCGCGGTACATCTCGCAGGAGCACTACGACTGCGCCTCCCGCGTCAAGGGGATCCTGCAGAAGTACAAGGACCTGCAGGACATCATCGCGATCCTCGGCATCGACGAGCTCGGCGAGGAGGACAAGCTCACCGTCCACCGCGCCCGTCGTATCGAGCGCTTCCTGTCGCAGAACACCCACGCGGCGAAGCAGTTCACCGGTCTCGACGGATCGGACGTCTCGCTGGACGAGTCGATCAGCGCGTTCAACTCGATCGCCGACGGTGAGTACGACCACTTCCCCGAGCAGGCGTTCTTCATGTGCGGTGGCCTGGACGACCTCAAGGCCAAGGCCAAGGAGCTCGGCGTCGCCTGACGCCTGACGTAGCGGGAGGGGCGGGTGTTGTCCCGTCCCTCCCGTCACGCCCACTAGAATTCGACCCAACATCCGGCGCACTCGCCGGGTGACGACCCGAGGAGCCACGTTGGCTGCTGAGCTGCACGTCGAGCTGGTCGCTGCGGACCGGAGTGTCTGGTCCGGCGCGGCCACCTTGGTCATCGCGCGCACCACATCGGGTGACATCGGCGTCATGCCCGGCCACCAGCCGCTGCTCGGTGTGCTGGAGTCGGGCCCGGTGACCATCCGTACGAGCGACGGTGGGACGGTGATCGCCGCGGTGCACGGCGGGTTCATCTCGTTCGCCGACAACAAGCTGTCGCTGCTCGCGGAGATCGCGGAGCTGTCCGACGAGATTGATGTACAGCGTGCCGAGCGGGCGCTGGAGCGTGCCAAGTCGGATGCGGACGACGCCGCCGAGCGGCGCGCCGAGGTCCGGCTGCGCGCGGTGGCGGGCGTGCACTGAGCCGGCCACGGATACGTACGATCCTCAGCCGCGGGCCCCGCTGGACCTCTGTCCAGCGGCCCGCGGCTGAGGCGATGCAGGTGCCGGTTGGCTGGATGACGCGAGGAGGTCGGTGAAGATGGTCCTCGCTCTGCTTGTCAGCGGCGCGGTCGTCGTACTCGTGCTGCTGGGGCTCTTCGTCTTCGGGCTGCGGAGACGACTGATCCAGCGATCCGGCGGAACGTTCGACTGTAGCCTGCGCTGGGACGTGCCGGCGCGTACGGAGAACGACACCGTCGGGGCCGCCGGGGCCGAGGGACCGCGTGGGGTCGTGGCCGATCACAGCGGCAAGGGCTGGGTGTACGGCGTCGCGCGGTACAGCGGCGACCGGGTGGAGTGGTTTCGCGTCTTCTCGTACGCGCCCCGCCCGCGCCGCCTGCTCGAACGCTCGGCCATCGAGGTCATCGCCCGCCGCACCCCGCGCGGCGAGGAGGAGCTGGCCCTCCTGTCCGACGCGGTCGTACTGGCCTGTCACCACCGCGGCACCCGCCTGGAGCTCGCCATGAGCGAAGACGCCCTGACCGGCTTCCTCGCCTGGCTAGAAGCCGCCCCCCCGGGCCAACGAGTCAATGTGGCTTAGGTAGGGGGTCTCGTTGGTTGGGGGTCCCTCCCAGCGGTAGCTGGGGGAGGGTCAATGTTGCCTAGATAGAGGGGTCTCGTTGTTTGGGGGTCCCTCCCAGCGGTAGCTGGGGGAGAGTCAATGTTGCTTAGGTAGAGGGGTCTCGTTGGTTGGGGGTCCCTCCCAGCGTTAGTCGGGTTGTGTGCACCTCAACGGTGACTGGGTTGTGTGCACCTCCAGCAGTGGTTGGGGTGGGGGCACCTCCCAGCGGTAGCTGGGGGAGGAGTGACGGCGATGCCTCTTGAGGGTGAGTACGAGCCGAGTCCGGCGCGGTGGGTGCGGGAGCAGGTCGAGCTGTACGAGAGCTCGGGTGGTACGCGGGGCACGACGCTCTGGGAGACGGGCCTGCCGGTGGTCATCGTCACGATGCGCGGCGCGCGGAGTGGCAGAATCCGCAAGATTCCGCTGATGCGTGTGGAGCACGAGGGGCGGTACGCGGCGGTGGCCTCCAAGGGCGGTTTCCCGCGTCACCCGGTCTGGTACGCCAACCTCAAGGCCGACCCCCGGGTGGACCTCCAGGACGGTCCCGTACGCCGGAGCATGCGGGCTCGCGAGGTCACGGGGGACGAGAGGGCCAGGTGGTGGCGGCGCGCGGTCGCCGCGTACCCGCCGTACGCCGAGTACCAGGAGAAGACCTCCCGGGTGATTCCCGTCTTCGTCCTCGAACCCGAGCCCCCGACGGGGCCGGCCGGGCCGGCGGCGCCCGGGAGCTGAACCGCGGGTGCGGTCCGCTCGGGCCGGGCGGGGCCGCGTCTAGTTGGCGGAGAGCTGGTCGGCCAGGTCGGCCAGGCCCTCGGCGTGCAGGTCGAAGGTGTCCTGGGCGGTGGGCGGGTCGCCGACGGGGCGGGCCACGTACGCGGTGCGCAGGCCGAGGGCCTGGGCCCCGCGAAGGTCCCAGGCGTGGGCGGCGACCATCAGGAGCCGCTCGGGCGGGAGCCCGGAGACGGTGACGGCGAGCTGGTAGACCGCCGGGTCCGGTTTGTAGGCGCGGGCGTCCTCGGCGGACAGGGCCTGGTGCCAACGGAGTCCGGCGTGGGCGTTGAGCCCCAGCAGTGCCGTACGGCTCGCGTTGGACAGCCCGATCAACGGGAAGCGGTCGGCCAGGCGGGCGAGGCCGGCCACGGTGTCCGACCACGGCGGGAGGGCGCGGGCCGAGTGGGCCAGGGCGGTCACGGCGCCCGGGGTGTCGACGCCGACGGCGTCGGCGACGAGTTGGGCGGCCTCCCGGTCGATGACGTCGCTGGCGGCGTAGGGCCGGGCGCCGGTGTGGACACGGCGCTGCTCGTCCTCGACGTGCCGCTGCCACCGGGTCAGGAGGCGGTCGACCTCGGCGCCGTCGAGCCCCGGGTCCAGGGCGCGGATGCCGGCGCGCAGGCCGGCGGGTTCGTCGACGAGGGTGCCGAGCACGTCGAACACGAGGGCGTCGATCTGCGGCGTGGGCACGCGGTCTCTCCTGGCTGGTGTGACGGGTGGTTCCAGTCGGGCGAACGCGGCCACCGCCGTGGGGATTCCCGGACACGGCGAAGGACCGGGGAGTCGGCGGGCGGTGCCGACTCCCCGGTCCGGATCTCACCGGTCCCACGGTGGAGTGTCGCGGCCTCGGAGGGTGGCCGCTGGCCCGGGGGGCCGCGATGTCGCGGCCCCCCGGGATGGGACTAGCGCAGGCCGCTGTTGATGGCCGAGATCAGCTCACCGTTGGTGGTGTCGCCGCTGAACTCCCAGAAGAACGAACCGCCGAGCTTCTGGTCCTTCACGTACGACATCTTGCCGCCGATGGTGGCCGGGGTGTCGAAGCTCCACCACTGGTTGCCGCAGTGGGCGTACGCGGTGCCCGCGACGGTGCCGTTGGCCGGGCAGCGGTCCTTGAGGTCCTTGTAGTCCTCGATGCCCTGCTCGTACTTGCCGGGCGCGGGGCCGGTCGCCGTGCCACCCGGCTCCTTCTGGGTGACGCCGGTCCAGCCTCGGCCGTAGAAGCCGATGCCGAGCAGCAGCTTCTTCGCCGGGATGCCCTTGCCCCGCAGCTTCTGGATGGCCGCGTCGGAGTTGAAGCCCTCCTTCGGGATGCCCTGGTACGCGGTGAGGGGCGAGTGCGGAGCCGTCGGGCCCTTCGCGTCCCAGGCGCCGAAGAAGTCGTACGTCATGACGTTGTACCAGTCGGCGTGCTGCGCGGCGCCGGCGTAGTCCGCGACGTCGATCTTGCCGCCGTTGGAGCCGTCAGCCGTGATCGCGGCGGTGACCAGGTTGTCCTTGCCGAACTTGGCCCGCATCGCCTTCATCATGTCGGTGATGGTGTTCGGACCGCTGGTGTCGCAGGTCAGACCACAGGCGTTGGGATACTCCCAGTCCAGGTCGATGCCGTCGAAGACATCGGCCCAGCGCGGGTCCTCGACCAGCTTGTAGCAGGAGTCGGCGAAGGCGGTCGGGTTCTTGACCGCGTCACCGAAGCCGCCCGACCAGGTCCAACCGCCGAAGGACCACAGCACCTTGATGTGCGGGTACTTGGCCTTCAGCTTGCGGAGCTGGTTGAAGTTGCCGCGCAGCGGCTGGTCCCAGGTGTCGGTCTTGCCGTCGACACTCGCGCTGGCGTCGTACAGCTTCTCGTAGTCCGCGTAGCTGTCGCCGATCGTGCACTTGCCGCCCTGGACGTTGCCGAAGGCGTAGTTGATGTGCGTGATCTTCTCGGCGGTGCCCGAGGTCACCAGGTTCTTCACGTGGTAGTTGCGCTGGTAGACGCCCCAGTTGGTGAAGTAGCCGAGCTTGACCGCGTCGCCCACCGGGGGCTCGCCGCCGTTGCCACCGGTGGTGCGCACCGTGCGGGCGCCGCTGGCCGGGCCGACCTGGCCGGCGGTGTCGCGGGCCTTGACGGTGTACGAGTAGTCGGTGCCGGCGGTCAGGCCGGAGTCGGTGTAGCTGGTGCCGGTGACGGTGGCCACGGTGGAACCGCCGCGCAGCACGTCGTAGTTCTTGACGCCCTTGTCGTCCGTCGCGGCGGCCCACGTCAGCTTCACCGAGGTGTTGGTGATGTCGCTGGCGGTGGGGATGCCGGGGGCGCTGGGCGGGGTGTCGCCCGGCTGCGTGCTGCCGTCGCAGGAGCCGCCGTTGAGCTTACAGCCGGTGGGGTCGCCGCCGCCGGTGCCGTTGAAGCCGAAGGTGACGCTGGCGCCCGGGGCCAGAGCACCGTTCCAGCTCAGGTTCTTGGCGGTGTAGTGGCCGTTGGAGCCGGTGATGGTGGCGTCCCAGCCGGAGCCGACCGTGGTGCCGGAGGGCACGTCCCACTCGACGGTCCAGCTGCTCAGCGCGGTGTCACCGGTGTTCTTGACGGTCCAGCGGCCCTCGAAGCCGCTGCCCCAGTCGGCTGCCTTGGTGTAGGTGGCGGTGGCGGACTCGGCGGCCTGGGCGGGAGAGGCCAGGCCGACGAGCGCGGCGAAGGGGAGTGCGAGCGCCACGAGCGCCGCGGTGGTTCTGTGCCGGCTGTGTCGAATGCGTCTGACGATTCCTGATCTCACTACAGGGGCTCCTGGATATTCGGGTCCGGATGTGGGGTCCGGATATCGGGCTGAGATCTTCGCGAAACGTGCGCCGCCCGGTAAGCCGTCATTGTCATGACACGCTCACCAAAGATGTGAAGGGAGCGTAAGGAGGTCTGGACCACTGGTCAATAGGTCTGGACCAAAGTGAGATTGGGGGATTCCGGTTACGGCCGGTGCGGCGGGGCGCTCACACCCCACTCCTGGGCGAGCACGGCGGCCTGCACGCGGCTGCGCAACTCCAGTTTTCCGAGCAGCCGGCTGACGTGAGTCTTCACGGTAGCCTCCGCCATCGTCAGACGGGTGGCGATCTCCGCGTTGGACAGCCCCTCGCCCAGCGCGCCCAACACCTCGCGCTCGCGCCGGGTGAGCGCGTCCAGCAGCGCGGCCTCGGGCCCGCTCGCGGGTCCGGGCGGCTGCACGCGGCCGAACTCGCGGATCAGCCGCCGGGTCACCGACGGGGCGATCGTGCCCTCACCACGGGCCACCGTGCGGACGGCGGCCAGCAGTTCGCC
Source organism: Streptomyces sp. NPDC057702 (assembly GCF_042799315.1). Taxonomy (NCBI): domain Bacteria; kingdom Bacillati; phylum Actinomycetota; class Actinomycetes; order Kitasatosporales; family Streptomycetaceae; genus Streptomyces; species Streptomyces sp. NPDC057702. The sequence continues at coordinate 120,054 of NZ_JBHVJC010000017.1, read as the reverse complement.
CGCCTCGCTGTTCTTGAGCAGGAAGCCGGCGGCGCCCGCGCGCAGCGCCCCGAAGACGTAGTCGTCGAGGTCGAAGGTGGTCAGCACGAGGACGTCGGCCAGCCCTTCGGCGACGATCTGACCGGTGGCCGACACCCCGTCAAGGCGCGGCATCTGCACGTCCATCAGCACCACGTCCGGCCGCAGCTCGCGGGCCAGCTCCACGGCCCGCTCGCCGTCGGCCGCCTCGCCGACCACGCGCAGGTCGGGCGCGGAGCGCAGGATGAGCACCAGGCCGGCGCGTACGGACGTCTGGTCCTCGGCCACCAGCACCCGGACGGGCTCGGCGGGCCCCGCCCCGTCCACCGGCTCCGGCGCCCCCTGGGGGCTCGCCGGGGCCGTCGGCTGTCGGGGGCCGGCCGGGCCCCGGGATCTCGCGGTGGGGTGCGCGTCCATCGGGTGGGTCATGTGCCTGTCTCCTCGTCCACCGGCAGTACGGCCCGTACTCGCCAGATCCTGTCCTGCCCGGCCTGCTCCGGGCTCGCCTCGAACGCGCCGCCCAGCAGCGCGGTCCGCTCCTCCATGCCGACCAGCCCGGCGCCCGAGCCCGGCGCGCGCGGGCCGCCCCGGTCGCCCAGCGGACTGGTCACCTCCACGCACAGCGGCCCGCCCACCGCCCGGCTCAGCCGCACACGCACCTGCCCGGGACCGGCGTGCTTGAGCGCGTTGGTCAACGCCTCCTGCACGATGCGGTACGCGGCCAGCTCCACCGGCGCCGGCAGGGCGCGGGCCTCGCCGTCGGGGTCGGGCGGGCCGGCGTCGGCGTCCTCGGTGGGGGGCGGGTCGGACGCGGTGGCGCCCGCCGGGGAGCGGGGGTCGAGGGCGGGCGGGTGGTCGTCGGCGGGGGCGTCGGCCGCGCGCTCGTCGCTGAGGGCGAAGGTCAGGCCGCTCTCCGCGCCGGTGCGCCCGGCCTGGGTCAGTAGCGCCTGGAGGCCGTCGAGGGTGGGCGCCACGGTGGGCTCGGTCTCGCCGCTGGCGTCGCGCAACAGCCCGATGAGCCGACGCATTTCGGCCAGCCCCTGGACGCTGCTCTCGCGGATGACCCCCAGCGCCTCCCGAGCCGCCTTCGGGTCCCCCAGGGAGAGGCCGGCGGTGGAGTGGATGGCGATGGCCGACAGGTGGCCGGCGACCATGTCGTGCAGCTCGCGGGCCATCCGGGCGCGCTCGGTGGCGACGGCCTCGCGGCGATCCAGCTCGGCGAGCAGCGCGGTGCGCTCGGCCTCCAGGCGGGCGGCCTGGGCCGCCTCCCGGTGGGTGCGGATGATCGCGCCGGTCCAGGCGGGCACGATGGTGATCATCGCGGTGGCGAAGCCGAGCAGCAGGGCGGCCGGGTCGCGGAAGGCGACGAGGGTGCCGACGGTGACCAGCGCGGTGATCAGGTAGCAGTCGCGCGGGATGCGGCGGGCCGCCTGCGGGGAGCCGTACATCACGCCCGCGTACACCAGGTCCGTGAACATCAGCACGGTGGCCACCAGGGTGCCGGTGAGCACGTCCAGGGTCAGGGCGCAGGTGCCGATCACGAGACCGACCTGCGCCGCGGTGCGCCGCAGCAGCTCGGCGCCGGCCATCACGACCAGCGCCACCAGCGAGAGCCAGCCGGGCAGCCCGAGGGAGGCGGGGCTGTTGCGCAGCCCGAGGGCGTACAGCAGCAGGCCGCCGAGGAGCCCGCTGACGCTGATGAACACGTCGTGTTCGTCCGGGCGGAGCGAGAGGGGGCGGCGCGGCATGGCTCCATCACAGCACGCGGGTCGCGGGCGCGGCGTCCGCTGGCGGTCGTGCGCGGGGACGGGCCGCTACATCGAAGGATGCAGTGCCGGTTCGTCAGCGCCGACGACGCGCGCGGCGCGGCGGGCGGGGCAGCCTGAAGGAGGCTCCCGGGGACCGGCACGCGGGCCCCACGGATCGAGCGGGAGGGTGCTGCCGTGATCGTCACGATGATCGTCGTCGCCGAGGTCGGCTTCTGGGTGCTGCTGGTCGGCGGCCTGTGCCTGCGCTACCCGCTGCGGCGTCCGCGCGCGGGCGCCGCGCTGCTGCTGTGCGAGCCGCTGCTCGAACTCACGCTGCTGGCCGCCACCGTCGTCGACCTGCGCGGGGGCGCGACCGCGAGCGCCCGGCACGGGCTGGCCGCGGTGTACGTCGGCTTCTCCGTCGGGTACGGCCACTACACGGTCGCCTGGGCCGACCGACACTTCGCGTACCGCTTCGCGGGCGGTCCCCGGCCCGCGAAGCCGCCGAAGTACGGGATGGCGCGGGCCGTCCACGAGTGGCGGATGTGGCTGCGCACGGCGCTGGGCGCGGGTGTCGCCGCCGGGCTGCTGCAACTGGCGATCTGGTACGTCGACGACCCCGACCGCACGGCGGCCCTGCGGGACACGCAGACGCCGATGGGCATACTGACCGGCATCTGGCTGCTGGTCGCCCTGTCGTACACGCTGTGGCCGAAAGACGACCCCGCCGGTCGGACGCCCGCGACCGGTCGGGCACCCGCCGCCGGCCCGACCTACCGCGCCGACCCCGCGCCCACCGACACCGATCCCGCGCGTCCCGCCGTGCCGCCCGCCGCCGTGGGGACCGACACCGCCCCCGCCGAACGTCCCGGCTGGCTGCCCACGCCCCCGCGCCACACGCCCCCGCGCCACACGCACCGGGACCGCTGAGTCCCCGACGGGCGGGTCCGTCGGGGGCTCGGGTGGGCGTCGCGGAGGACGGCCGGGCGCGATGGCGTCCGGGGGCGTGGCGGCGGGGTCGCGCGGGAGATGTACGGGGCGCGCGGGGGGTCAGCGTTCGCCGCCGGGGACCCACAGGACGTCGCCGGTCTCCTTGTTCGCGGTGCGGGCCAGGATGAACAGGAGGTCCGAGAGGCGGTTGAGGTAGGTCGCGGTGAGGGGGTTCATGGAGCCGCCGTCCTCACTGGTGCCGTGTGCCTCCAGCGCCGCCCAGGTGGAGCGCTCGGCGCGCCGCACCACGGTGCACGCCTGGTGCAGCAGCGCGGCGCCCGGCGTGCCCCCCGGCAGGATGAAGCTGCGCAACTTGTCGAGGTCGGCCAGGAAGGTGTCGCAGTCCGCCTCCAGCTGGTCGATGTAGGACTGCTCGACCCGCAGCGGCGGGAACTCGGGGTCCGCCACCACCGGCGTGCACAGGTCGGCGCCCACGTCGAAGAGGTCGTTCTGGACGCGCACGAGGACGCGTACCAGTTCGGCGGGCAGCGCGCCCAGGGCGATGGCGACGCCGATGGCGGCGTTGGCCTCGTTGGCGTCGGCGTAGGCCGCGATGCGGACGTCGGTCTTGGCGGTACGGCTCATGTCGCCGAGCGCGGTCGTGCCCTTGTCGCCGGTGCGGGTGTAGATGCGCGTCAGATTGACCATGGGTCGAGCGTAACCACCGCTCACGCGCCGGCCGAGGTGAACACCCGGGTGCCGACGGTCACGGCCAGGGCCGACAGGGCCACGCCCACCAGCGTGCCGTACAGCATCGCGGGGCTGGCGAAGTCGCCGACGAAGGCCGCGCGTACCGCGTCCACCAGATAGCGGAACGGCATCACGTGCGAGAGCGCGTCCAGCCAGGCCGGGGCCAGCGACATCGGCAGCATCAGCCCGGACAGCAGCATGGACGGCATGGTCAGCGCGTTGACCGTGGGCCCGAACGCCTGCGGCGTGTCCACCCGCAGCGCCAGCGCGTAGGACAGCGAGGCCAGCGACACGGTGAGCAGGGCGACGAACGCGAGGCCGATCAGGATGCCGCCCAGCGGCGCGCGCAGCCCCATCGCCAGCGCGACCAGCACCAGCAGCACGGCCTGGAAGACGAAGACGGCCGCGTCCCGCAGCACCCGGCCCAGCAGCAGCGCGAGGCGGCTCACCGGCGTCACCCGCATCCGCTCCACCACCCCGCTCTGCTTCTCGACGATCACCGCGAAGCCGGCGAACGAGGCGCCGAAGAGGCCGAGTTGGAGCAGCAGACCCGGTACGAGGACCTGCCAGGAGTCGCCTTCGGAGTCCAGCGACAGATCGGTGAGCAGCGGGCCGAAGAAGAGCAGGTACAGCAGCGGCATGAGGATGCCGAAGAGGACCTGGAACCGGGATCTGAGGGTCTGGCGGACATACCGGCCGCAGATCAGCGCGGTGTCGGAGCACAGGGTGGTCAGGGCGGCGGACATGGGGAGCGCTCCCGGTGGACGGAGGGACGGACGGGCGGACGGGACGGGACGCGTTGGGCGTACGGGGTCGGGGGGCCCGGGGCGTACGCGGTCGGGGCCGGGGGCCTCAGCGGGGCGGCCCCGGGGGTGGGCCGGGGTGCGGGGCGGGCCGTGGGGCGTCGCCGGCGCGGGACGGGTGGCTCACGCGGCGGCCGGGGTGGTCCCGCCGGGCCCGTCGGGGGTGATGCCGTGGCCGGTGATCGCCAGGAAGGCGTCGTGAAGGGAGGCGTCGGGTGAGCCCGTGTGGCGGCGCTTGAGGTCGCGCGGGGCGCCGTCGGCGACCACCACGCCGCTGTCCACGATCACCAGCCGGTCGGCGAGCGCGTCGGCCTCGTCCAGGTAGTGCGTGGTGAGCACGACCGTGGTGCCGTGCTCGCCGCGCACCCGGCGGACCAGGTCCCACAGGTCGGCGCGGCTGCCGGGGTCCAGGCCCGTCGTCGGCTCGTCCAGGAAGAGCACCGCCGGTCGGTGGGTGAGGCCCATGGCGATGTCCAGGCGCCGCCGTTGGCCGCCGGAGAGCGCCCCGGTCTTGCGGTCGAGCAGCTCGCCCAGCCCCAGGTCGGCGGCCAACTCGGCGCCGCGCGCCACGGCTTCGGTCCGGGACAGCCGGTAGAGCCGGCCCTGGGTAACCAGTTCCTCGCGGACCGTCAGGTGCGGGTCGAGGCCGCCGGACTGGGCGACGTACCCGCTCACGCGCCGCACCCCGGCCGGGTCGCGGACCAGGTCGCGGCCGGCGACGGTGGCGGCGCCGCCGGTGGGGGCGAGCAGCGTGGTGAGCATGCGCAGCGTGGTGGTCTTGCCCGCGCCGTTGGGGCCGAGGAGGCCGACGATCTCGCCGGGCCGGACGGTCAGGTCGATGCCGCGCACGGCCTGGACGGGGCCCTGTGCGGTGGTGAACGTCCGAGCGAGGCCGACCGTGCTGATGATTGCCATGCGCTCAGGAAAACAGAGCTGCTTAAATTTTGCAATCACTCCAAAATTGTAGAATCCCCAGATGCTTACGATGGGGGCATGGCAGAGGGACTCAGGGAGCGGAAGAAGCGGCAGACGCGGCAGCACATCTCGGACGTGGCCACCGGGCTCTTCCTGGAGCGCGGCTTCGACGCGGTGACGATCGCGGAGATCGCCGCCGCCGCGGACGTCTCCGTCAACACCGTCTACAACTACTTCCCCGCCAAGGAGGACCTGTTCTTCGACCGCAGCGCGGGCGTGGTGGACCGGCTGCCGCGCTACGTGCGCGGCCGGGCGGCGGGGGAGTCCGCCGCGCTCGGCGTGCTGCGCCAGTTCCGCGACGAGGTGGAGGCCGTCTCGCCCACCGTCGGGCTCTTCGACGGCTACGCCCGGTTCATGCGCGTCATCCAGGGCGCGCACGCCCTCAAGGCGCATCTGTGGTACCTCCAGCAGGAGGTGGTCGAGGCCGTGGAGAACGCCCTGCGCGAGGAGACCGGGGCCACCCCGCAGGACCCGCTGCCGCTGCTGGTGGGCGGTCAGCTCGCCTGGACACAGAGCACCCTGATGGGCTTCGTCGGCCGCCAGATGATGGCCGGCCGCAAGGCCACCGAGGTCTCGCGCGAGGCGCTGGTGCTGCTGGACGAGATGGAGGGGCTCCTCGGCGAGACCGTCCTCAACTACGCGGTACGCCCCGCGCCGTGACCGCCACCGGTGTGAGGTCCGTCATGTGAGACGTGACGCGCATCTCTTCCCCTGCCACCGGGGCCCTGACGCCCGCTAAGGTCCGCCTCACAGCCGAAAATCCAGTGTGGGGTGGGGGCGCCGTGGCCCCCGGCAGGTAAGGGAGACGCAGTGGCCAAGAAGCTCGCCGTCATCGGAGCCGGACTCATGGGTTCCGGCATCGCTCAGGTCTCGGCCCAGGCGGGCTGGGACGTCGTCCTGCGCGATGTGACGGACGCCGCCCTGGCCCGTGGCAAGGACGGCATCGCGGCCTCGTACGCGAAGTTCGTCTCCAAGGGCAAGCTGACGGCCGACGCCGCCGAGCAGGCCCTGTCCCGCATCACCACCACCACCGACCTGGACGCCGCGGCCGACGCCGACCTCGTGGTCGAGGCGGTCTTCGAGAAGATCGAGGTCAAGCGGGAGATCTTCGCCACGCTCGACGGCCTGGTGAAGGACGAGACGATCCTGGCCTCCAACACCTCCGCCATCCCGATCACCAAGATCGCGGCGGCCACCTCCCGTCCCGAGCGGGTGGTGGGCACCCACTTCTTCTCCCCGGTCCCGCTGATGGCGCTGTGCGAGCTGGTACGCGGCTACAAGACCAGCGACGAAACCCTGGCCGCCGCCCGCGAGTTCGCCGAGGGCATCGGCAAGACCTGCGTGGTCGTCAACCGCGACGTGGCCGGCTTCGTCACCACCCGGCTCATCTCGGCCCTGGTGGTCGAGGCGGCCAAGCTCTACGAGTCGGGCGTGGCCAGCGCCGAGGACATCGACATCGCCTGCAAGCTCGGCTTCGGTCACGCCATGGGGCCACTGGCCACCGCTGACCTCACCGGCGTGGACATCCTGCTGCACGCCACCGACAACATCTACACCGAGTCCCAGGACGAGAAGTTCGCCCCGCCGGAGATCATGCGTCGCATGGTCGACGCGGGCGACATCGGCCGCAAGAGCGGCCAGGGCTTCTACCCGCACGGCTGACCCCACCGGCCCGCCGCCCCACCCCGTCACCCGGGTACTCGACCGGAACGCCGGTGTCGAACCCCGCACGGACGGGCAGTTGGCCTCCACGCGCGCGGGCGTCGCGACCCCCGGGAAGCGGCGTCCCCACGTGCCACGACAACCACACACGGGCCCGCGCCCCATGGGCCCGCTCCATGGGGTGAATTCGGTATCGGTTCGCTTACGGGCGGCAACTTTGCCGTATGAGAGGCAGTCAGTTGTGTAGACATACGACCACAACGACGCAGCATCGGAGAGCGCATATGCACATCAAGGGCGACCACGCCGAGCTGGTCGTCGCGGGCCGACTCGACATCCGCAGCGCGGCGGACGCCCGTACGGCCTTCCACACGGCGGTGGACGGGGGCGGCGGAGACCTCGTGCTCGACCTGTCCGAGCTCGACGCCTGGGACGCCACCGGGCTCGGCGTCATCATGGGCGCCCACCGCAGGGCCGGCCGGGTCGGTCGGCGCCTGGTGCTGCGCGGGGTGCCGCCGCAGATGCAGCGCCTCCTGGTCGCCACCCGCCTGCACCGCATTCTGGCCATCGAGGGCGGCCTGGAAGTCGAGTCCCTGCCCCGGGTGTGAGGCCCGTCGCCGCCGGCCACCCGGCGTGAACCGACGTACGCCCCGCCGCTCGCGGACCGCCGCCCCGGCACGGGGCATCGCGTGTCCTCTCCTCCCGTCGGGTCGGCACGCCGCTGCCCGGTCAGCGATACTGGGCCGAGGTTTGGAGTTGGCGACCGCCGCTGACCTTGCCAGGCGGACGCCGGACCGTCGCGACGACCGGGCGCCCTCCCGCTCGTCACGGCACCACCGCGGACCAGCCCGCTGACCACACGGCACGCAGCTCTGGGGGGCTTTCACCATGGACCCGACGCACCGCGGGCCAGAAGAGCACGCTCACGACGCTCCGGGCGCCGCCGGCGGCCCGCGGCGCTCACCACACCGCGACCCGCACCCGCCCGCCATCGGCTCCCGCGACCGGGGCCACGCCTCGGCGGTGTCCACACCCGGCGTCGCCCGCACCGCCCAGCTCACCTCGGGCGACTACCTGCTGACCATCAACCCCCTCGACGGCAGCGAGATCGAGCGGTGCCCGCCGGGCAGCCCCCACCAGCCGGCCGCCCCGCGCCGACACACCGACGAGGAGCGCGCCGAACTGCGCCGGGCCCAGGCCGTCGCGCGCTCCACCGTCACCGCCGGCCCCGGCGCCATCGCGGCCCACCGCGAACTGCCGCTCCTGGATCGCGAGGAGGAACGCGACCGGCTGATACGCCTGTTGGCCCGTGGCCGTTCCGTACGGCTGACGGCCCCCGCCGGCGCCGGGCGCAGCGCCCTGCTGGACGCGGTCGCCGACGGCTGCGGTGACTTCGCCCCGGACGGCGTCGTCCGCCTCTCCGGCTACCACCGCACCCCCGTCGACCTGCTGCACGCCCTGTGCGCCGCCGTCTTCCGGCTGCCCGCGCACCGCCCCAACCGCGCCCAGCTCCTGGAGCTGACCCGGGACATCGGCGCCGTCGTGATCCTGGACGACGTCGAGTTCGACGGAGCGGCCCTGGACGACTTCCTCGACGCCACCCCCGAGTGCGCCTTCCTGATATCGGCCACGCCCGACGTCTCGGCCCCCTCGCCCGGCGCGTACCTGGAGGAGGTCGCCCTGGGCGGCCTGAGCCGCGCCGCCTGCATGGAGCTGCTCGGCCGCCTGGTGCGCCGGCCGCCCACCGACGAGGAGGCGGCCTGGGCGGCGGACCTGTGGTTCGAGTCCGAGGGGCTGCCGCTGCGGTTCGTCCAGGCGGCGGCGCTGTTGCGGGGCCGCGACCGGGCGGCCGGTATCGCCCCCGATTCCGACGCCGCGCCGCCCGGCACGGTCACCGCGGGCCCGGCCGTCGACCAGGGGCCCGCCGACGGCGCCCGCAGCCATCCGGACGACCTCGATCCCGACCTCGGCCCCGATGCCGGCTCGCCCGGGCGCCCGGCCCAGACGGGACCCGGCCCCCACCCGGTCCCGCTCGCCGAGACCGCCACCGTCGAGGCGACCTCCGTCGCGGGCGCCGTGGGCCAGGCAGCCGCCGGCCCAGGAGCGGCCGGTGACGGCGCCGGGCCGCGCGTCCCCACGCTCACCGAGGGCGTGGCCCCCGCCGCGCTGCTGGCCGAGCTGGTCAGCGCGCCGGCCCGGGAGACCCTGCGGTTCGCGCTGGTCCTCGGCGGGGAGTGCCCGCACCCGGCGCACCTGCCCGCGCTCGTCGGCGACCCGCGGGCCGACGCCGCCATCGCCGAACTCCTCGGCTGCGGCCTGCTCACCCCCGCCGGCGACCACTACCGGCTGGCGACCGGCGTCGCCGCGCAGCTCGCGGCGGCGGGCTTCCCCGACGGCGGGTCGACCCACGCCCTCACCGCCGCCCAGCACTACGCCTGGTGGGCCGGCCACCCCTCGGTGGCCGCCGCCCGCACCACGGGTGAGGCGGACGCCATCCTGGGCGCGCTCGCCGCGCTGGTCTCCGCCCGGGGCGCCACCGGGGCCCGCGGCGAGCGGGAGGAGGGGCCCGAGCCCGCCGGCGGGCAGCGCGTCGGACAGCTCAGCGCGGCCGTGCTGCTGGCCCGGACGGCGGCCCCGGCGTTCGCGACGGGCCTGGGCTGGAGCGCCTGGGAGCGCTGCCTGCGCCACGGCCAGGAGGCGGCCCGACTCGCCGGCGAGGTGGCCGAAGAGGCGTACTTCCACCACGAGTTGGGCGTGCTCGCGCTGTGCGCGGGCCAACTGGACCGGGCCCGCGCGGAACTCGAAGCGTCCATCTCGCTGCGCGGGGTGCTGGCGGACCGGCGCGGGGCCGTCGCCGGTCGCCGGGCGCTGGCCCTGGTCGTGGACCGGACCGGGATCTCCGCGCCGGGCGGCCTCGACACCCTGGGAGAGCTCACCGGGGACGAGACGCCGACCGAACCGTCGGCCACCACCCCGCCGGGCCCCCTCGCCGGCCCCGACCCGACCGCGACGCCCCCGGCCGGCCCGCGAGCCGCCGAGGACGACACCCTGCACAAGACGGCCGTACGCCTGGGCGCCGCGAGCCCGGCCACCGGAGGCGGCGCCGGTGCGCCGCCGCCCGGCGAGGCTCCCCCGGACAAGGCGGCGGGCACGCGGCGCGGCGGCTGGCGGGCCTCGCTCCGGCGACTGCCGTCGCTGCTCGTGGTGCGCCGGAACGCGGCGGCGGCCGGCGCCGGCGCCCTGCTGGTGGCGGTCCTGGGCACGGTCGTCACGCTCGGCGCCACCTCGGGCGGCGACGGGAGACCCGACCCCGTCGCGCCACCGCGCAGCACGCCGGCGCGCGATCACGGGGGCGAGGAACGAGCCGCCGACGAGCCCCGCCGCGACCCGGCCCCGGGCACCGGCCGGCCGGGCGCGACCACCGCCCCGGGCAGCTCGGGCGCGCCCAGCACCGCGCCGTCCACGGACGGCGGCCAGCGTCCGACCACCCCGCCGACCAGCGCCGACCCGACCACGGGCAAGCCGTCCCCGACGGGCGACCCCACGCGTACGGACCCGGAGCCCACCGGCCGGCCGACCAGGCCCACCGATTCACCAACCCGGCCCACCACCCCGCCAACCCGGCCCACGGACCCGCCGACCACGCCGACGGACCCGCCGACCGAGCCCACCGACCCGCCCACCGAGCCGACGGGCCCGCCGAGCACGGCCCCCACCTCGGTCGACCCGCCGCAGTCGCCCACCCAGATCACCAGCGATCCCGGCGCCCGCCCCACCTCCCCCCTCACCACCAACCCGACGGTCTGACCCCACCCGCCCCGGCTCGCCGACCGGCTCCGCCACGAGCTGTCCGCCCCGCCGCGTACGGGCGCAGGCGGCGCGGGACGTGGGGCGTACGCGCCGTGGACCCGGTACGCCCGCCAGCGCGGAGGCACGGAGCGCGGCGTCACGGCGTACGGCGGCGCGAAGGCCGGGTGCGTCGGGGCGCGGGGGAGGGGCACGTGGGCGTGGCCCGGCGCGGGGGCGACGGGCCACGGGGTGGTGCGGGGCGCGCGGTCGGGCGCGCGGTGGGTCAGAACAGGCGCAGCTTGTCGTCCTCGACGCCGCGCAGCGCGTTGTAGTCCAGGATGACGCAGCCGATGCCACGGTCGGTGGCCAGCACGCGGGCCTGCGGCCGGATCTCCTGGGCCGCGAAGATGCCCTTGACCGGGGACAGGTGCGGGTCGCGGTTGAGGAGTTCGAGGTAGCGGGTGAGCTGCTCGACGCCGTCGATCTCGCCACGCCGCTTGATCTCGACGGCGACCGTCCCGCCGTCGCCGTCCCGGCACAGGATGTCCACGGGGCCGATGGCGGTGGGGTATTCGCGCCGAATCAGCGTGTAGCCGCTGCCGAGGGTCTCGATGCGGTCGGCCAGCAGCTCCTGGATGTGCGCCTCCACGCCGTCCTTGATCAGCCCCGGGTCGACTCCGAGTTCGTGCGAGGAGTCGTGCATCACCTCTTCCATGGTGATGATGAGCTTCTCGCCCCCCTTGTTCACCACGGTCCACACGTTGTCCGCGCCCTCCTTGAGGGTGCAGGGCGGCGACATCCAGTTGAGGGGTTTGTAGGCCCGGTCGTCCGCGTGGATGGACACGCTGCCGTCGGCCTTGACCAGGATCAGCCGGGGCGCGGAGGGGAGATGAGCGGTGAGCCGGCCCACGTAGTCAACGGAGCAGCGGGCAATGACGAGACGCATGGTCGGCAACGCTACTCGACGCCGCCCCGTGCACGCGATTCGCCCGACGCCCTCCCCCGTCCCCGTGGCCGGTAGTAGGTGCGCCGTCCTGGTGCGGGCACGGCAGCCGGAACTACCGTTGCGGCGGGGGGTCGCCGCGCGAGTACGCTGCGTCGCGGCTCGCACCCTCATCCGCCCGGCCCCGCGTCCCGGGGTCACGAGAGGAGAACCCATGTCGCTCGACGTCTCACCGGCCCTGCTCGAACAGGCCGAGCGAGGCGAGGTCGACGAAGCCGCATTCGTCGACTGCGTCCGGACCTCCCTGCCGTACGCCTGGGAGATGGTCAGTTCGTTGGTGGCCCAGCTCAAGGTGGACGGCGGCGAGATCGCCGACAACCAGGTGCCGCCGCCGGACGAGAAGGCGCGTGGGCAACTGCTGCGCGCGCTCGCCAGTGACGCGATACGCGGTTCGCTGGAGCGGCACTTCGGTGTGCGGCTGGCCTTCCAGAACTGCCACCGGGTGGCGGTCTTCCCGCTCGACCCGGCGGCCGACGACCGGATCGCCCGCTTCACCTCGATCCGGGGCCAGATCCTGAACCAGTCCCCGGAGCTGCGCGACTGCTGACGCGCGGTCGCCGCCGTCCCGCGGGCGCCAGGTGCTGAACGACGCGGGGCGGCGCCGCCCCCACGCCCGTGCCCCGACCGCCGCACCCCCGCCCCGGCCACCCGCGCCCCGCCCCGGCCACCGCCCGGGGCCCTCGCCCACGGCGCCCGCCGTCAGCCACAGCGCGGCAGCACCTCCGCGCCCAGCCGCCGCACGTTCTCCTCGGTGCCCGTCAGCTCGCCACAGCCCTCGACCAGCAGGGCGAACCGGTCGATGCCGGTGCGCTCGGCGCTCGCGGCCAGCAGGTCCGCGCACAGCGCCGGCGGCCCCACCGGGTGCAGCGAGCACAGCAACTCCACGTACGCCCGCGGGTCGCGCATCGCACGCCGCCGCCCGTCGACCGTCACGTACGCCCCGAGCCCCTGCCGTAGCCAGCCGGGCATCGCCTTGAGCAGTGACTCCGCCGCGTCCGCCCGGGTGTCGGCGATCTGCAGGACACCGGTGGACACGTGCGGGGCCGCCGCGACGACCTCCGGCGAGTGCCCGGCGGCGCGCGCCGTGCGCCGCCACAGGGCGACCATCTCCGCCTTCTCCTCGTCCCCGCAGTGCATCCCGAGCAACATGGGCAGCCCCCGCTCGGCGGCCAACCGCACGCCGCGCGGCGACACACATGCGACGACCACGGGAGGCCCGTCCGCCGCCACGCCGTCCAGGAACTCGTCCGCCCGTGGCACGACCGGGACCTCCCGAAAGGCGTAGCGTTCTCCGTCCGCGCCGACGGACGGCTCCCGCAACCAGCGCAGCAGCAGGTCAAGCGACTCGGGAAAGCCCTCCTCGTACGCCCGCACGCCCGCGCCGAACACCTCCAGATCCACCCAGGGCCCACCGCGCCCCACCCCCAGCGTGAACCGGCCACCCGTGGTGAGGTGCAGCAGCGCCGCCTGCTCACCCAGGGCGACCGGATGCGTGGTGGACAGCACGCTCACCGCGGTGCCGACCCCGATCCGCCGCGTGCGCCCGAGCACCAGCGCGGCCAGCGTGGTGGCGGACGGGCAGACGCCGTAGGGAATGAAGTGGTGCTCGGCCAGCCAGACCGCGTCCAGCCCCGCCCTCTCGGCGACTTCGGCGGTCCTGACCGCCCTGCGCAGTGCCTCCCCCTGTCCCTGGCCCGGGAATTGCGCGGCCAGGACGAACGCTCCAACGCGCATCGCACTCCGCCTCCTCTCGCAGCTTCGCGACCGACGCGGCCCCCTTGGAGGCAACAACGTCTGTCACGTGCCAAAGGCACGGCTTGGCAAGAAGTTTTCATGATGATCATCAGATGTGGTGGCCGGTGGTGCGCCGGTGCGGTGCGCGACCGCTTCCCACGCGGCTCCCGCTCCGGTGACGACAACCCTTACGCTGGTAACGGTCCGTAGTTCCCGCCGACGCCACGAGGTGCCCCGTGTCCCCGCGCCGAAACCGCCCCCGAGGCGGCGAGAAACCAGCAGAGAGCTCCGCCTGGGGGTCGACGGGCGGGGAGCGCACGGAGACCTGGCAGGGGGAGGAGTGGCTGGTGCGCGCGGTGGCGGGCGCCGCTGCGGGCAAGCACTACCGCTGCCCCGGATGCGACCAGGAGATTCCGCCGGGCGTGGGCCACCTCGTCGCCTGGCAGAGCTACGCGGGCGTGGAAGACCGCCGCCACTGGCACCGCGCGTGCTGGAACGCGCGAGACCGCCGGAGCGCGCGGCTCCAGCGGTCTCGTAACGCGCCGCGCTACTGACGCGGACGGGCGGCCCGTAGGCGGTCGGACCCCGGCGGGCTAGACGTCGCGCTTGTCCAGCACGGCGAACGCGGCGGCCAGCGCCGCCCCCGCGGCGACCGCGATGATCAGCAGCGGGTCCCAGCCGGAGGGGCCCGAGTCCGTGACGGTGTTGCTGAACATCACGCCGATCTGACTGGGGATCGAGTACTCGAACAGCACCCGCTGGACGTCCTCCAGCGCCTCGCCGCGCATGAACAGGGCCAGCACCAGCGGCAGCAGCACCGCGCCGATCATGATGGTGATCGCGCCGGCGGAGTGCCGCAGCAGCGAGCCCACGGCCAGCGCGAGCAGCCCGAGCACGGCCACGTACAGGCTGACGCCCACGGTGGCCTTGAACCAGTCGGAGCCGCCGGACTCGCCGGCGCCCTTGTTGCCGCTGAGCATGCTGTCGTTGACGAGGGCGACGACGGTCGTCGAGGCCAGCGTCACCGCGAAGGTCAGGCCGAAGAAGACGGTGGCCTTGGCCAGCAGCACCCGGCCCCGGCTCGGGCACGCGGTCAGGGTGGTGCGGATCATGCCGGTGCCGTACTCCGAGGAGACCGCCAGCACGCCGAGCGTGATCACGCACAGCACGCCGAGCAGCACCCCGAAGAAGCCGAAGCTCAGCGGGGACTCGCCGTCCAGGTCGGTGTCGCCGCTCGCGAGGCCGACCGCGGTCAGCAGGCCGATGCCGACGACCAGCACGACCATGACGCTGAGCGTCCACATCGTCGAACGCACCGACTTGATCTTGGTCCACTCGGAGGCGAGCGCGTGCCCGAAGTGGGTGGGCCGGATCGGGATCGGCGAGATGTAGCCGACGGGCGCGAAGCCACCGGCCGGCGCCTGCCCGTGGGCCTGCCCGGGCGGCGGCGTGTGCGGGGCGCCGCCCGGCATCCCCGGGTGCGGCGCCTCCAGCGTCTGGGCCCGCTGGGGCTGCGGGGCGGGGGCGGAGTGCGGCTGCTGAGGGGTGGTCATCGGGCGTCCTCGCTGTCGCGCTGGTTCGGGTCGGCGGGGGTGGCGGGCGGCTGCGGCGCGGGCGCCGGCCGCTGGTCCGGCAGGGCGCGCAACTGCGTGGTACGGGGCGAGGCGGCGGCCGGCGCGGGCGCGCCCGGCGCCTGCGGTGCGGGCGGGCCCGGTGCGTACGGCTGCGGCTGACCGGGCGCGTACGGCTGGGGCTGGCCCGGCGCGTACGGGTGCGGCTGGCCCGGGAACGCGCCGGGAGCCTGCCCCGCGCCCTGGCCCCAGCCCTGCGGGGCGCCCGGCGGCTGCGGCTGGCCCGGCGCGGGCTGCTGCTGGAGGCCGGCGCGCGGGTCGTGCGTCGAGCGGTAGTCCACGGCGCCCTGCGTCATCCGCATGTACGCCTCCTCCAGCGACGCCCGGTGCGGCGCGAGCTCCCACAGCCGGATGTCGGCCTCGTGGGCGAGGTCGCTGATGCGCGGCAGCGCCAGCCCGGTCACCCGCAGCGCCCCGTCCTGCTCGGGCTGCACCTGTCCGCCCGCCTCGGCGAGCGCCGCCACCAGCTTCTCGCGCTGCGCCGGTTCGCCCTCCGGCGTCCGAACCCGGGCGAAGTCGGCCGAGTTGGCGGAGATGAAGTCGGTGACGCTCATGTCGGCGAGGAGCTGACCGCGACCGATGACGATCAGGTGGTCGGCCGTGAGGGCCATCTCGCTCATCAGGTGGCTGGAGACGAAGACCGTACGCCCCTCGGCGGCGAGCTGCTTCATGAGGTTGCGCACCCACAGGATGCCCTCCGGGTCGAGCCCGTTGACCGGCTCGTCGAAGAGCAGCACCTGCGGATCGCCGAGCAGGGCCGCGGCGATGCCCAGACGCTGGCCCATGCCGAGCGAGAAGCCCTTGGAGCGCTTGGCGGCCACGCCCTGCAGGCCGACCACGCCGAGCACCTCGTCCACCCGGCGCGCCGGTATGCCCGAGAGCTGGGCCAGGCTCAGCAGGTGCTGGCGCGCGCTGCGGCCACCGTGTACGGCCTTGGCGTCCAGGAGCGCGCCCACCTGGCGGGGCGCGTTCGGCAGCCGGCGGAACGGATAGCCGCCCACCGTCACCTGGCCCGCGGTCGGCGTGTCCAGGCCAAGGATCATGCGCATGGTGGTCGACTTGCCCGAGCCGTTGGGGCCCAGGAAGCCGGTGACGGCGCCCGGCCGTACCTGGAAGCTCAGATTGTGCACGGCCGTCTTGGCGCCGTAGCGCTTCGTCAGGCCGACTGCCTCGATCAAATCTCCGCCCTCGCCGTCGTCGGGGCATCGCCACCTGCCGGCTCGCCCCCGTGAGGCTTAGGAGGATAACGGGGAGCTGACGGTTCCATTTGCGTCGCCATCGGTACGACCCCGAGACACGCGCTGGGGAAACCTCCGGTGACACCCGTCTTGTCCCCCTCGCCCAGGCCCCACCCGGTTCGCCCGGTCCGCCCGCGCCGGCCCGCGCCGCGTCCGGGCCCGCCACCCGGAGTTCCCGCCCGGCCGCCCCGCGCGTCGTGGACCCCTCGGCCGCACCCGGACACTCCTGCTACTCCGGGCACCTCGGATGCACGGGGCGTCCCGCCCGCTCGACCCGCGCACGCGCGCTCGACCCGCACGCGCCCGACTCGCGCGAGCTCAGCTCACAGGCGCCCGACTCGCAGGCGCCCGACCCACAAGCGCCCGACTCGGGAGCCCCACTCGGGCGCTCCGCTCAGGCGTCCCGTTTCTTCAGCGACACCGCGCCGCCGACCAGCGCCGCCAGCACCCAGGCGGCCATGATCGCCAGGCCGCCCCAGGGGCCGTACGGCGCGTCGTCGTCGGTCCGTACCACCTGCATGATCCGCGAACCGGCCTGGTCGGGCAGGTACCGGCCGACCTTCTCGGTCGCCGGGACGTTGCCCAGGATGCTGGAGATCAGGAAGAAGAACGGCATCAGGATGCCGAGCGAGAGCATCGGGCTGCGCAGCATCGCGGTGACGCCCATGGCGAACATCGTGATGAGGGTCATGTACAGCGCGCTGCCGAGCATCGCCCGCAGCACCCCGGGGTCACCGATGGACGCCTTGTGGTCGCCGAGCATGGCCTGCCCGGAGTAGAAGCTGGCGAAGCTGATGAGCAGGCCGACCGCGAAGGCCAGCAGCGTGGCGACGGCGATCTTGCTGGTGAAGAACGTCAGCCGCTGCGGGACGGCCGCCAGCGAGGTGCGGATCATGCCGGTGCTGTACTCGGTGGAGACCACGAGCACACCGAAGACGATCAGCGCGAGCTGGCCGAGCCCGATGCCGGCGAAGCTGATCAGGGTCGGGTCGAACTCCAGCTTCTCCTGAGCGGACATGTCGTCGTAGTCCCGCTTGCTCAGCGCGCTGAGCAGCATGCTCAGGGCCACCGTCACCACCAGGGCCAGCACCATGGTCCAGACGGTGGACCGCACCGACCTGATCTTGGTCCATTCGGACCGGAGTACCCGCGTCGCGACCGCCATCGTCAGGAGCCCTTCTTCCGCTGCCAGTCAGCTCCCCAACCACCCTGCTGCCCCGGCGGCTGCCCCTGGGGCGGGTACCCACCACCGGGCGGTACGGGTGGCGCCCCGGCCGCGCCCGGTACGGCGCCCGCCGCCCCGCCCGCGCCCGGCCCGCCGTAGGGCGCCGCCGTGGCGCCGGGGTGCGCGCCGGCCGGGCCCGCGTGCGCGTGGTACTCCACCGAATCGGCCGTGAGCTGCATGAACGCCTCCTCAAGCGAGGCGCGCTGCGGGCTCAGCTCGTGCAACACCACCCGATGGCGCGCGGCCAGCTCGCCGAGCCGCGCCGCCTCCGCGCCGTCGACCTCCAGCGACCCGTCGGTGGCGACCACGGCGGTGTGCCCCGCCTCGGCCAGCGCCTCGCGCATCCGCTCGTGGTCGGGCGTGCGCACCCGCACGTAGGAGCGCGAGTTCTGCGCGATGAACTCCGCCATCGAGGTGTCCGCCATCAGCCTGCCCTGCCCGATGACCACCAAGTGGTCGGCGGTCAGGGCCATTTCGCTCATCAGGTGACTGGAGACGAAGACCGTGCGCCCCTGGGCGGCCAGGTTCTTCATCAGGTTCCGAATCCAGTGGATGCCCTCGGGGTCGAGCCCGTTGACCGGCTCGTCGAACATCAGGATCTCGGGGTCGCCCAGCAGGGCCGCGGCGATGCCCAGACGCTGCCCCATGCCGAGCGAGAAGCCCTTCGAGCGCTTGCGCGCTACCGAGGACAGGCCGACGGTGTCCAGCACCTCACTGACCCGGCTCGCCGGGATGCCGTTGCTCTGCGCCAGACACAGCAGGTGGTTGTACGCGCTGCGCCCGCCGTGCATGGCCTTGGCGTCCAGCAGCGCGCCGATGTGCTTGAGCGGGTCGCGCAACTGTCGGTAGTGCTTGCCGTCGATGCGCACGTCCCCGGCGGTCGGACTGTCCAGGTCGAGCATCATGCGCATCGTCGTGGACTTGCCGGACCCGTTCGGGCCCAGGAACCCGGTGACGATCCCGGGGCGCACGGTGAACGTCAACCGATCTACGGCGAGCTTGTCGCCATAGCGTTTCGTCAACCCCGCAAGCTCGATCATGCAGGCCACGCTAAGGGCCACCGGCCCCGTACGCCACCCCGCGACGAACGGCGCCGCACACCTTTCTCCGCGGTGTGCGACGCCGTTCACGTCAACGTGCGAGGGAACCGTTCGCCGGCCACCTGCCGGCTACCGACCGACCCCATGACCGGGGGCCCGAGGGCCGCGACCGCACGCGATCACGACGCCCCACGCCCCCACCGGTCGATGGCCACCGGCGAACCGTCCGGTGCCGGGACGGGCCCCGGCCGGGTGTCAGCGGCTCTGCTGCGCGGGGACGCCGCGCTGGACCGAGTCGTCCTCGGGCGCGCCGGCGGCGGCCACGGCCGCGCCGGTGAGCGTGGCCAGCATCTCGCGCACGTTGGTCAGCTGCGCGTTGATGCTGTCGCGGCGGTTGGTGAGCGCCGCCAGCTCGCGCTCGGACTCGCTGCGCACGCGGTCGGCCTTGGCGTTGGCGTCGGCCACGATGTCCTCGGCCTGGCGCTGCGCGGTCTCCACCGTCTGCCGGGCCCGACGCTCCGCGTCCGTCCGCAGCTTCTCGGCCTCCAGGCGAAGCTGCTCGGCGCGGTGCTCGATCTCCGCCAGCCGCTTCTCCGCCTTGGCCTGACGCGAGGCCAGGTCGCGCTCGGACTGCTCGCGGCGCTTGGCCAGGTTGGTCTCGAAGTCGGCGGCGGCCTGGGCGGCCTTGGCGCGGGTCTCCTCGAAGAGGGAGTCCGCCTCCTCGCGCTTGGACTGCGCGTCCTTCTGCGCGTCGGAGCGCAGCGTGCTCGCGTCGGACTTCGCCTTCTCGACGATCCGCGCGCCGTCGTCCTCGGCCTTCGCCTTGCGCTCGGACGCGAACGTCTCGGCGTCGTTGCGCACCTGCTGCGCGGCCGACTCGGCCAGCTCGCGGTGCTGCTCGGCGGCCCGGCGAGCCTCCTCGCGCAGGTCCTTGGCCTCCTCCTCGGCGAGGCGGAGGATCTTCTCCACGCGCGCGCCAAGACCCGCGTACGACGGCTCGGAGTCGTTGACCTGGGCCTGCGCGTTCTGCGTTTCGAGGTGGAGCTCCTCGATGCGCTTTTCCAGGGAGGTGATGCGTGCCAGGGCACTGTCTCGGTCGGCGACGAGCTTGCTAATGCGGTCGTCCACCTGACCGCGGTCGTATCCACGCCGCACGAGCTCGAAGCCGAAGGGGGAGGAAGTGTCGCTCATGGGGTTCCTGTCGAAAGAAGACCGGTGAGGTGATAGGGAGAATCCTAGGGGTGCGGACGGCGTGTCTTCGAGTCATTGCCCGTTTGATCTGGAGAATGACCCCTCATTTGAGTGGCTAGCCGTCAGACTGCTTGCCACTTGAACGAGTTGCGCCCGCGCCCGCCACTGTTTTCGCGCCCCCGTTGTCCTTGCCGCCCCCGCCGCCCGACGTGGGCGCCTCGAAGGATTCGAGGGCTTCCAACACGTCCTGGACGCGGGAGATTTCCGCGTTGATGTCTTTGCGGCGACGCACGAGCAACTCCAGTTCCCGCTTGCCGTCGTCGACCATTCGCTTTGCCTCGGCAGCCGCTTCCGTACGCCTGCGGTCGGCGTCGCGCACCGCCTCGGTCTTCTTCGCCTCGGCCTCGCGAATCAGCCCGTCGGCCTTCTTCACCGCGGCGATACGCACCTTGCTCGCCTCGCTGTTCGCGTCCGACAACAGCTGCTTGATCTTCTTTTCGGCTTCCGCGAGTTGTTCCTCGGCCGCCTTCACGAGCTTGTCCGCCCGCTCGCCCGCCGACTTCAGCGCCTCGGAGGACTCCCGGCGGGCCCGGTCGTGGAGGCTTTCGACCTCGCTCTCGACCCGGGTGCGCAACTCCTCGGCCCGCTCCCTTATGGCCGTCGCGTCCCCGCGCGCCTCGGTCAGCATGGTGTTGGCGTCCGTACGCGCCTTCTCCACCCGCTGGTTGCCGTCCAGGGTGGCCTCCGCGACGATCCGCTCGGCCTCCTTGCGGGCCACGCCCACCATGGTGTCGGCGCGCTCCTCGGCCTCGGTGGCCGCCCGCAGCGCCTCCTCCTGGGCCCCGGCGATGAGCTGGTCGGCCTGCTCGGCGGCCTCGGCACGCCGCTTGGCCGCCGCGGCGCGGGCCGTGTCGACCGTACGCTCCGCCTCGAGCTGGGCCTTGGCCAGCTGCCGGTCCGACTCCTCCTGCGCCCGCGACCTGATCTTCTCGGCGGCCACCCGGGTGCGGGTGGCGTGCTCCTGCGCGGAGGTGACCGTGCTCGCCGCCTCGGCGCGCAGCCGCTCGGCCTCCTTGGTCGCCCCGGCCACCAGCCGGTCGGCCTGCGCCGCCGCCTCGGTCCGGCGCTGGCCCGCCGCCTTGCGGACCTCGTCCAGGGTGCGGTCGGCCTCCTGCCGGGCGGCGGCCGTGACCTCGGCCGCCTCCGTACGCGCCCGCTCGGCCTCGGCGGCCACCTCGGCCCGCAGCCGCTCGGCCTCCTTGGTGGCCTCGGCGACGAGCTTCTCGGCCTCCTTCGTCGCCTCCGCGATGAGCCGGTCGGCCTGCTGCGCGGCGTCCGAGCGCAACCGGTTGGCGTCCGTACGGGCCTCGGCACGCGAGCGCGCCGCGTCCTGCTCGGCCGCCGCCAACGCGTCCGCCGCCTCGGTCCGCAGCCGCTGGCCCTTGGCGGTGGCGTCGCCCACCATCCGCTCGGACTCGGCGGTGGCCTTGGCGACCATCTGCTCGGACTCGGACGTCGCCTTGGCGACCAGCGCGTCGGCCTGCTGGGCGGCGGTGTGCCGCAGCCGGTCCGCCTCCTCGCGGGCGTCGGCCCGCATCCGCTCGGACTCGCCGATGGCCTCCGAGACGGTCCGCTCGGCCAGCGCCTTGGCGGCCTCGGACTCCTCCCGTGCCTCCCGGCGCACCCGCGCGGCGTCCCCCGAGGCCCGCTCGCGCTCGGCGTAGGCGTCGGCGCGTACCCGGTCCGCCTCTCCCTGCGCCTCCGTACGGGTCCGCTCGGCCGCGTGCTCGGCCGCCGAGCGCAGCCCGGTGATCTCCTGCTCGGCCTGCTCCTGGAGGCCCGCGACGGCCTCCCGCACCTGCTGCGCGGTCTGCTCCGCGCTCTGCACGAGCTCACTCGCCCGCTGCTCGGCCTCGTCACCCAGCCGCTGCGCCTCGGCCTGCGCCTCCGCCACCCGCTTGCGGGCCGAGGCCAACAGCTCCTCGCTCTGCTCCTGGGCCCGCGCGCGCTCGCGCTCGGCCTCCCCACGAGCGTCGCCCAGCAGCTCCTCGGCCTCCCGGCGCCGTCGAGCCGCTTCCTCCTGGGCCGCCGACAGCGCCTCGCCCGCCTCGGTCGCCAGCCGCTCGGCCGCCGCCTTGGCCTCCGAGCGCACCCGGTCGGCCGCCTCCTTGGCCTCCGTACGCAGCCGCTCGGCCTCCGCCGCCGCCTCGCCACGCAGTCGGACCGCGACCGCCTCGCCCTCCGCGCGGGCGCTGGAGGCGTCCGCGGCGGCCTCGTCCCGCAGCCGCTGGGCCGCCGCCTCGGCCTGCTCCTGGAGGGCCCGCAGCCGCTCGGCCGACTCGGCGCGCAGCCGCTCGGTCTCCTCGCCGGCCTCCCGGCGCAGCCGCTCGGCCTCGGTCCGCGCCTCGCGCAGCGCCTCCTCGGCGGACGCGACCCGCTGCTCCGCCTCGCCCTGGAGGCGGGCCAGCTCGGCCTCGGCCTCGGCGCGCCGCTCGGCGGTGGTGCGCTCGGTCTCCTCGCGCAGCCGCTGCGCCGCCTCGGCCGCCTCGGCCTTGATCTTGCCGGCGCCCTCCTCGGCGGCGGCGACCAGGTCCTCCGCCTCGCCCCGAGCGCGCTCCAACGCCTCCTCGGACTGCTTGCGCAGCGAGGTGGCCCGCTCGATGGCCTCGGTGCGCACCCGCTCGCCTTCGGCGCTGGCGCTGGCCCGGCTCTCGGCGGCGTCCGCCTTGGCCTTGGTGAGCAGCTCCTCGGCGGTCCTGGCCGCCTCCTCGATCTGCTGCACCGCGTCCCGGCGGGCCTCGCCGCGGATCTTCTCGCCCTCGGTGACCGCGTCGGCCCGCAGCTGCTCGGCCTCGCCGCGCAGCCGCCTGGCCTCCTCCTGGAGCTCGACGGTCTTGGCGCGGTACTCCTTGGTGTCGTCCTTGGCCGCGCCCTTGAGCTGCTCGGCGGTGTCGTGCGCGGCCTCCCGCAGCCGGTCCGCCTCGCGCTCGGCCTCGGTCCTGATCCGCTCGGCCTCGGCGGCCGCCGCCTTGGTGGTGGCCTTGGCGTCCTCGGTGGCCTTGCTCAGCACCTCCTCGGCGGTGCGGGCCGCCTTGGCCAACTGGGCCGCGGAGTCCTCGGCCGCCTCGGCACGGGCCTTCTCCTGCGCCTCGGCCACCAGTCGTTCGGCCGCGCTGCGCGCGTCGTCGCGCACCTGCTCGGCCTCGGCCTTGAGGGCCTCGGTCTCCTGAGTGGCCTCCCCGACCAGCCGGGCGATCTCCGCCTTCGCGGTGCGGGTGCGCTGCTCGTTGTCCGACTCGGCGGCCGAAAGCCGCGCCGCCGCCGCCTCCTTGGCCTCGCTGACGAGCTTCTCGGCCTCGCTGCGCGCCTCGCGCAACGCCGTGTCGGCCTCCTGCATGCGCTGCTCGGCGGCCCGGGTCAGCTCGGCCGCCTGCCGCCGGGCCTGCTCGGACTCGGTGGTGGTGCTGGTACGCAGCTGCTCGGCGTGGTCGGTGGCCTCCTGAGCCTGCGTGGAGGCGGCGGTCAGCAGCCGTTCGGCGTCGGTGCGGGCCCGGCGCAGGATCGCTTCGGCTTCCGAGCGCGCGCTCTCGGCCTCCGCGTTCAGCCGCTCCCTGGCCTGCTCCGCCAGCCGCTGGGCCTCGGTGCGCGCGGCGGCCAACGCCTGGTCGGCCTCGGCCCGCGACTCGTCCAGCAGACGCCTGGCCTGGGACTCGGAGCGGGCGCGCAGTTGCTCGGCCCAGGCCACGTTCTCGTTGACGTGCGACTCGACGGTCGCGCGCCGCTCCGCCAGCTCCTCGTCGAGGCGCTGGCGGCGGGCGACGGCTTCGGAGTGCAGCTCCGCCTCGAGACGCGACTGCCGCTCGGCCTGCTCCTGGAGCAGGCGCTGGGTCTGCGCCCGCACGTCGCGCAGTTCGCGTTCGGCGTCCGCGCGCAGCTGGTCGGCCTGGGCCTGGGCGTTCCGCAGGAGCTGCTCGGCCTGGTAGCCCAGGTCGGCGCTGTCGTACGCGGGTCGGGACGCGATGGTGCGGCGCGCCTCGTGCAGCTTGGCGCGCAGGACTTCGACCTGGTAGCCGAGGTCGTCGGCGTGCTGGACGGCCTTCTCTCGCTCGGTCTTTAGCCGTTCCATCTCGGCTTCGAACTGCGAAAGGTGATCGTCAGGCTCGTAGCGGTCGTAGCCCCGCACTGCGCGGTCCCATCCGTCCCCTGGTCGCATCGGTGGCCTGCCCCGCCCCGGTGCCGGGTGGTGCGCAGGGCTGGCCCTTCCGAAGAAATGGTGTCAGATCATCGGCGTAGCTTGGGCCGAGCCCCCAACCCGCGCCCCGGCCGAGCTTGCACTCTACCGGCCAGGGGAGGGGTGAGTCAGTGTTCGGTCTGCTCGGGGGAGGCGGAGGTCACCAGTTCCGTCAGCACGCCGTGGCAGTCCTTGGGGTGCAGGAAGGTGATCCGCGAGTCCATCGAGCCACGGCGCGGCTCCTCGTACAGGACGCGTACGCCCTTGTCGCGTACGGCCGCCGCGTCCGCGTCCACGTCGGCGGTGCCGAACGCGATGTGGTGCACGCCCTCGCCGTTCTTGGCCAGCCACTTGCCCACCGCCGAGTCCTCTCGGGTGGGTTCGAGGAGCTGGAGGTAGGAGGCGCCGCCGTCGGACGTCTCGTTGATCTTCAGCATGGCCTCGCGTACGCCCTGCTCCTCGTTGACCTCGGAGTGGAACACCTCGAAGCCGTACGTGGCACGGTAGAACTCCACCGTCGTGTCGAGGTCGAAGCAGGCGATCCCGATGTGGTCGATTCTCGTCAGCATGCCCCCAGTGCACCGCCGGCACGGCTGGTCACGCAACGTGCGCGCGATCACATCCTCGCGCCGGTGACCTGTCGCGTACCGCTCAGTACATTGACGGATAACCCTCGTTAACATCCCTGACGCTTCCGAAGGGGCCGCATCATGAGTGGAACCACCGACACTACGTCCGTGATCGTCGCAGGCGCCCGTACGCCCATGGGCCGCCTCCTGGGCTCGCTGCGCAGCTTCTCCGGCGTCGACCTGGGCGGCTTCGCCATCAAGGCCGCGCTCGACCGTGCTGGCATCGGCGGTGACCAGGTGCAGTACGTGATCATGGGCCAGGTGCTGCAGGCCGGCGCCGGGCAGATCCCGGCCCGCCAGGCCGCCGTCAAGGCCGGCATCCCGATGACCGTGCCCGCGCTCACCGTCAACAAGGTGTGCCTCTCCGGCCTCGACGCGATCGCGCTGGCCGACCAGCTCATCCGCGCCGGCGAGTTCGACATCGTCGTCGCCGGTGGCCAGGAGTCGATGACCAACGCCCCGCACCTGCTGCCGAAGTCCCGCGAGGGGTACAAGTACGGCGCCATCGAGATGCTGGACGCCATGGCGTACGACGGGCTCACCGACCCCTTCGACGGCATCCCGATGGGCGAGTCCACCGAGCACCACAACACGCGCCTGGGCATCCACCGGCCCGAGCAGGACGAGATCTCCGCGCGCTCCCACCAGCGGGCCGCCGCCGCGCAGAAGAACGGCCTGTTCGAGGCCGAGATCACGCCGGTGGAGATCCCGCAGCGCAAGGGCGAGCCGGTGGTCTTCAGCCAGGACGAGGGCATCCGCGCCGACACCACCGTCGAGGGCCTGGGCAAGCTGCGTCCGGCGTTCACCAAGGACGGCACCATCACCGCCGGCAGCAGCTCGCAGATCTCCGACGGTGCCGCGGCCGTCGTCGTGATGAGCCGCGCCAAGGCCGAGGAGCTGGGCCTGGAGTGGATCGCCGAGATCGGCGCCCACGGCAACGTCGCCGGCCCGGACAACTCGCTCCAGTCGCAGCCCTCCCACGCGATCCACCACGCCCTGGGCAAGGAGGGCCTGACCGTCGCCGACCTCGACCTGATCGAGATCAACGAGGCGTTCGCCTCGGTCACCTTCCAGTCAATGAAGGACCTCGGTGTTTCGGCGGAAAAGGTGAACGTCAACGGCGGCGCGATCGCCCTCGGGCACCCGATCGGCATGTCGGGCGCGCGCCTGGTGCTGCACCTGGCGCTGGAGCTCAAGCGGCGCGGTGGCGGCGTGGGCGCGGCGGCCCTGTGCGGCGGCGGCGGTCAGGGCGACGCCCTGATCCTGCGGGTGCCCGGGAAGTAGCCCGTCCCCGCCCCGCCGGCCGGGCCCGCCGGCCGACCGGGGGCCGCGTCCACGGCGACGCGCCCAGCGACGTACACAGCGACAAGGAGAACGGCACGATGGTGGACGTCCCCGACCTGGTGGAACAGGCGAGGCAGGGCAGGCCGCGCGCGGTGGCCCGGCTGATCTCGCTGGTGGAGGGGGCGTCCCCGCAACTGCGCACGGTGATGGCGGCGCTGGCCCCGCTGGCCGGCAACGCCTACGTCGTCGGCCTGACCGGCCCGCCCGGCGTCGGCAAGTCCACCTCGACCAACGCGCTGATCACCGCCTACCGCCGGATCGGCAAGCGGGTCGGGGTGCTGGCCGTGGACCCCTCCTCGCCGTTCTCCGGCGGCGCGCTGCTCGGCGACCGGGTGCGGATGAGCGACCACGCCTCCGACCCCGGCGTCTACATCCGCTCCATGGCCACCCGTGGCCACCTCGGCGGCCTGGCCTGGGCCGCGCCGCAGGCCATCCGGGTGCTGGACGCGGCGGGCTGCGAGGTGATCCTCGTGGAGACCGTGGGCGTGGGCCAGTCGGAGGTGGAGATCGCCTCGCAGGCCGACACCAGCGTGGTGCTCCTCGCGCCGGGTATGGGCGACGGCATCCAGGCGGCCAAGGCCGGCATCCTGGAGATCGGCGACGTGTACGTGGTGAACAAGGCCGACCGCGAGGGCTCCGACGCCACCGTGCGCGAGCTGAACCACATGCTCGGCCTCGGCGAGGCGCGGGCGGCCGGCGACTGGCGGCCCCCGATCGTGAAGACGGTGGCGGCCCGCGCCGAGGGCGTCGACGAGGTCGTCGAGGCGTTGGAGAAGCACCGGGCGTGGATGGAGGAGCGCGGCGTCCTGGCCGAGCGCCGACGCGGGCGCGCCGCCCGCGAGGTCGAGACGATCGCGGTCACGGCGCTCCGCGAGCGCATCGGCGACCTGCGTGGTGACCGCCGGCTGAGCGCCCTGGCCGACCGCGTCGCGCGCGGCGAGCTGGACCCGTACGCGGCCTCGGACGAGCTGATCGCGGGCCTGACCCAGAGCTGAGGCGCGCCGACGGCGCAGCGGGCGCGCCGCGGCCGGTGGGACCCGCCGTCGACGGGAAGCGGGGGCGGGCTCGCGCACCGGGTGGAGGGCGTACTGCCGCGCTCGGCGTAGCGCGACCGGCCACGCCATGGCGCCCCCTCTTGCAGCGAACGCTCCGGTGGGGGCGTGCGCCGGTGGGTGAGCGCCGGGCGGGGACAACCGAAGCGGCGGTTCGGGTGGGCCGACGGCTTCCTGAAGGGCCATCACCCTCGCGCCGTCGGCGGGCCGTCGCGAGCGGACCGGGCGTCACGGGGCGTTCCCGGGTGGGCTGAGGGAGGTGGGTCGGCCGGGGGCGGGTGCCGCCGGCGGGCGTGGTCAGTCGTCGTCGCGGTCGTCGCCCCGGTCGGTGTCGCCGCGCTCGGTGGCCGCGCCGGAGCGCGGGTCCACGTGGACCTCGCGGTCCCGGTCGGCCGTGCCGTCGCCCCTGCCGAGGATCTCCACCTCCCAGGACGGGCGCGCGTCCGCGTCCAGCTCCACCGACGTCACGGTGCCGGGTACCCGGCGCAGCGCGCTCGCCGCCGCCTCGGTCGCGGAGGTCCCCGCCTCCCGCACCGCCTTCCCGAGCGGGGCCGCGTCGTCGTCCTGGTCGTCGCGGTCCTGGCGCAGCACCGCGCCCGTGTCGCCGTCCAGGGACAGCTCGTACCACCGGCCGTCCGAGCCGAGGATCTCCACCTCCCACCGGGCGCGGGCGCCGTCGTCGGCGTCCAGTTCGACCGCGACCACCGTGCCCGGCCTGGCCTTCAGCGCGGCGTCCACGGCCCGCCGCACGTCGATCCCGGCGCCCCGCGCGGCCCGTGCCTCGGCGGCGTCCTCGCGGTCGTCGGACCCCTCGCGACCGCCCCGGCCTCCCGCGTCCCGGTCCTCGTCCCCGTCCCTCTCCCGCGCGTCCCGGTCGGTGTCCGGGGCGTCGACGTCGCGGTCCTCGCGGCCGTCGGCGGCGGGGGCCGTGTGCCGGGGCGGGGTCGGGCTCTTCGACGGGCCGTCTCCGTCGTCGGCGAGGGCCACCGCCGAGGCGGTGCCGCCGCCGATCAGGACGGCCGCGGCGGCGGTGGCGAGAACGAGGTCGCGCTTCATGGGGGTTCCTCCCGGGTGGTGCTGGGGCGGTCGTTGACGGGAGACAGCCTCACCCGGCGAAGCTGAAGGCGACCTGAAGGCGCCTGAAGGGCTCTTCAGGTTCGGTTTGCGAGGCTGGGGACCATGCGCCTGTTGATCGTGGAGGACGAGAAGCGGCTCGCCCTGTCGCTGGCCCGTGGCCTGACCGCCGAGGGCTTCGCCGTGGACGTGGTGCACGACGGCGTCAGCGGGCTGCACCGGGCCGGCGAGGGCGTCTACGACCTGGTCGTGCTCGACATCATGCTGCCCGGCATGAACGGCTACGCGGTCCTGGCCGCGCTGCGCGCCGCCGGCCACGAGGTGCCCGTCCTCGTCCTGACCGCCAAGGACGGCGAGTACGACGAGGCCGAGGGCCTGGACACCGGCGCCGACGACTACCTGACCAAGCCGTTCTCGTACGTCGTGCTGCTCGCCCGGGTGCGCGCGCTGCTGCGCCGGCGCGGCACCGGAGCCGCGCCCGTGCTGCGGGTGGGGGAGCTGTCGGTGGACCGGGCCACCCGCCGGGTGCGGCGCGCGGACGTCGAGGTCGCGCTGACCGCGCGGGAGTTCGCGGTCCTGGAGCAACTGGCCGTCCGCGCGGGCGAGGTGGTCTCCAAGGCGGAGGTCCTGGAGCACGTGTGGGACTTCGCGTACGAGGGTGACCCGAACATCGTCGAGGTCTACGTCAGCACGCTGCGCCGCAAGCTGGGACCGGGGCTGATCGAGACCGTGCGCGGCGCCGGCTACCGGCTGGTCGGCCGTGGCTAGCGGCGTGCGCGGGGCCCGGGGTTCGGTCCGGGCGCGGGCCACCGTCGGGGCCAGCGTGGTGGTCGCCCTGGCCCTGGCGCTGGCCGGCGTCGCGTTGCTCGCGGTGCTCCGGGACAACCTGCGCCAACAGACCACGCTCCAGGCCGACCTGCGCGCCCGCGAGGTCGCGGCCCGGCTGGCCACCGGCGCCCACCTGGAGCTGGACGAGGACCCACCGGTGCAGGTGGTGGACGAGCGGGGGCGGGTACGGGCCGTCAGCGAGGACCTCACGCGCCTGACCGGGACCGGTCACGACGGCCTCCGCGTGACCACCCCGCCCGACCGGCCCGCCCCGGCCACCACCCCCGCCCCGGCGCGGCCGTCGCCCACCGGCGGCCCGGACGGGGGGCGAAGCGACCCGGACGAGGCCGACGAACCGGAAGACCGGGACGAGACCGACGAGGCCGATGACCGGGAGGACCCCGCCGAGGCCGCCGAGGACGACGCCGAGGAGGCGGCGGAGGAGGCGGCGGAGGCCATCGCGCGCGGCGAGAGCCCGCGCCGGCCGCTGCCCGCGCAGGGCGAGATCCACGACGAGGTCACCCACCACGAGGGCTCGGCCACCGTGGACGGTCAGCGGCGGGACTACCGGTTCGCCGCCGTCCGCGTCACGACCCCCCTCGACGAGCGGCTGACCGTCTACGCCGGTGCCCCGCTGGAGACCGAGCGGGACGCGGTGGGCACGGTGCGCCGCGCGATGCTCGTCGGGCTGCCGGCGCTGCTGGCCGTGGTCGCGGCGGTGACCTGGCTGGTGACCCGGCGCGCGCTGCGCCCGGTGGAGGGCATCCGGCGGGAGATGGCGGCCATCACCGCCAGCGCCGACCTGTCCCGGCGGGTGCCCGAGCCGCACGCCCGCGACGAGGTGGCCCGCCTCGCGGTGACGACCAACCAGACGCTGGCCGCGCTGGAGGACTCGGTCGAGCGGCAGCGCCGCTTCGTCGCCGACGCCTCGCACGAGCTGCGCAGCCCGATCGCCAGCCTGCGCACCCAGCTGGAGGTGGGGCTGGCCCACCCCGCCCTGCTGGACACCGAGGGCGCGGTCGCCGACGTGGTGCGGCTCCAGCACCTGGCGGCCGACCTGTTGCTGCTGGCCCGGCTCGACGCGGGGGAGCGGCCGGTACGCGGCCCGGTGCCGTTGGCGGAGCTGGTGCGCGAGGAGGTGGCCGGGCGGGCCGACGGCCCCGTCGCGGTACGCGCCGGCGTGCTGGCCGGGGTGACCGTCAGCGGCTCGCGCGGCCAACTCGCCCGGGTCCTGCGCAACCTGCTGGACAACGCGCGGCGGCACGCGGAGCGCGAGGTCCGGGTCTCGCTGCGGCGCATGGACGACGCCCGTGGCGCCTGGGCCGTGCTGACCGTCACCGACGACGGCGCCGGGGTGCCCGAGGCCGAACGCGAGCGGATCTTCGAGCGGTTCGTCCGCCTCGACGACGCGCGCAGCCGCGACGACGGCGGCGCCGGACTCGGCCTCGCGATCGCGCGCGACGTGGTCACCCGGCACGGGGGCACGCTCGCGGTGGTGGACGCTGAGACGGGTGGCGCCCGCTTCGAGCTCCGCCTACCGCGCGCGGAGCCCGACCGGACGGGCGACCCGGACACGGCGGGCGACCCGGACACGGCGGGCGACCCGGACACGGCGGGTTGCTCGGGGCCAGCGGATGGCCCGGGTCTGGCGGGTGGCCCCGACCAGGTGGGTGGCTCGGGCCCGGTGAACGGCCCGGCCGCGACGGATGGCACCGACTAGGCGGGTGACCTGGACGCGGCGGGCGGCCCCATCAGTCGGGCGGCCCCACCGGGGGAGTGGCCCCACCGGGGGAGTGGCCCGGGTCCGGCCGCGCGGCCCGACCGGGCGGGCCCCGGCGTACGGGCCCGGGTGGTGCGGGGGACCAGCCCCGCACGCGCCCACCCCGCTGACGCCCGCCCCGCCGCACCCCGCCCCGCGACGCGTCCCCGTGCCGCGCGGGCCCCGCGCACGCCCGCCCCGCGTAGGGGCACGGGGCCGGCCGCCCGCTCCGGGCGACTGAGTCCCCGGCCGGAGCGGGCGGCGTGGGCCACGGCGTGGCGGTGGGGTCAGCCGATCTTGCGTCGCGTCCGCAGGTGTTCGGCCACCGGTGCCAGGGAGCTGTAGAGCGCGTCGATCCCGTTGGCTCCGAGCAGGTCGACGAAGTGCTGCCGCACCGACGCGACGTGGTGCGGGGCGACCTCGCGCATGGTCTCCCACCCCCGGTCGGTGAGCACCGCGTACAGCCCTCGGCGGTCCGACTCGCAGTTCTCGCGACGCACCAGCCCCGCGTTCTCCATCCGCGTGATCTGGTGCGAGAGACGGCTCTTGGACTGGAGGGTCGCGGCGGCGAGGTCGCTCATCCGCATCCGGTGGTCCTCGGACTCCGAGAGGTTCACCAGGATCTCGTAGTCGTTGTTCGTCAGCCCGAACGGCTGCAGGTCCCGTTCGAGCTGGTGCATGAGCAGACGGCTGACGTCCAGGTGGGCGCGCCAGGCGCGCTGTTCCTCGTCGTTGAGCCAGTTGGTGCCGGTCTCGGTCTCCATGTGATTGATTCTACCTAAAGAAGTTGAATTCTGAACCAATGGATGTATGCGGCTGCGTGAGGTCACGTGTTCGACGTTACACTCCGCAGGCTACCGATCACGAACCGGTACCCCCGCCTGGTCGGGGGAGGCGCCGGTGTCGATCTCGGCCAGGAGTTGTTCCGTTGACTGCAGGAGCACGGTGCCCGCGCCCACGAACTCAAACTGGTGCTCCTCGCCAGAGGTTCCGCCGAATCCGGTGTGCGCCCGCACGCCACCCCAAAAGCCCCGGAGGTACTGGTGGTCGTAGTGGTGGCAGGGCGAGGGGCAGTCGGCCCAGCCCACCAGCGCCTGCGGGTCCACGCGCAGCGGCGGCTCCATGAAGATCACCGGCCCGTTGGACGCGGCGATGAACGTGCCGGTGCCGATCAGGGTCAGGAAACCGGGCACGATCGACTGCTTGAGCGCCAGCGATGGCTGGAAGGCGAGCAGGTTGCCGGAGCGAATCGTCAGGTTGCCGTCGTCGAGGTCGTACGAATTGACGTCGAAGGCCCGGTCGGCGAGGACCATCTTTCCCCGTCCCTCGGCCACCACCCAGTCCGCCGCGTGCAGGGGCGAGTGGAAGCTCGCGGCGATCAGCCGGTCGAGGTGGCCGAGGCCCACGCCGTGGAAGTCGATGTCGCCGTAGTAGGCGATCATCTTGCCCTTCTGGAGGAACCACTGGCCGTCGAGCGCGACGCTGAAGGCGTAGGAGTTGACGTTGTCGCGCGCGGGCAGCGAGTGCGCGTCGTAGACGACGGGGCCGGTCATAGCTTCTCCTCGGACGCCTGGACGTAGACGGTTCCCTGGCCGGACAGGACGAGCTGGAACGCCTCGCCCGAGCCGCGGCCGACCAGCTCGCGCCAGCCGATCGCGGCGGTGAGCTTGTTGCGGACCTTGCCCCGGTGGGCGACGTAGGCCTGTGGGTCGACGTGGATGTCGCGGCCGGGGACGATCGGCAGCTCGATCACCCCGCCGTGCGCCATCACCGCCACCGAGCCGTGTCCCTCCAGGGTGGTGGTGAACAGACCCTGGCCGGAGACCTGGCCGCGCGCCATGCCCATGACGCCGCCCTGCGAGCCCATGAACATCGTCCCCTGCCGCAGCGTGCCGTCGAAGGCCAGCAGCCGGTCCGCCTCGACGTAGAGGGTGTCGCCGGTCAGGTCCACCACGTGGACGTGGTGGCCGCCGTGCCCGAACATCACCGAGCCGCTGCCCTCCACCGTCATCAGCGGCGTCGCCTCGTTCGCCACCCGGCGCCCGATCATCGACAGCACACCGCCCTGCCCGCCGGTGATGCTGGGCGTGAACGAGACCTGGCCACGGTAGGCGAGCATCGCGCCGCGCTGGCTGAACATCGTCTGGCCCGGCATGATCGCGGCCTCCACGATCCGCGAGTTGAGCACCGTGAACGGCATCACACCTCACCGCCGACCGTGTTGCGCTCGCTGGGCTGGACGTACACCAGTCCCTCGCCCTCGAAGCGGATCTGGAACGCCTCTCCCGAGCCCTCGCCTATCAGCGTCCGGAAGTTGACGCCCGACTGGAAGTGCTGCTGGAGGCGGCCGGTGTGCGCGACGTAGGCGCCCGGGTCGACCTGGAGCGGGAACTCGGGCGTCACCCGCAGGACGACCGCCTCCCCGTCCGAGACGAGCGCGGCCTGTCCGCTGCCCTCGACGGTCGTGGTGAACAGGCCGTTGCCCTGCGAGGCGCCGCGCAGCCCGGTGAAGGTGGTGCCGGTACGCAGGGCGCCGTCGGTGCACAGCAGGTTGCTCGCCTCGACGTACAGCTTCTCGCCGTGCAGCGTGACCAGGTTGATCTCGCTGGCCCGGTCGGCGAAGTAGCAGGTGCCGTGCCCCTTGACCTCCATGACCGCCATCTGTTCTCCGGTGAGCCGCCGGGTGACCATCCCCCGCAGACCCTCTCCGCCACCGGTCTTCTTCTTGAAGGTCATCTCGCCGTCGTACGCCACCATCGCGCCCTTTTTGGCCTTGACGGTGTCGCCGGTCAGATCGACGGCGAGGACCTTGCTCCCCTGGAGCCGAAAGTGAGCCACGGGGCGACGCTATCGCTCGCGCCCGGCCTCCCAACAGGCCCGACGGTCCCGCCGACCGAGGCCCCCGCCCCGCGCCGGGCGCCGCCGGCCCGCCGCCAACCCGTCGCCAACCCGCCGTCGTCCCGCCCCGGGCGGGGGCCGGGGACGGGCGTGCCCCGGCGCGCGCGGCGCGCGGCCGGGCGGACTCGGGCGCGGACCCCGCAGGAGTGATCGTCCGGGTAACTGTCACAATGGCAGAGCTTGTGAAGGCGGGCACAAGGGGTGTCCGCCCCCGCTCTCGCGACCGAAGGTGCCCCCGTGGACATCAAGACCGCCTCCGCCCTGCGCCGGCTCCGCCTGGTCTCCGCGCCGGAGGCCATCTCCTTCCTGCTCCTCATCCTGTGCTCGGTCCTCAAGCGCACCACGGAATTCAACGCGGTGCCGGTGATGGGCATGGTGCACGGCATCCTGTTCGTGCTGTACGTGATCTTCTGGGCCGACGCCTGGAACCGCACCAAGTGGCCGATCGGCACCGCCGCCCTGTACTTCGTGCTCTCCGTGCTGCCCACCGGCGGCTTCTTCGCCGAGCGCAAGCTCAAGCGTGAGGCCGAGGCGGGGGTCATCGCGGCCCGCGCCCGCAAGGAAGGGATCGTGAACGCGTGATCGTCGCCTTCTCCGTCACCCCACTCGGCGTCGGTGAGGACGTCGGCGAGTACGTCGCCGACGCCGTCCGGGTGGTCCGCGCCTCCGGCCTGCCCCACCGCACCGACGCGATGTTCACCTCGATCGAGGGCGAGTGGGAGGAGGTCATGGACGTCGTACGGCGCGCCGTGGCCGCCGTCGAGGCCCGCGCCCCGCGCGTCAGCCTGGTGCTCAAGGCCGACCTCCGGCCCGGCGTCACCGACGGCCTCACCAGCAAGGTGGCGACCGTCGAACGGCACCTGGCCGACGGCTGAGACCCCGCGCCGCGCCGTCCGCCCCAGGCACCCGCCCGACCCCTGAGTCGTACACCGACTCCGACCTGGGGAGGACGTTGGGGGCGGCCCGCCCGGCCTAGGGTCACAGCCATGAACAAGATCACCCGCGGTTTGGCGACCGCGATCGTGACCGCGACCCTCGCCGTGCCGGTCGTCCTGACCGGCACGGCCTCGGCCGCCGGGCGGGCCCCCGGCCCGGCCCCCGCCGACCGAGCCGCCCCGCTCGCCGACCTCGCGCCCGGGGCCCACGCCACCGATGACACCCGGAACCAGCAGAAGGATGTCCGCCTCGTGCTGCCCCGCCCCACCGGCCGGTACGCCGTCGGCCGCGACACCCTCCACCTGGTGGACACGCGGCGCGAGGACCCCTGGGTGCCGACCGCCGACCGCGAGCTGATGACCTCGGTCTACTACCCGGCCGCCCCGCACACCGGCAGCCGGGTCAGATACCAGACCGAGGCCGAGGCCAAGGCCCTGCTGGACGCCCAGGGCGACATCGGCAAGCTGCTCACCCCCCGGGAACTGAGCACCACCCGCACCCACAGCCGCGAGGACGCCCGCCCGCTGCGCGCCGGCGGCCCCTACCCGCTCGTGGTGCTCTCGCCCGGCTACACCATGCAGCGCACCTCGCTCACCGTGCTGGCCGAGGACCTGGCCAGCCGGGGCTACGTGGTGGCCACCGTGGACCACGCGTACGAGTCGGGCGGCAGCAGCTTCCCCGGCGGGCGACTGCTCGACTGCGTCTCCTGCGACCAGGTGCTGCCGACCCGGGAACTGCGCCGCGTCTCCGACAGTCGGGCCAGGGACGTCTCCTTCCTGCTGGACGAACTGTCCGGTCCCCGGGCCAGTTGGCGCCACGCCGACCTGATCGACGACCGGCGCGTCGGCATGGCCGGGCACTCCATCGGCGGCGCGGGCACCGCGGCCACCATGGCCGCCGACCAGCGGGTGCGCGCCGGGGTGAACCTGGACGGCTCGCTCTTCACGCCGATACCCGACAAGGGGCTGGACGGGCGGCCGTTCCTGCTGGTCAGCAGCGATCAGGTGCTGACGCCGCCGGACCCGGACGACACCTCCTGGGAGGACGGCTGGAAGCGCCTGGACGGCTGGAAGCGCTGGCTGTCCGTCACCGGCTCCGGTCACCTCAGCTTCACCGACTGGCCCGTCCTGGGCGACCAGTTGGGCTACACGGACCCCAAGGCGCCGCTCTCGGGCACCCGCTCCCAGCAGATCACCCGCGCCTATGTGGGCGCCTTCTTCGACCAGCACCTGCGCGGCGTGCCCCAGCCACTGCTCGACGGGCCGAGCCCGGCCCACCCGGAGGTCGTCTTCGAGCGGACGGGCTGACCGGGTCGACCAGGGCCGGCGGGACTATCCCCGACGAGGCGTCGTGGCCCGGCCACGGCGCCCCGCGCCGTCCGCGCCCCCGCCGACCAGGGCACCGCCCAGCGGCGTGCGCTCGTACAACACCTGGAGCCCCTGCCGGCGCGAGGCGACCAGCCCCGCGTCCCGCAACACCGCGAGGTGGGCGGAGACCGAGGAGGGCGCCAGGCCGTGCTGTCGGGCCAGGGCGGTGGTGGCGGCCGGGTCGTCCAGGTCGGTGAGGATCGCGGCCCGGTTCGGCCCGAGCAGCCGGGCCAGCGCGGCCGAGGTGCGCGCGCCGGGCCGCTGCCACAGCCCGCCGATGCCCCGCGCCGGATAGACCACCGTCGCCTGCCACGGCGGATCGAACCCCCCGACCACGTCCGGCCAGACGAAGACGCTCGGCATCAGCGTCACGCCCTCCCCGCCCAGCACCCGCTCATGCCGCGCGGCGGAGCGTGTGCGCACCGTGAGCTCACCCCGCGACCAGGCCAGCGTCGGGTGCAGGGAGGCGAAGAGCCGCTCCAGGCCGCCGTCGGCGAGCTGCCGCGCCCGGTAGGCCACGTCGGCCTCCAGCAGCGCCCGCAGCCGTGGCCAGTCCGGTTCGACCAGCGCGTGCCAGGCCCGCTCCGTGGTGTCGGCGAGCACCCGCACGGCACGCCGTGGATCGGCCAGCAGCGCCCGGCCGGTGCGGGAGGCGACCGCGCCCGGCGTACATGCCAGCGACCTGCGCAGCTCCGCCTCCACCTGGTGCGGCGGGGTGGCCCGCAGCCGGGCCAACTCCTCCTCGAAGGAGGGGAAGGGGGCGCTCGGCGGCAGCCCGAGGAAGTCCGGGCTGTACCCACGGGAGGGCATCAGCAGCCACAGCGCCTCCAGGTCGAGCCCCTCGGCCGCCGCGCGGGTCCGCCGCAGCCAGGGCACGTGGTAGCCCTGCCGGTCGGTGCGCTTAAGGGTGCGCACCGCCTCGTGGGTCTCGCACAGCGGCGAGCTGGCGAACCGGCATCGCAGCAGGTCATCGGCGGCGAACCGCATGTGGAGCGGCATCGGACCCTGCGCCTTCGGAGATTCGGCTGGGGACGAAAGAGTAGAGCCCCGGTGGCCTGCTCGGCACGCTGCCGCCATGTCGACCCCTCCCGGAACCCCGGAGCACCCGGCGCGTCCGGCCACCTCGCCCCACCCCGCGACCACCAGGCCCGCCCCCTCCTCTCGCGCGGTGACCGGCGGAGCCGCCCCGCTCGCCGACCCCGCCCCGCTCGTGGCGGCCGTCACGCTCGCCCGGGCCGACGCGCCCGCCGGGAGCGCCGCGAGCGCCGAACCCGTCGTCGGCCACCCGCCACACCCGCCCGCGCCCGACCCGGGCGCCACCGGCGGATACCGGGCCGTCTTCGCCGTGCGCGAGTTCCGTACGGTCTTCGCGGCGCACCTGCTGTCCATGCTCGGCGTCGTGGTCTGCGAGATCGCGCTCGCCGTCCTGGTCTACGAACTGAGCGGCTCCCCGCTGCTGAGCGCGCTCACCTTCGCGCTCGGGCTACTGCCCTACGTCGTCGGCGGCACCCTCCTGTCCTCCGTCGCGGACCGCTTCAGCGCGCGCACCGTCCTGGTCGCCTGTGACCTGGCGTGCGCGGCGTGCGCGGCGGGCATGGTGGTGCCCGGCGCGCCCATCGCCCTCCTGTTGCTCCTGCGCGCCACCAGCGCCACCATCGCGCCCGTCTTCGGCGGCACCCGTGCCGCCACGCTCGGCGACATCCTCGGCACCGGCGACCTGTTCGTCCTCGGCCGCTCCCTGCTGCGCATGGTCGCCCAGTGCTCGCAACTGGTCGGCTTCGGCATCGGCGGGCTGCTGCTGACCGTGGTCGCCCCGCGCGCCGTACTCGGCCTCACCGTGGCCACCTTCGTCGCCTCCGCGCTGCTCCTGCGCTACGGCACCCGCCACCGGCCGCCGCGCGCGGGCGCGGGCGGGCCCGTGGTGGGCGCCTCGCTGGCCGGCGTCCGACGCGTGCTGGGCGACCGTCGCCTGCGGGCCCTGCTGCTGCTCGCCTGGGTGCCGCCGATGTTCGTGGTGGCCCCGGAGGCACTGGCCGCGCCGTACGCCGACGACCTCGGGCTCGGTTCGGCCGGCCTCGGGCTGCTGCTGGTGGGCATGCCGGTGGGGGCGGTGGCCGGCGAGGCGGTGGTGGGGGCCGTGTGCGCGCCACGCACCAGGGAGCGGATCGTGCTGCCGGTGGCGGTGCTCGCGACGCTGCCCGCCCTCGGCTACCTCCTGCGCCCGCCCCTGCCGCTGGCGCTGGCCCTGCTGGTGTTGACCGGCTGCGGCATCGCGTACACGCTGGGGCTCGACCAGTGGTTCGTCGCCGAGGTGCCGCACGAGCTGCGCGGCCGGGCGATGACGGTGCTGACGGCCGGGCTGATGACCGTCCAGGGCCTGGGCATGGCACTGGCCGGGGCCGCCGCGGAGTGGGTGCCGGCGCATCTGGTGGTGGGCGCGGCGGGCGTCCTCGGCGCCGTGAGCACCCTGCTGGTGGCGGTCGAGGTGCGCCGTACGCGGCCCGGCTCCGGCAGCGGCGAGCGGCCCGAGTCGTGAGACGGGGCTGACCAGCATATGACCAGCCGGTAGGGTCGGTGGCGTGGCAAAACCGCTCAGTCTCGCCTTCGATCCCATCGCTCGGGCCGACGAACTCTGGCAGCAGCGCTGGGGACCCGCGCCGTCGATGGCCGCCATCACCTCGATCATGCGGGCCCAGCAGATCCTGCTCGGCCAGGTCGACGCGGTCGTCAAACCGTACGGCCTGACCTTCGCGCGCTACGAGGCGCTGGTGCTGCTCACCTTCAGCAAGGCCGGTGAGCTGCCGATGTCGAAGATCGGCGAGCGCCTGATGGTGCACCCGACGTCGGTGACCAACACGGTGGACCGGCTGGTCAGATCGGGCCTGGTGGCCAAGCGCCCGAACCCGAACGACGGCCGGGGGACCCTGGCGTCGGTCACGGACAAGGGGCGCGAGGTCGTGGAGGCCGCCACCAGGGACCTGATGGCGATGGAGTTCGGGCTCGGCTCCTACGACGCGCGCCAGTGCGAGGAGGTCTTCGCCCTGCTCAGGCCGCTGCGGGTGGCCGCGGGCGACTTCGACGCGGAGGCGGCCGACCCGCACGCCGACCCCGAGTTCGGCCCGGAAGCGGCCCCCGCGTCCCACCCCGCGCACGCCACCGCCACCGAGGGCGTGTCGCGCTAGCCACCCCGCCGCGCGCCCGGACCCGGCCCGGCCAAGATCCGTACACAACGGGCCGTTACGCTCGATCTCATGAAGCGAAGCGTGTTGACCCGCTACCGGGTGATGGCCTACATCACCGCCGTGATGCTGCTGGTGCTCTGCACCTCCATGATCTTCAAGTACGGCTTCGACAAGGGCGCCGACGCGACCCTGGTCATCTCGCAGATCCACGGCGTGCTGTTCATCATCTACCTGATCTTCGCCTTCGACCTGGGCCAGAAGGCCAGGTGGCCCTTCGGCCGGCTGCTGTGGGTGCTGGTCTCCGGCACCATCCCGACGGCCGCGTTCTTCGTCGAGCGCAAGGTCGCCCAGGACGTCGAGCCGCTGATCGAGGCGGCGGAGGCCGAGCCCGCCCAGGCGTAGCGCGCCGGCTCCGGCCACCCGGGCTCCGGCGACCTCCCCGGCGCCCGGCCGGCCCCGTCGTGGGGGCCCCTCGGGCCCCGCGCGAGCGTTCCGAAGTCCGCCGCCGTCCGGCGCTCCGGGCCTCGCGCCCCTGGTGGCCGGTGGCCGCGCGGGCGCGTCGGACGTTTCTCCCGTGACCGCCGCCCCCGCCGCACGGACGCCCCGTGGACCTCCGTGCGAGCGTGACGCAGCTCGCCATCGACAATTACTAGGACGTCCAAGTAAATTTGTGGCATGGACGCCGAAGGCATTGAGGAGGGCCGCCGTCGCTGGCAGGCCCGGTTCGACGCGGCACGCAAGCGTGACGCCGACTTCACCACGCTCTCCGGAGACCCCGTCGAGCCGGTGTACGGCCCGGCGCCCGGCGACACCGTCGAGGGCTTCGACCGCATCGGCTGGCCCGGTGAGTTCCCCTTCACCCGTGGCCTGCACCCCACCGGCTACCGGGGCCGGACCTGGACCATCCGCCAGTTCGCCGGCTTCGGCAACGCCGAGCAGACCAACGAGCGCTACAAGATGATCCTGGCGGCCGGCGGTGGCGGTCTCTCCGTCGCCTTCGACATGCCGACCCTGATGGGCCGCGACTCCGACGACGAGCGCTCGCTCGGCGAGGTCGGGCACTGCGGTGTGGCCATCGACTCGGCCGCCGACATGGAGGTCCTCTTCCGGGACATCCCGCTCGGCGACGTGACGACCTCGATGACCATCAGCGGGCCCGCCGTGCCCGTCTTCTGTATGTACCTGGTCGCCGCCGAACGCCAGGGCGTCGATCCGGCCGTGCTCAACGGCACGCTCCAGACCGACATCTTCAAGGAGTACATCGCCCAGAAGGAGTGGCTGTTCCAGCCGGAGCCGCACCTGCGGCTCATCGGCGACCTGATGGAGCACTGCGCGCGGAGCATTCCCGCGTACAAGCCGCTGTCCGTCTCCGGCTACCACATCCGTGAGGCCGGGGCCACGGCCGCACAGGAGCTGGCCTACACGCTGGCCGACGGCTTCGGCTACGTCGAGCTCGGCCTCTCCCGTGGCCTGGACGTCAACACCTTCGCGCCGGGGCTGTCCTTCTTCTTCGACGCCCACCTGGACTTCTTCGAGGAGATCGCCAAGTTCCGCGCGGCCCGCCGCATCTGGGCCCGCTGGATGCGCGACGAGTACGGGGCCACCTCCGAGAAGGCGCAGTGGCTGCGCTTCCACACCCAGACCGCCGGCGTCTCGCTGACCGCGCAGCAGCCGTACAACAACGTGGTGCGCACGGCCGTCGAGGCCCTGTCCGCCGTGCTGGGCGGCACCAACTCGCTGCACACCAACGCCCTGGACGAGACCCTGGCGCTGCCCAGCGAGCAGGCCGCCGAGATCGCCCTGCGCACGCAGCAGGTGCTGATGGAGGAGACCGGCGTCGCCAACGTGGCCGACCCGCTGGGCGGCTCCTGGTACGTCGAGGCGCTGACCGACCGCATCGAGGCCGACGCCGAGAAGATCTTCGAGCAGATCAAGGAGCGCGGCCGGCGCGCGGTGCCCGACGGGCAGCACCCGATCGGGCCGATCACCTCCGGCATCCTGCGGGGCATCGAGGACGGCTGGTTCACCGGCGAGATCGCCGAGTCCGCCTTCCAGTACCAGCAGGCCCTGGAGAAGGGCGAGAAGCGCGTCGTCGGCGTCAACTGCCACCACGGCTCGGTCACCGGCGACCTGGAGATCCTGCGGGTCAGCCACGAGGTCGAGCGGGAGCAGGTGCGCGAGCTCGGTGGTCGCAAGAGCGACCGCGACGAGGCCGTGGTGCGCTCCTCGCTCGACGCGATGCTCACCGCCGCGCGTGACGGCTCCAACATGATCGAGCCGATGCTCGCCGCCGTCCGCGCCGAGGCCACCCTGGGCGAGATCTGCGGGGTGCTGCGCGAGGAGTGGGGCGGCTGGACGGAGCCCGTCGGCTTCTGAGCGACCACGACCGGCCCGCCTGACCGACCAGGCGGTGCCCCCACCGGCAGACCGGAGGCGGTCCGCACGCCCGCGAGGGTGGGCGGACCGCCTCCGGCGTCCACCGGGCGGCGGCGGGGGCGCCGGCCTCCGCGCCGGTGGCCTCGCTCCGGGTGCGGGCCCGGCCGTCGGGCGGGGCTCAGCCCAGGCGCGCGTACCAGTCCGCGTTCTGGCCTATCGCCCGCAGATACGTGGCACTGTGGCCCAGGTCCCCGTGCTCGATCACCTTGGCCCGCACCCCGTGCTCGGCCAGCGTCGTGGCGCAGGAGGTGGCGTTGCCGACGGGAACGTCACGGTCGCCGACGGAGGTGTGCAGCCGCACCGGCACCGTGGGGGCCCAGTCGCAGACGCCGTCGTTGCGCGCGATGACCTCGGCGAGCTTGCCGGTGGGGTGCTTCAGGCGCTCGGCCCACTCGTCGGTGAGCAACTCGCTGACGGAGGGCGCGAGGCCCTTCACGATCTCCTCCTCCGGGTGGTCGTTGTCGAACAGGGCCTCCACGGTGCTGGCGTAGGGCTCGCGATAGACCTCGCGCGGGTCCTCGTACAGGTGGTGCAGCCGGTTCTGGGCGGTCAGGAAGTACGTGAGGTAGTAGACGGCCGAGCTGTCCCTGATCCGGCCGTCGAAGAGCGCGGGCAACTCCTGGCCCGCGATGTCGTACGGGCCGGCGACCGGGGCCAGCGAGCGCGGTCGCAGGTGCCGGTCGACGCCCCGGCTCAGCTCGCGGGCCACCGCCATCGCGACCTGCCCGCCCTGCGAGAAGCCGGTCACGTGCACGTCGCGGGTGAGTGTGCGTCCGAACCGGGGGGCGGCCTGGCGCGCGGCCCGCAGCGCGTCCACGGACGCCGAGACGGAGGAGGCCGTGTCCACGTACGGATGGGTGCCGGGCCCGGTGCCCAGGCCCAGGTAGTCCGGGGCGACGGCGGCCCGACCGCCCGAGGCGTACAACCACCCGGCCAGGGTGGAGTAGTCGTCGCCCATGGAGGGCGCGCCGCCCCGGTAGGCCATGGTGCCGTGGTGCTCGGCCACGGTGGACAGACGCCTGTCACCGCCGTCGGGGAGGACGAAGAGCGCGGAGGCGGTGGTGGGCTGGCCGGTCGGCGTGATGGTCGCGTAGGTCAGGCGGTAGGTCGAGACGCCGTAGCGCACCGCGCTGGTCCGCACGCCGTTGGCCGCGACGACCTCCGCCACCCGCGCGCGGGGCGCCCGCTGGAGAGTCGTCACCGACAGCAGGGTGCCGCGCGCCTGGTCGACGCGGGACGCGGCCTGCGGGGTCGGGTGCGCGGCGGCCGGGGCGGCCACGGCCGGGGTCGCGCTCGCGGCGGCGAGTACCACCGCGAGGGCGGTCAGCCCGAGGGCGCCACGGGAGGGGGGTCGGCTGGTCCGTGAGGTCATGATCCGATGGTCGTCCACCGACCCGGCCCGCCACCATCCGGTGAA
Organism: Streptomyces sp. NPDC057702; assembly: GCF_042799315.1. NCBI lineage: Bacteria > Bacillati > Actinomycetota > Actinomycetes > Kitasatosporales > Streptomycetaceae > Streptomyces > Streptomyces sp. NPDC057702. Next base: position 77,164 of record NZ_JBHVJC010000017.1, on the reverse strand, counting down.
CCCCCGTACTGGGATGAGCATTTCCCCTAGGGGTTGGTGGTGTGCGCACCCCCATCCAGGCGGCTCCCCCTGGCCGAAAGACACCCGTGCCGCGCCCGCCCCACCGAGCGGCGGATCGCGCGGCGGGACGGGCCGGCCTGAGGCGTCGGCGGCGGGCCGGCCGGTGGCGGGCCGGGCGGCGGGGCCGTGGACGGAGCCCTGTTCGGGCCACGCTGGGACGCGAACTCGGCCCGACAGCGCGGGACGTGACGCGCGGGCGCGCTGGGCGCGTGAGGCGGTGGGGCGTGCGTGGCGTGCGGGGCGATGGCCGTCGCGCGAGCGAACCCCGCGCGGCAGGGCGGGATGTGGGGCGCGGGGGAGTGTGTCCACGTGCGGACCTGCGGCGTGGGGAGTGCGCTCGCGTGGAGCGGTGGCTGCTACGTGGACGGGCGCGGCTCACGGCGGGTGGAGGCGGCGGGCGAGGCGGCGCGCGGGTGAACCCGGCGCAGCGGAGGCGAGCCCGGTAGGCGGTGCCCCTGGCCCACCTCGGCGGAACGCGACCGGACTCGACTCGGCGCGTGCGTCAACTCAGCGCCAGGAAAGGGCAGGTGGCGCGACAGGGCGACATCTGACGCGCGCGGGAAGGCGGCCCCCACGGGTGGGCTCCGGCCGGGTCCGGGTGGGTGGCCGGCCTCCGGCTCGGCTCGCGCGCGGCCCCCGCCCGGGTCGGCTGCGGAGCAGGTCCCTGCCGTGGTCCGGCTCAGCCCGCCGGTGTCGTGCCGGTGGGGGTGGGGGGCGGCGCGGGGGGTAGGGCCGCGCCGCAGGTGGCGCAGCGGATCGCGCCGTCGGAGGTGTCGGCTGTGGCGGGTGGGGATGGTGTGGTGGCCGTACTCGCAGAGGCGCTCGCGGGGGTGCCGAGGGTGGCCTGGACGCCGGTGACCACCAGGGCGCTGAAGGTGGCGGCCCACTCGGCGTTCACCGGTTCGGCGCTCACCAGGGACCGGTGCACGACCGTGCCGGCGATCAGGTCGAAGATCAGGTCGGCCTGGCTGGCCGCCACCGACGGATCGCCGTCGCCGGGGAGCTCGCCCCGCGCCTGGGCGCGCTCCCGGCCGAGCAGGACCAGTCGCTTCTGCCGCTCGACGATCGCCGAGCGGATACGGTCGCGCAGCGCCTCGTCCCGAGTGGATTCGGCCACCACGGCCATCAGGGCCGTCTTGGTCTCCGGGCGTTCCAGGAGCGCGGCGAACTGGAGCACCACGCCCTCGACGTCGGCGTACAGGCTGCCCCGGTCGTGCAGTTCCAGGTGCTCGTCGAAGAGGTCCGCCACCGCGTCCACGACCAGCTCGTTCTTGCCCGCCCAGCGCCGGTACAGCGTCGTCTTGGCGACCTTGGCGCGGGCCGCGACATCGCTCATCGTCAGCTTTCCCCAGCCCAGCTCGACCAGTGCCGCGCGGGTCGCGTCGAGGATCGCGCGGTTGGCCTCCGTGCTGCGGGGACGACCGGTGCGGCGGGAGCTGCGGCGGTGCGTGGGACACGGCATGCGGGCGACCTTACCCCTGGGTAACCAGGGCGGGGAGGGGCGTCGTGAGCGAGATCACGAACCGTATCGTTCGGGCGCCTTGTCGGCGGCTGGGGGCTGCCAGTTACGCTACGACTCGTAGCGAAAGAGTGGCAGCCACAGCCCAGCGAACCTGACGGCCCGGGTGGGGACCCGGCGCCAGCACCCGACACCCCTCGCGGGGGTGTCACCGCTAGGCCCGCCCCTCGCTCCGCACGCCGGCGGAGCGTTACCGGGGGACCTGGTGGGCACATGACGCGAAGTGTTTTCCGATCGCCGCGCGGAAGGGGGAGGATGTACTCATGCAGCCACGGAATTTGCCCATGGGAGTAGTCGACCTCGCCGCTGTGAAGGCGGCCGGGGAAGCCAAGCAGAAGGCGGAGCAGGCACGGGCCCAGCGGTCGGCCCAGGGGGGCGCGGCCCCCGGCTCCGTGCGACTGGTGATCGATGTTGACGAGGCGGACTTCCAGCAGGAGGTCCTCCAGCGCTCCACCGAGGTCCCGGTCGTCATCGACTTCTGGGCCGACTGGTGTGGGCCGTGCAAGCAGCTCAGCCCCACTCTGGAGCGGCTGACGCAGGAGTACGCGGGCCGGTTCGTCCTCGCGAAGATCGACGTCGAGGCGAACCAGGCGCTCTTCCAGCAGTTCGGTGTGCAGAGCATTCCGGCCGTTTTCGCGGTGGTCGCCGGCCAGCCGGTGCCGCTGTTCCAGGGATCCGCGCCCGAGGCGCAGATCCGGCAGGTGCTCGACCAGCTCATCCAGGCCGCCGAGCAGCAGTTCGGCATCGTCGGCGCGCCGGTGGACCCGGAGGCGCTCGCGGACTCCGCCGAGGCGAGCGAGCCGCCCCCCGGCCCGCACGACGCGGCGCTCTCGGCCGCGCACCAGGCCCTGGACGCGGGCGACCTGGCCGGCGCCGAGCAGGCGTACCAGGGTGTGCTGGCCGAGGAGCCGGCCAACGCGGAGGCCAAGTTGGGCCTCGCGCAGACCCGGCTGCTGGGTCGGGTGAGCGGACTGGACGCCCAGCGGGTCCGCAAGGACGCGGCGGATCGCCCCACCGAGGTGGGCGCGCAGCTGGCGGCGGCCGACCTGGATCTGGTCGGCGGGCATGTGGAAGACGCCTTCGGGCGCCTGGTGGAACTGGTGAAGCGGACCGTGGGCGAGGAGCGGGAGACCGCCCGGCTGCGGCTGTTGGAGCTTTTCGAGGTGATCGGCGTAGACGACTCCCGCGTGATCGCCGCCCGGGGCGCGCTCGCGCGCGTGCTGTTCTGACCCGCTTCTTTCACACCGTCGACACACCTCGATCCAAACGACGCAGCGGTCGCGCTTTACCAAAACTTGGTAATCGCGACCGCTGTTACTCGTAGTAAGTGATCGCCGGTTATATGTCTGGTTTTTAGCGGCTTATCCGTTACTTTCCGGCGGCGGGCCGGCGACCCTGTGTGTGCGGCCGATATCGGCCAGCGGCGCTTCGGTTATCCGGGCGTTACTCGCAAGTAATGAACCCCTTGTGTCGAAGCCGTGGATGGACCACGATCGGCCAAGCTCGGTCCATTCCAACGCCGCGGCAGCCAGCCGGAGGTGGAGGGTTCGTGGGTCCCCACCGAGCGGGCCGGCGGTAGTCGAGCCGGCCTCCAGGACAGGGGGGTCTCTGCCCGCGTGGCAGGGCCTGTCCGGCAAGGCCGCGCGCCCAGCGCGGCAGTGGTTGTCGCTCGGGGGTGATCGCCGGTGTTCTGGGTGCGTCGCACCCGGCGCGGGCGCTCTCCTTTCCGAGGACGTAGCACTTCTCCCATCTCAGACCAGGGTCGCTGTGGTCACAGCGGATGACCCCGGTCCGGGGATGTACGTCCGAGAAGGAGGAAAGTCATGGAGTCCCTGGCTCGTGGCGGGACCAGATGGAAGCGGTTCGCCGTCGTCATGGTGCCCAGTGTCGCTGCGACGGCCGCCATCGGCGTGGCCCTCTCACAGGGGGCGCTGGCGGCATCGTTCAGCGTCTCCGGCCAGCAGTTCAAGGTCACCGCCGGAGAACTCGACGGCAAGGGGTTCGTCCAGTACGGCGCGATCGACGCGCAGCACGGGGGCAAGCAGGTCCCCGTCGCGGTGTCGGCGTTCGACAGTGCCACGATCAAGAATCTCTGCCAGTCCGTCGTCATTCCGGTCCCGCTCTTCGGCGACGTGTCGCTGAAGCTGTCGGCCGGTACGAAGGCGGGCAAGCCGGTCGAGGCGAAGAACCTCTACATCGATCTCGACCAGTTGAACGCCGATGCGACGTTCACGGACATCAACATCGGTGTGGCGGCGGGCGACACGAAGTACGGCCCTGGCATCAAGAAGGGTGACAAGGCGGACCCCGGTTCGTTCGCCCAGGAGGCCGACAGGGCGCTGTTGAAGGATGTCAAGCAGACCGCCTGGGCGACCAGCGCGGGCACCTTCAAGCTCTCGGGCCTGTCCATGAATGTCAAAAAGGGCAAGCACGAGTGCTACTGAGGCACTGACGCGGGTGGGGGGCCTCGCCCCTCACCCCCGTGCCCACGCAGTGAACATCCGCGATCGACGATGCGATCGCCAGCCCCAGGGAGCTGTTTTCGATGAGTGCCGAGTCGCCGGGGGTTTCGATGGGCGCCGGGTCGCCGGGGGCGCGTGACCGGGTTCGCCACTGGCGGACGACGTTTCGCGCGTGGCGCTGGCAGCGCCCGTTCTGGGCGGGGCTGCTGACGCTGCTCGGCGGGCTGCCCATCGCGTACTTCCCGTACGCCAACCTCACCATGGGCCAGTTGACCATCCGGATGGCCACCACCGCCGGCTCGGGTTCGCTGATCATCGGCGTACTGCTGGTGGTGCTGGGCCTGACCATGTGGTTCCAGTCCGCCACCCGGGTCTTCGCGGGGGTCGCCGCGATCCTGCTGGGCCTGGTCTCGCTGGTCGTCTCCAACTTCGGGGGCTTCCTGGTGGGCTTCCTGCTGGCGCTGTTCGGCGGTGCTCTGGGCGTCTCGTGGGCGCCCGGTGAGGTGCTCTCCGGGGAATCGACGAAGGACGCGCAGGCCGTTGGGCCCGAGCCGGATCGGGGCGTGGAGGACGCTCGGGAGGCGGCGGACGCCGGGACCGCGACGGACCAGGAATCCAGGAATGGGAGGCACCGTGCGGGGTGAACAGGGGCCGCCGGAAGGCGAGACCCGCCGGGAGGGCGAGACTCGCCGCCGGGCCAGAACGGGGCCGCGGCACGCCGCCCCGAAGAAATCGATGCTGAACCGACTGCAGATGCCCGCGGGCAAGGCCATCGCCTTGGCCGCCATGCCGACCGCCGTGCTGATGGGCATGGGGCTCACGCCGCAACTCGCCCAGGCCGACACCCAGGCCAAGGACCGCTTCAAGCCCGGCCCCTGCGTCACCCAACCCGACGAGCCGGAACAGCAGGACGACGCGCGGCCGAAGGGCGACGAGGCCGCGCGGGACGCCCGGCAGAACCCCAAGCGGGAGGCCAAGGGCGATCCCCAGCCGGACGGCGGGTCCGATGCCGGACAGCAGCCGAAGCCGTCCCAGGAGGCCAACGCGGGCCGTACGCACGGTGGTTCGCCCTCGCCCAGCGGTGAGGCGGCCGATCGTCGCGAGCCCGACCCGAGCGCCTCGGCGCGGGCCGAACCCGAGGCGGACAGGCGCGAGCGGGTGACCCCGGCGGCGCCGGACGGGCCCCAACCCGCCACCTCCGCGCCCCAGGACGCGACGCGGCGGCCGAGCACCACGCCGAGCCCGTCCGCGAGTGAGACGCGGAACCCGCTCGATCCGCTGGGTCTGGGCGACAAGATCAGAGACCTGCTCGACGGGAAGAAGGGCGAGGAGCCGGCCACCCCGGCGCCCAGCACCTCCACCCCCCGCCCGGACAGCGGCGGCCAGGGCGCTGACGCCGACGGCGACACCGACGCGGGCACGGCAACGAGCGCCCCACCGAACAAGTCTGACGCGACGTCAGGCCAGGACGCGGACGAGGCCGCCGAGGCCGATGCCGCGACCAGGGAGAAGGCCGCGCGGCTCAAGGAGCGGATCGAGCGGGCGCAGCGCGAGGCCGCCGAGAAGGCCGATCGGGAACAGGCGGAGCGGGCTGAGGGGACCGACGACGCCGGGACCGACGACGCCAGGAGCGCGGACGAGGCCAAGGACGACGCGGGGGACGACGCCCAGCAGGGGACCGATCCGAGCGCGAAGCCGACGCCGCCCTCGGCCGACGACCCGCGGTCCTACCCGTGTCCGACCCGGGACGCGAAGGCGCTGCGCGAGGCCAAGCTGGAGGAGGGCATCCCGCTGCTGCCCGAGGAGCCGTGGATCCTGGAGAGCAGCCTGCTCGCCCTGCACGGCCTGAACTACGAGGGCATCGTCAAGGTGAAGACGTGGAGCGGCCGGGAGAAGCTGGTCCTGAAGTTCACCGCGAGCAGCGTGGACATCCGCGACCTGCGGCAGACGGTCGTCGGTCCCGGCGGCACGAACACCCATGTCGACGCGCGTAAAGGCAGCAACTCGACGATGCGCGACGGCACCGTGACGATGTACACGGAGGAGCTGAGGGGCAACCTCCTGGGCATCATCCCGGTCACCTTCAGCCCCGACGCGCCACCGCCGTTGACGCTTCCCGAACTCTTCTTCACCAAGGTGCGGGTGACGCAGGCGGGCCAGCTCGGCGGGACGCTGACGGTGCCCGGCATGCACCTGTACCAGACCGGGAAGTGACCAGGGCGCGGGCGGGTTCGACGGGCCGAGGTGTCCGCCGCCCGCCGTGCGCTACGGCCGGGCCGCGCCACCGGGAGAGGTGACGGGCCGTGGGCCGCGCCGCCGCACACGCGGCGGCGCGGCCCACGGTCACGCGGGCGGGGGTGCCTGGCTCAGCCGCCCAGGTGGTGGACGCGGACCATGTTGGTGGTGCCGGGCACGCCGGGCGGCGAACCGGCCGTGATGATCATGGTGTCGCCGTCGTTGTAGCGGCCCAGCTTCAGCAGCTCCGCGTCGACCAGGTCCACCATGGCGTCGGTGTTGTCCACGTGCGGGACCACGAACGTCTCCACGCCCCAACTCAGCGTCAGCACGTTGCGCGTCAGGGTGTCCGTGGTGAAGGCCAGGATCGGCTGCTGGGCCCGGTAGCGGGACAGGCGGCGGGCCGTGTCACCGGACTTGGTGAAGGCCACCAGCGACTTGGCGCCCAGGAAGTCGGCGATCTCGGCGGCGGCGCGGGCGACCGCGCCGCCCTGGGTGCGCGGCTTCTTGCCGGGCACCAGCGGCTGCAGGCCGCGCGCGAGGAGTTCCTGTTCGGCGGCGGTGACGATGCGCGACATCGTCTTGACCGTCTCCAGCGGGTAGGCGCCGACCGAGGACTCGGCGGAGAGCATCACCGCGTCCGCCCCGTCCAGGATCGCGTTGGCCACATCCGAGGCCTCGGCGCGCGTCGGGCGGGAGTTGGTGATCATCGACTCCATCATCTGGGTCGCCACGATCACCGGCTTGGCGTTGCGGCGGCACATCTCGATGAGCCGCTTCTGCACCATCGGGACCTTCTCCAGCGGGTACTCCACCGCCAGGTCGCCCCGGGCCACCATGACCCCGTCGAAGGCCGCGACGACCTCCTCCATGTTGGCCACCGCCTGCGGCTTCTCCACCTTGGCGATCACCGGCACGCGCCGGCCCACCTGGTCCATGACCCGGTGCACGTCGCGTACGTCGGCGGCGTCGCGGACGAAGGAGAGCGCGACCAGGTCGCAGCCCAGCTCCAGCGCGAACCTCAGGTCCTCGACGTCCTTCTCGGACAGCGCGGGCACGTTGACGGACACGCCGGGCAGGTTGATGCCCTTGTGGTCGGAGATGACGCCGCCCTCGATGACGATGGAGCGCACCCGTGGCCCGTCCACCTCGATCACCTGGAGGGCGACGTTGCCGTCGTTGATGAGGATCGACTCGCCCTTGGAGACGTCTCCGGGCAGGCCCTTGTAGGTGGTGCCGCAGATGGTCCGGTCGCCGGCGACGTCCTCGGTGGTGATGGTGAACTCGTCACCGCGCACCAGCTCCACCGGCCCGTCGGCGAAGGTCTCCAGGCGGATCTTGGGGCCCTGGAGGTCGGCGAGCACGCCCACCGCGCGGCCGGTCTCCTCGGACGCCTTGCGGAGACGGTGGTACCGCTCCTCGTGCTCCGAGTGGGAACCGTGGCTCATGTTGAAGCGGGCCACGTTCATGCCCGACTCGATCAGCGACTTGAGCTGGTCGAAGGAGTCGACGGCGGGACCCAGGGTGCAGACGATTTTGGAACGGCGCATGAGGCAGATCCTATCCGTTTGTTTCGGGGCGGAATTTATTGGGCCGCTCGGGCCGGTCGAACGGGTGGCGGCGCCGCGCGGACGGTTACGCGGTGACCAGCCGGTACGTCTGGGTGGCGATCTCCAGCTCCTCGTCGGTCGGTATCACGGCCACGGCCACCGGGCTGCCCGTGGTCGAGATCAGCCGCCCGCCGCTGCCGCGCAGCGCGTTGCGGACCGTGTCCACCTCGATACCGAGTCCGCCGAGCCCGCGCAGCGTGGCCTCGCGGACGGCGGCCGAGTTCTCGCCCACGCCCGCGGTGAAGGCGATGGCGTCCACCCGGCCGAGCACCGCGGTGTACGCGCCCACATACTTGCGCAGCCGGTGGACGTAGACGTCGAAGGCGAGCTGCGCGTCCTGGTCGCCCTCGCCCATCCGGCGGCCGATCTCGCGCATGTCGTTGTCGCCGCACAGTCCGATCAGCCCGCTGTGCTTGTTGAGCAGGATGTCGATCTCGTCCACGGACATGCCGCCGACCCGGGCCAGGTGGAAGATCGCGGCGGGGTCCAGGTCGCCCGAGCGGGTGCCCATGACCAGCCCCTCCAGCGGCGTGAGCCCCATCGAGGTGTCCACGCACACGCCGCCGACCACCGCCGAGGCGCTGGCCCCGTTGCCCAGGTGCAGCACGATCGTGTTGAGGTCGGCCACGTCCTCGCCGAGCAGGTCGGCCACGGCGCGGGAGACGTAGGCGTGCGAGGTGCCGTGGAAGCCGTAGCGCCGCACCCCGTACCGGTCGGCGGTGTCCACGTCGATGGCGTACCGGGCGGCGGCCTCCGGCATCGTGGAGTGGAAGGCGGTGTCGAAGACGGCGACCTGCGGCAGGTCGGGGCGCAGGGAACGGGCCACCCTGATGCCGGTCACGTTGGCCGGGTTGTGCAGCGGGGCCAGCGGCGCCAGCTTCTCGACCTCGGCCAGCACGTCGTCGGTGATCAGCGTCGGCTCGGTGAAGCGGGTGCCGCCGTGGACGACGCGGTGGCCGACGGCGGCCAGCGTGGGCGAGTCCAGGCCAAGGCCCCGCGCGGAGAGCTCGGCGGAGACGCGTTCCAGGGCGGCCGTGTGGTCGGGTACCTCGCCCTCGCCGACGCGCTCGACGATGCCGGCGGCCAGCCGGTTGCCGTCGGCCATGTCGAGGAGCTGGTACTTGACCGAGGACGAGCCGGAGTTGAGGACCAGCACCCGGGTGCGGTCGGGGGAGGGGTTCACGTGCGGGACGCTTTCTCTGCGGGGGCCGCGCCGGTGGGCGCCTCGCCCTGGGCCTGGATGGCGGTGATCGCCACGGTGTTGACGATGTCCTGGACGAGCGCGCCGCGCGAGAGGTCGTTGACCGGCTTGCGCAGGCCCTGCAGGACCGGGCCGACGGCGACGGCGCCGGCCGAGCGCTGGACGGCCTTGTAGGTGTTGTTGCCGGTGTTCAGGTCGGGGAAGATCAGCACGGTGGCCTGCCCGGCGACCTGGGAGTCGGGCAGCTTGGTGGCGGCCACGGCCGCGTCCACGGCCGCGTCGTACTGGATGGGCCCCTCCACCGGCAGGTCGGGCCGGCGCTCGCGGACCAGCTCGGTGGCCCTGCGGACCTTGTCCACGTCCGCGCCCGAGCCCGAGGTGCCGGTGGAGTACGACAGCATGGCGATCTTGGGCGTGACGCCGAACTGGGCGGCGGTGGCCGCCGACTGGATGGCGATGTCCGCGAGCTGCTCGGCGTCGGGGTCGGGGTTGACCGCGCAGTCGCCGTAGACCAGGACCCGGTCGGCCAGGCACATGAAGAACACCGACGAGACGATCTGCGCCCCCGGCGCCGTCTTGATCACCTCGAAGGCGGGCCGGATGGTGGCCGCCGTGGAGTGCGCGGCCCCCGAGACCATGCCGTCGGCCAGGCCCTCCCGCACCATCAGGGTGCCGAAGTAGGAGACGTCGGCGACGACGTCGTGGGCCAGCTCGTACGAGACGCCCCGGTGCGCGCGCAGCCGCGCGTACAGCTCCGCGAAGCGCTCGCGCAGCGGCGAGGTGTGCGGGTCGACGATCTGCGCGCCGGACAGGTCGATGCCCAGGTCGGTGGCGCGCCGGCGGACCGCGTCCTGTCCGCCGAGCAGCGTCAGGTCGCACACGTCGCGGCGCAGCAGGACGTCGGCGGCGCGCAGCACCCGCTCCTCGGTGCCCTCGGGTAGCACGACGCGGCGCCGCCGGGAGCGCGAGCGCTCCAGGAGCTCGTGTTCGAACATCATCGGCGTGACCCGGCCGGAGCGGGCCACCGAGATGCGGTCGGTCAGCTCGGCGGTGTCCACGTGCCGCTCGAACAGGCCCAGCGCGGTCTCCGCCTTGCGCGGCACGGTCGCGCTCAGCTTGCCCTCCAGCGCGAACAGTTCGGCCGCCGTCGGGAAGCTGCCGCCCGATACGGAGACCACCGGCGTGCCGGGGGCGAGCCGGGAGGCCAGGGCCAGGATGTCGGGCCCGGGGCGGGCGTCCAGGGTCAGCAGCACGCCCGCGATGGGTGGGGCGCCCGCGGTGTGCGCGGCCAGCGAGCCGATGATCAGGTCAGCTCGGTCGCCCGGGGTGACCACCAGGGCCCCCTCGGTCAGGGCGGGCAGGAAGGTGGGCAGCATGGCGCCGCCGAAGACGACGTCGCGTACGTCGCGGGCCAGCCCCGAGTCGTCGCCCAGCAGTATCTCGGCGCCCAGCGCGTGCACCACCTGGCGCACGGTGGGCGCCGACAGGGAGCCGTCCTCGGGCAGCGCGTAGCAGGGGATCGGCAGCTGCTCGCCCAGCGGCCCGGCGATCTCCTCGCGGTCGGCCGGCACGGTCCGGTTGACCACCAGGGCCACCACGTCGCAGCCGTGCGCCTGGTAGGCGCGGTAGGCGTTGCGGGCTTCGGAGCGCACCGACTCGGCGCTCTGGTCCTGCCCGCCGACCACGGTGATGACGGCGGCGCCGAACTCGTTGGCCAGCCGCGCGTTCAGGTGCAGCTCGTCGGGGAGGCTGGTGGCCGCGTAGTCGCTACCCAGCACCAACACGTACTCGTGGTCCCGGGCCACCGCGTGGAAGCGGGTGACCAGCTCGGAGACCAGCTCGTCGGTGCCCCGCTCGGCCTGCAGGGTGGCGGCCTCGTCGTAGCCGAGTCCGTAGACCGTCTCCGAGGGCTGGGTGAGCCGGTAGCGGGCGCGCAGCAGCTCGTAGAGCCGGTCGGGCCGGTCGTGCGTCAGGGGGCGGAAGACGCCCACCCGGTCCACGTGGCGGGTCAGGAGTTCCATGACTCCCAGCTCGACGACCTGGCGGCCGTCACCGCGGTCGATCCCGGTCACATACACGCTGCGCGTCACGCGTGCTCTCCGATCCTTCGGCTGCGTCGGCTGTTGCTCGCCGGTGCTACCCGGCTGGTCCTACGGTGCGGCCCGGCGCCCCGCCCCCCGCGCGCGGCGTACGCCACGGGGCCGGCCGGCCCGCCCGCCGTGCGGGGCGCCGCCGCCCGGCGCGGCGCGGTCGCTCCGTGGCCCACGCCGGTCGGCCGGTACGTCGGCGCCGGCGCGGGGCGCTCCGGGGGAGACGGGCACCCCGCTGCCGCCGAGTCGAACGAAGAACCACCCGCCCCGGCGGACTTTCCCTCTTGACACTACCCGGGGCCGGGGATATGGCGCATGACTCGTGGGGTGCGCGGGAGCTTCGGGCCCGTGAAACAATCGGACGAGCTCATATGTACCTCCCCCGGCCCCGGCCCACGGGGAACCCCAGGAGCAGGAGAAGGACCAGGATGCGCATCGGAGTGCTCACCGCCGGGGGCGACTGCCCCGGCCTCAACGCCGTGATCCGGTCGGTCGTGCACCGTGCCGTCGCCGGACACGACGACGAGGTCATCGGCTTCGAGGACGGCTTCAAGGGGCTCCTCGACGGCCGGTTCAGGCCCCTCGACCTCGATGCCGTCAGCGGCATCCTCGCCCGGGGCGGCACCATCCTCGGCTCGGCCCGCCTGGAGCGCGCCCGGCTGCGCGAGGCCGCCGAGAACTGCGAGGAGCTGGCCCGCTCGTACGGGATCGACGCGCTCATCCCGATCGGTGGCGAGGGCACGCTGACCGCGGCCCGGATGCTCGCGGACGCGGGTATGCCGGTCGTGGGCGTGCCGAAGACCATCGACAACGACATCTCGGCCACCGACCGCACCTTCGGCTTCGACACCGCCGTCGGTGTGGCCACCGAGGCGATCGACCGCCTGAAGACCACCGCCGAGTCGCACCAGCGGGTCATGGTCGTGGAGGTCATGGGGCGGCACGCGGGCTGGATCGCGCTGGAGTCCGGCATGGCCGGTGGCGCGCACGGCATCTGCCTGCCGGAGCGGGCGTTCGACGTGGCCGACCTGGTGAAGATGGTCGAGGAGCGGTTCGCGCGGGGCAAGAAGTTCGCCGTGATCTGCGTCGCCGAGGGCGCGCACCCCGCCGAGGGATCCATGGACTACCAGAAGGGCGCGATCGACCAGTACGGCCACGAGCGGTTCACGGGCATCGGCAACCGGCTGGCGGCCGAGCTGGAGAACCGCCTGGGCAAGGAGGCCCGCCCGGTCATTCTCGGCCACGTCCAGCGCGGCGGCACGCCCACCGCCTACGACCGGGTGCTGGCCACCCGGTTCGGCTGGCACGCCGTGGAGGCCGCGCACCGTGGTGACTTCGGCATGATGACGGCGCTGCGCGGCACGGAGGTGGCGCTGGTGCCGCTGGCCGAGGCGGTCACCGAGCTCAAGCGGGTGCCGGCGGACCGGATGGACGAGGCCGAGTCGGTCTTCTGACCGCCCGCCACCGGCGCCCGCGCGCTCCGGTGGAGCGGGGCGGACGCGACCCCGTGGCGATCGTCCGACCCGCCCCGGGCCCCGGAGCCCCCGATCGGCTGCCGGGTCCCACGCCCGCCCCGGGTGCCGCCGCGCCCCAACCGGCCCTGCGGCGCGGGGCGTTCCCGGGTGAGCGGCCCCCGCGCCCGGTCCGCGAGGGCGCGGAACGGGCCCGGGGGGCCGGCTGCGAGGTGCGGTCACTAGCTGGTGCGCAGGCCGCCCGTCTGCTGGGCGATCCACTGCTGGTGGGCGGTCACGTCGGTGTAGACGGTGGCGTCACCGGTGCCGCAGATCTGGCTGTTGGCGCCCGCGCGACTGGTCGCGCCGGCCAGCCGCCAGGTGCCACCCTCCTTGAGCAGGGCCGGGCCACCGGAGTCGCCGTAACAGGCGGTGGCCGTCCGGCCGCCGTAGACACACAGCTCGACGGCGCTGTTGAAGTTGGTGCTGCACATCCGGTCCGGGTTGATGCGCGTGTCGAGCTGCTTGAGGCCGCGCGGCGCGGCGCCGCAACCGGGCGTGCCGCACGTCTGGCCCCACCCCAGCAGGCGGGTGGCGGTGCCCTCGGCCGGCGAGGTGGCGGCGATGGCGACCGGCTGGTTGGCCACGGGCTGGCTCAGCCGCAGCAGCGCGATGTCGTACGGGCCGACCTGCCCGTACCGGGGGTGGCGGATGATCTGCGAGACGCCGGCGAGCGTGCCGCCGCTGGTGTGGTCGTTGGAGCCGATGCGTATGCGGAAGTTGCCGGGCTGCTGGCCGGCCACGCAGTGGGCCGCCGTGACCATCCACTGGCTCTTGATGAGCGAGGCGCCACAGCCGTGGCGGCCCTGGACCTGCATGGAGCCCATGAACGAGTAGGTCTCGCTGGCCGGGCCGCCGCCGACGATCCGCGTGCTGGGCGCGGTGGGTTCGGGCGTGCCGTCGGCGGCCTGGGCGGTCTGCGCGGACAGGGCCGCGGCGGCGATCAGCGCGGGGGCGAGCGCGGTGCGCAGTAGGGTGCGGAGCCTCATGACGAGTGGTCCTCCAAAGACGGTGGGGGGAACGCTGGGAGAAGAAGTCCGTCCCGACCGGCCCGTGGCGCGATCGGCCCTCCCGGGCCGGGCTGGCGCCCGGCCGCCACTCACTGTGGGACACCGGGCCACTTCCGTAACAATCCCAACCTTCTATACGGCTGGCCTATGGGGCCTGGGCGGCGGGGAGTCGGCGTCGCGGGCCCGCGCGGGGCGGGCGCGGGAGCGAGGGGGTGGGGCGCCGGTGGGGGGTGGTGGGTTGCGCGCGAAGATCACGCCGTGTTTACCCTGGCGATGCTGGTTGACCGGTACCCGTCAGCGCACTGGGATGGTGTGCGGGCCGGTGGGCCGGGACCGACGGGGGCGGAATGCGGAGGCTCTGGGGCTGGGTGTGGCTGCGCTGGCTGGTGGCGCTGGTACTGGTGGCGGTCGGCATCACGACGTACGTGCTGCTGCGCGCCGAGCGTAGAGACGCCCAACTAGCCGAGAACCGCGAGCAGTTGGAGAAGTTCTGCGGAGGCATGCTGCCGGCGGCCGAGCTGCGCCACCTGCTTCCCTCCGACTCCGCTGGGCGGGCCGAGGAGTTCGGCGTGTTCGCCGACCCCCGCCGGCCCAGCCGCGCGCTGATCGACTGCACGCTGGCCTGGGGCGGCGGCGGGGACGCGTGGGAGCCCGACGCGCGGGTGCGTATCCAGGCGGTGGCCGCGCTCCCCGGCGAGGAGGCGGACCTCTCGCCCGGCAAGCTCGTGGAGCCCGTGGCCACCTGGGCGGCGCCGCGCGGCGGCAGCGGCGAGCTGACCTACGACGCGACACTCCACGGCGGCGAGGTCACCGCGTGGCTGCGGCTGGAGTGCCCCGGCGGGCTCGACGGCCGCGTACGCCTCTCGCACGACCTGCGGGTACGCGTGGACTACCCGGTGCGTGCCGGCTTCGCCAGCGACCTGACCTCGCGCGACCACCTGGTGCCGGCCCGCACCGCGGTGGGCGTCGCCAACATGATCACGGCCTCGCAGCACTGCGGGTCCCCGCGCTGGCAGAGCCCCGACGAGGTGATGACGAAGTGACCGAACCCCACGACGCCCCCACCGAGCCAGGCCGCGACGCGAGGACCGAGGACGACGCCCACGACCCCGCGCCCCGGGACGCCGCGCGCGCGGACGGCGCGGACGTACGGGAGGCGGGCGCGAGTGACCAGGACGGCGCGCGCGAGGACGCCGTGGCCGAACCCGCCACGCACGAGGGCCCCACGGCGCGCGAGCGGGAGGCGGCGCGGGCGCGGCGGTGGCGCTCCGCGCGGCGGGTCGGGGCGCTGGTGGTGGTGCTGGGACTGGCCGCCGGTGCCCACTACTGGTTCGGCGGCGGCTACGACCGCTACAAGAACGACAAGCTGCTGGGCGGCGCGTGCGAGGGCGTACTGGCCAAGCGTGAGGCGCGGGCCATCCTCGGCGACGGGCCGCTGAAGAAGGGCGACGGCGGCCAGCGCGCCACGGGCTCGTTCGCCGGGGGCGAGGACCAGGGATCGCTGCGGGTGCGCTGCTCGGTGCGACGGGACCTGGAGTACAACGCGGGCAAGCCCACCGTCGAGGCCTCCGTCACGGTCACCGTCAGCGGCGTACCCACGCGTGGCGCGTACGAGAGCCACTTCGGCGAGGGCGACGCCTCGCTGCCCCGGGGCCCGGCCCCGGTGCCGCTCGGCGACGGCTGGACGGGGATCTTCGCCACGGACGACAGGGGCTCCGACGCACTGCGCGCGGCCCACACCTCCGTCGTCCTGGACTGCGCGGACTCCCCGAACGACCTGCTGGTCACGGCGCGGGTCGAGGAGGAGGACAGCACCCTGGACAACCCCGACAGCCGTGCCGCCTTCGCCCGCGTGGCCACCGCCACCGCCAAGAAGGCCGCCCGGCACTGGGGTTGTGACGCGCGGCTGGGCAAGGACCCGACATCGGTGCCACTGCCGGTCAACGAGCGCGAGTACGTGCCCCTGCGCGGCGCCGACGGGACCTGTGCCGGGGTCGCCGCCGCCGGCACGCCCCGGGGCGGCCTCCGGGTCCCGCACGCGTGGGAGAGCACCCGCGCCCGCGCCCCGTACGAGGCGTGCGTGGTCGGCGAGGACGGGGCCCGGTGGCGGTACCGGCTGCGCGCGCTGTACGGGCCGTACGCGGAGGAAATGCGCCACGTGCTGCGGAGCCAGGGCAGGCTGTCCGCCTCCCGGCCGGACTTCGCGCGCGAGCGCGCGGGCTACGCGGACGTGCCGCAACTGCACCAGTGGTGGGGCAGCGCCGAGTGCGGCGCGGGCGACCGCGCGCTGTTCACCGCCGAGAAGGTGGAGAACTTCGACAGCTACGACCGGGACGGGACACGGGATCGCGAGCCGCGCGCCGACGCGGCCTACCAGCGGCGGGCGCTCGCGGAGTTCGCCCGGCGCTCGGCGGCCTCGCACGGCTGCGCGGCCCCCACGACACCGTGACCGCCGCCCGGTGGCGGGTCGGGCGCCCGACCCGCCACCGGGCCAGGTGCCGTCGGCGGGCGGCGGCCGTTCGGGCGCGGCGACCGGCGAAACGCGGTGGGAGCGCGGGCCCTGGTGTGCTTGGCTCACCCCATGGAATGGGTACGTGAGTTCTACTCGGTGACCGGTGCCTGGTGGGCCCGGGCGGACGCCCGGGTCACGGCGCGCGACACCGCGCGCGTGGACCTGCTGCGCGCGTACGCCGACCCGGCCGCGCGCCGGGTCCTGGAGCTGGGCGCCGGGTACGGCACCACGGCCGTGGCCACCGCCCGGGCCGGCTACGCCGTCACCGCCGTCGAGCTCAGCGACCGCGCCGACCAGGCCGAGGGCCTGGCCACCGACCTCGGGGCCGGCTCGCTGACGGTCCACCAGGCCGACTTCTACGCGGTCCGCCTGGACGGCCGGTTCGACGCCGTCACCTACTGGAACGGCTTCGGCGTGGGCACCGACGCCGACCAGCGGCGGCTGCTGCGCCGCGTCGCCGACCACTGGCTCACCGACGACGGGGTGGCGCTGGTCGACGTCTTCAACCCGTTCGTCTGGGCCGGCTGGGACGGCGACGAGGAACACCTGCTGCCCAACCCGGCGGCCGGCTACGACCACGAGCTGCGCGAACGCACCCACTTCGACCCCGTGACCTGCACCGCCACCGACACCTGGCGCTCGGTGGCCGAACCCGAGCGCGCGTTCAGCCAGACCCTGCGCTGCTACACGCCCGCGGACCTGGCACTGCTCCTGGAGGGGACCGGGCTCGCCCTGGCGGACGTGGTCGTCGGCGGTGAGGCGATCGGCCCGCCCGGCGCCCCGGGCGCCTCTCCCGTCGCGGCCCGCGAGCCACTGCGGCGGCACCACGAGTACCTGGCGGTGCTGCGGCGCGCACGGCCCTGAGACCGTCGCCCGACCGGCCCGTGATCCGGTGTCGCCACGCTGTGACCCGACGGCCCGCTTTCGCGTCCTTGTCGCTGAGCGCGTACGGGGCAAGGAGAACCATGAGCACACGATCGAACTGGTGCAACATCCACCGGGGCCCGACCGACCGGGCCATCGCGGTGGCCGTCATCGAGGTCAACTCGGGTCCCGGCGGCACCGTGTGGTCGTGCCCCGACTGCGTGGCGCGACACCGCATCGTGCCGCTCGCCGAGCAGTCGCCCGACCACCCCGCCTCCCGTATCCAGTACCGCGACCGCCCACCCGCACGCGGCCCCGCCGGCGCGGGGCCACCACCGCCCGCCCGCGCCGACGCGGAGCCCGACGGCACGGGAGCGCCCCAACAGGCCGGCCACCGCGCCTAGTCGGGGCTTCCTCGGCCGCCGCCCCCGACGTGCTGGACGTATCGCGAGCGTATGGAAAAACGCATACGCCACGACAACAGCCCCTCGTCTTGAGTGGTGCCACGGGCCACACGCGTCAACGGTCGGTCCGGGGACCAGGAGAGGAACGTGATCATGGGCTCGGATTCCGGGCACGGTATCGACCGGCGGCGGCTGCTCGGGTGGAGCGGTCTGACGGTGGCCGGCGTGGCGGCGGCCGGCGCGCAGGTGGTGGGCGCCCGGCCCGGGTACGCCGCCCCGGCCGCCACCGAGGAGATCCCGCCGGCCGCCCGACCGGGCGGGGCCTACGACCAGTACGTGGCGAAGCTCGCCGCGCAGGGCAGGTTCTCCGGCGTGGTGCTGCTCTCGCACCGGGGCCGGACGGTCCTCTCGCGCTCCTACGGCATGGCCGACCAGGAGAAGAACGTCCGCAACCACGAGGGCACCGCGTTCAACCTCTCCTCGGCGGGCAAGCCGTTCGGCGCGGTGGCCATCCTGCAACTCGCCCAACAGGGCAGGCTGCGGCTCTCGGACACGGTGGGCACCCATCTGACGGGCTTCGCCGACGAGATCGCCGAGAAGGTCACCATCCACCACATGCTCGTCGGCGTCTCCGGGATGAACACCCCGGACGAAGACCTGGAGCGCGTCTTCCAGAGCCGCGACGAGGTGCGCGCGTTCTACGAGCGGTGGGCCCGCCAGTCCAAGCTGGTGGCCCCGCCCGGTACGCCCACCGACCACGCCGGCGCCGAGGTCGCCATCCCCGCGCTGATCGTGGAAGCCGTGACCGGGATGCCCTACTGGGACTACGTCGAGGAGAACATCTTCCGGCGGTGCGGCATGCGCGGCACGGCGTTCTACACCCGGCCGCAGTGGCTCACCGACCCGCACATCGCGCACTCCTACATGCGCGTGGCCGGCGGCGGCCGGGTGGACGCCGTACGCAACCTGGACCAGGGCAGCTCGGACCCCTACCAACTGGGCAAGAACCCGGCCCGCAGCTTCATCGACTTCCCCGGGGACGGCGGCTTCGCCACCGCGCCGGACCTGGTGCGGTTCGCCCACGCGCTGTTCGACGGCACGGTCCTGGACCGGCCGTACGCCGAACTCCTGACCCAGCCCAAGATCCCGCTCGCCCCGCAGGGCGGCGGCCTGGCCGCCGGCCACACCGCCCCCGCCGACGCCGGGTTCACGACGTACATGATGCCGGTCAGCCTCGTGAAGGGGCAGTGGGTGAACGGGCGGGCCGGCGTCAACCCCGGCAGCGTCGCGAGCTGGAACATCTACCCCGGCAGCGGCTGGGTCGGCGTCGTCCTCGGCAACCAGGACGACATCCCGTTCACGGACGTCATCGAGCGGGAGATGCGGGCCATCCTCGGCTGAGCCGGTCAGACGCGGCGCGCGCCGAGGGCCCCCGTCCCCCTCCGCTCGGCGCGCGCCGTCCCACCCCGTCGCTCAGGCGTCGTCGAGCTCCGTGACGGTGGCCACCGCGTCCCGCACGTCCGGGTGCGGGTCGTCGGCGAGCGCGGCCACCAGCTCCGCCGCCCCCGGTGTCGACCAGTTGGCCAGTGCCCAGACCAGGGCCGCCCGCACACCCGGGTCGGGGTGGGCGGCGAGGTGGGCCAGGCGGGGCACCGGGCCGCGCCGGCGCATGCCGAACCAGTGCAGCGCCTCGCGCAACGCGGCCGGGTCGCCCGGGTCGCCGGCCGCCGCGACCCGCCTCAGGAGGACGGCGGCCGGCGGCGGCGGCCCGTCCAGCGGGTGCGGCAGTCGCTCGCGCAGCCGCCGCCCGCCGTACTCGCCGCGTACCCGACAGCCGAAGCAGGTGCAGGGGCGCCGGCCGTGCGCGTCCGGCGCGTACCGCCAGCCCACCCCCTGCGGCGCGGCGCGCACCCGGTGCACCTCGCGCGCCCGGACCGCCCGGGGTACGAACACCTCCCAGCCGCGCGGGTCCGCGAGGTCCGCCACCCACCGCACCGCCGTCGCGGCGGGCACCCGGCGCTGCGCGTCCCGCACCCGGTCCGCGTACCGCCCGACCAGTACGGGCTCCTCGTCCGGCAGGCGGATGTGCACGGCCACCAGCCCGCCCCGCGTGCCGAAGCGGGCCAGTTCGCGCAGCCACTGGTGGGTGAGCGGGTACGAGGGCAGCACCGGGAAGCAGTACACGCCGCGCGCGTCACCCTGCCCGAAGCTGGCCGCGCGCAGCCCGGAGCGCCGGACGCGCGCCGTGTTGGCCGCCGAGGTGAGGTGCACGAACATCGCCATGGCCCGGCATGCTAGGCGATCCGTGCCCGGGGCGCCCGGGGCGCCCGGGCGGGGGCGAGACCCGGAGCGCGGGGCCCGCGCGACGGGTGCGCGGGCCGGGCGGCGCGGGCGCCTCAGCGGAAGCGGTCCGCGTGCTCCGCCGCCCAGTGCGCGTAGGTGCGCGCCGGCCAGCCGGTGACCTCCTCGACGGTGGGCACGACGGTGTACCCCTCGGGCGGCGGGTCGCGGTGCCAGTCCGTCAGCATCTCGATCGCCTCCGACGAGGCGCCCGCCTCCCGCCAGCGCTCGCGTGCCCGCTCCTCGCTGAGTTCCTCGTATCGCAGCGCGCGACCCAGCGCCGTGCCCAGCGCCGCGACCTTCTGCGGGACGGTCAGCACCTCGGGGCCGCTGATCGGGTAGGCACGGCCGGCGTGGCCGTCCTCGGTCAGCGCGCGCACCGCCACCTCGGCCACGTCCCCCTCGTGGACGACGGCGCTGCGCGCCCGCCCGAACGGCTCGCGCACCACGTCCTCGGTACGGATCGAGTCGGCCCAGGTCAGTGCGTTGGACATGAACTCGCCCGGCTGCACGAACGTCCAGGGCGTGGCCCCGGCCCGTACCGCGCGCTCCACGCTGCCCTCCGACCCGCTCCACAGCACCGTGACCCGCCGCGCCCCGGACCGCTCGACGAGCCCGGCGAGTTCGGGGCCGGTGGTCAGCGCGCCCTGGTCGGCGTCGTAGGTGATCAGGTGCGCGGCGCTCAGGTCCGTGAAGGCCGCGTCGAGGGAGCGCGGGTCGGTCAGGTCGCCGCGTACCACCTCGACCCCGGCCGGCAGCGCGGCCCGGTCGGGGTCGCGGCTGAGCGCCCGCACCCGGTGGCCCCGCGCGAGGAGCCGCTCGACCACGTGGCGGCCGACGTTGCCCGTCGCTCCGGTCACCAGAATCGTCATGGATGCCTCACCCTTCGTGTGGATCGCCCGGCCCCACCCGACGGCGCGGACCGACCCGCCGGGTGGGGCGGGTACGGCGAACGTAGAACCTGAACTATGGTTCAAGTCAAGGGGTGTCCGGCCGCCCGGACGGGTGGGGAAAACGCGCTGGAGTCCGGCCGTGCGCGCTGGCTAGGGTCGGGCGATGAGCACTCGCACCTTCCGCGTCACCGTCCGTGGCGTCTTCGACGGCCTCGACGCCGACCAGCGCGCCGAACTCCTGGCCCACGCCGAGGCACACGACGTCCTGCGCGCGGCCTTCACCCCCGAGGGCCACCTGAGCTACGACATCGCCGCGCGCACCGCCTTCACCTTCCGCTTCCTGGACTCCGGCGAGACCGAGGAGGACATCGTGACGGCGACCGAACGCGCCCGGGAGGCGGCCGTGGCGTGGCTGAGCGAGCGCGGCTACGGCTACCGGAACCTGCGTGCCCAGGCCGAGGACCTCTCCCAGGCGCCGCTGGGCAAGCGCGGACGGCGCGAGGCCGCCCGCCGCCAGGCCGACTGAGCCGGCGCGCCCCGCCGACCGGCCGGCCCCGCCCGCCGGCCACCCCCCGGCGGGCGGAGGGCTACCCCTTGACGGCCCCGCCGAGCGCGAACCCGCCGCCCAGCCGGCGCGCGATCAGCACGTACAGCAGGATCACCGGCGTCGAGTAGAGCGTCGAGAAGGCCGCCAACTGGCCGTAGGCCACCGAGTCACGGCTGCCGAAGAAGGTGAACAGGGTCACGGACGCGGGCAGTTGGTCGGGCGTGAGCAGCAGCATGAAGGGAACGAAGAAGTTCCCCCACATCATGATGAAGCTGTAGACCGTCACGACCGTCAGCCCCGGGCCCGTCAGCGGCAGGACGATCCGGGTCAGCGACTGGAACCAGGACGCGCCGTCCGTCCAGGCGGCCTCCTCCAGGGTGAGGGGCACCCCGTCCACGAAGTTCTTCATCAGCCAGATGGCGAAGGGCAGTTGGGTGGCGGCCAGGAAGAGCGCCGTGCCAAGGAGGCTGTCGATCAACTCGACCCGCACGTACAGCGCGTAGACCGGCACCATGATCGCGGTCAGCGGCAGACAGGTGGCGAACAGCACGGTCAGCAGGTACGGGCGGACCAGCCGCGAGCGGTAGCGGGAGAGCGGGTAGGCGGCCAGCGCCGCGCACACCACCGTCAGCAGCGTGGCCCCGCCGCACAGCAGCAGGCTGTTGAGCATCGGCCGGAAGGTGGTCTCCCGCGTCCACACGGCCTCGAAGTTGTCCAGCGTGGCGGGGGACGGCGCCCCGACCCGCAGTCCCGCGTCGCCGTCGACGGAAGCGAGCACCAGCCACACCAGCGGCAGCGCGAACAGCGCGGCCACGGCCAGCAGCGCCAGGTCCGCACCCGCGCGGCGGCGCAGCCGGCGCCGGTGGGCCGGGGTGCGCCGGGCGGGGCGGACCCGCCCGGCCGGCGCGGGGCCGGCGACGGGACCGGTGACGGGCGGGGCGGGCGGGCTCGACGCGGACACGACGCTCACACCTCCGTACGCAGCAGGCGCAGGTAGACGACGGAGAACAGGGCCCCGACGAGCAGCAGGACCAGGGCGACGGCCGTGCCGTAGCCGATCAGGGCCTTCAGGAGCGCCTGGTCGTACATGAACACCGGCAACGTCTGGCTCCGGTTGCCGGGCCCGCCCCGGGTCATGGCCCAGATCAGGCCGAAGACCGACAGCGTCTGGAGGGTGTTGAGCATCAGGTTGGTGCCGATGGAGCGGCGGATCATCGGCAGCGTGACGTGCCACAGCCGCCGCCAGCCGCCGGCCCCGTCCACCTCGGCGGCCTCGGTGACCTCCCGGGGGACCTCGGCGAGCGCGGCGGAGTAGACGAGCATCGAGAACGCCGTGCCGCGCCACACGTTGGCCAGCGACACGGCGATGATGGGCGCGCTGTAGAGCCAGTCCTGGGAGGGCAGGTGGGCCCGGTCGAGCACGGCGTTCAGCGTGCCCTCGTCGCGGAAGAACGCGTACAGCAGGAAACCGGCGACGATCTCCGGGACCACCCACGCGGCGATGACCAGGGAGCCGGTGAGCGTGCGCACCGGGCCCGAGGCGCGCCGCATCAGCAACGCCAGGCCCAGGCCCAGCGTGTTCTGGCCGACGAGCGCGGAGAGCACGGTGAAGACCAGGGTCAGCACGAGGGCGTTGCGGAAGTGCCGGTCCTCGAAGGCGTGCCGGAAGTTGTCCAGGCCCACGAAGCTCGTCTCCGACGAGCCGGTCAACCGCATGTCGGTGAAGGCGATCGCCACGCAGTAGACGATGGGCCCGCCGAGGAAGAGCAGCAGGAGCACGGTGGCCGGGGTCAGCGGCAGCCAGCGCAGCGGGCGGGCCCGCCCCGAGGCGGCGCGGCGCCTCGGGCGCGGCGCGGGGGGCTGCGAGGTGAGGGTGGTCATCGGTCGCGGTCCACCACCTTGCCGTCGGTGATCGAGTCCAGCTCCCTGTCGTACTCCCGGGCGGCTGCCGCCGGTGAGGTGTCGCTGGTGGTCACGGCCTCCATGGCCTCGCCGATGGCCGAGGAGACCCGGGGGTAGGCGGGCAGCGCGGGCCGGTAGTGGGTGTGGCGCACCAGGTCGGTGAAGAACCGGACGCCCGGCCTCGACGTCAGGTAGCGGCGGTCGGCCGCGACGTCCGCGCGCACGGCGATCTGCGCGTCGCGCAGGGTCCAGTCGACGGCGTTGGGCCGGCTCTGGAGCGTTTGGATCAGCTTCCACGCCAGGTCCGGCTTCGTGGACTTGGCGGGGATGGCCCAGGTCCAGCCGCCGGACATGCTGACGCGGCCGGGAGGCTGGCCGTGCTGGGTGGGCATCGGGGCCTGGCCCAGGTCCCTGGACCAGGCGGGCCAGGGCCGGGCGCCGCTGTCGAGCCAGAACTGGCCCATCCAGGAGCCGTCCAACGCGATGGCCACCTTCTCCTCGGGGAGGAGTTCGGTGGCGACCCGGGTGGGGATGTTGGGGTCCACCGCGTCGGCGGGGCGCGGGCCGAG
The DNA here is from genome assembly GCF_042799315.1 of Streptomyces sp. NPDC057702. Lineage (NCBI taxonomy): Bacteria > Bacillati > Actinomycetota > Actinomycetes > Kitasatosporales > Streptomycetaceae > Streptomyces > Streptomyces sp. NPDC057702. Next base: position 53,435 of record NZ_JBHVJC010000017.1, on the reverse strand, counting down.
GCCCTCGGCGTAGACGGTGTCCAGGAAGCCGAGCGCGTCGGTGAACCCGCGACCGCCGGCGACCCACTTCCCGGCACCCGGGTCGTAGAGCGGGTCGGCGCCGGTGCCGTACAGCAGCATCTCGAAGCCCTGCATCACCGACGCCTCGCCCGGGCCCTTGCCGGTGTAGACGTTGAGCGGGGTGACGTCCGGGAGCCGCTTCTTCAGCACGCGGGCCGTGTCCAGCAACGCGTCCCAGTCTTCGGGCCGCCAGTCGGTGGGCAGGCCGGCCCGTGCGAAGAGCTTCCTGTTGAACCACAGGCCCCGGGTGTCGGTCCCCACCGGCACCCCGTACGTGCGGCCGTCCTCGGCGCGCGCCGCGGCCCTGGCCCGGGGCAGGAAGCGGTCCCAGTCGGGCCAGCGCGCCAGGTAGCGGTCCAGGGGGCGCAGATAGCCGCTGGCGACATCGGAGTTGATGATGAACGTGTCCTCGTACACCACGTCCGGGGCGGTCTTCGCCGAGCGCATCATCTGCTGGATCTTCACCCAGTAGTCGGGCTGGGCGGCCTGGATGGGGATGAGCTTGACCTTCTCGCCCGGGTGCGCGCGTTCGAACTCCTTCTTCACCCGGGACAGGTAGGCGTCCATGTGGCGGACCTTGTTGTCCGTGTTGCGCAGGTAGACGACCCGCAGAGTGTGGGGGTCGGTACCGAACGCGCTACAGCCGGTGAGGGTGGTGGCCGCGACGGCGAGGGCGGCGGCGAGGACGAGGGGGGCGGTGGGGCGCACGGGCACGGCCTCCTTGGGCACAGCGCACCGCGGTGCTGTACAGGCGCCGACGGGGCGCGGCTGTGACTGCCCGGTGACCGTACGTGCCGCTCCGAGCGTCGGTCAATGACTCCGACCTTCCCGAACGGCTCGGACCACCGGTACGGCGCAGCGCTCCCGGGCCCCGCCCGGGACGGGCCGGCCCCGGCGCTGGGGGCGCCGGGGCCGGTGGTGGTGTCGGGGTCGGGGAGGTGCCGGGGTCGGGTCAGGGCGTCCAGAAGTTGTGCGTGACCACCAGCATCGACTGGAGCTGGATGCTGGCGGAGAAGTAGTCGTCCGAGCCGGGCGCGGTGGCGACCATCTTCTTCCACAGCGCGTCCAGCCACGCCTGGCCGTCCGTGTCGTTCATGGCGGCGACGGCGAACGGGGCGAAGAACGCGGCGTCGTTGCCGCCGCCGTAGGCCGAGCCGTTCAGCCGGTAGCCGTTGACCAGCTTCGACGGGTCGCCGCCGGTCTTCTGGCGGGACCACGAACTCAGCTTCACCGCCGCCTTGGTGGACGTCGGGTCGCCGCTCTGCGCCGCGTCGGTGCCAAGGCGCCACGGGTCGCGGCAGGCGTTCCAGTGGTAGTCGCCGTCGTGCGGGTCCTCCAGGACCTCGCCGGTGGCCGGCCTCGGCGTGGAGGTGGTGTTCTCCACGAAGTCGGGCAGCAGTCCGGTCTTCGCCGCGTACGTGTTCTGGAGGTCGGCGCTGACCTGCTGCGTCTTGTCGCGCACCGCGTCCCAGGTGCTGTCGCCGGTGGCCTTCTTGAACGCCTTGAAGTGGCCCGGCATCCAGTCCGAGGTGCGCGAGAGCTTGTCGTCCTCGCCGGAGGACCAGTCGCCCAGCTTGGTCAGCTTGGTGCCGCTGTGCACCTCGCTCTTCTTGATGGCGTTGATCCGCTTGACCGCCAGCGCCTTGTAGTCGTACGTGCCCGAGCTGCCCCACTGCCGGTCGGCCAGGAGCAGTCCGTAGGCGATGTCCAGGTCGCCGTCGGTCGCCGAGTCCGAGCCGTTGACGCTCTTGCAGCTCGCGTTCTGCTCGGCGGCGTGCAGGTCCTTGTTGATCGAGGAGGGGTGCGCCAGCACGTACTTCAGGATGCCGTCGAAGATCTTCCGCGCGTCGGCGTCGGCGCCGGCCATGGTCGCGGTGATGACCATGCCGTAACCCTGCGCCTCGCCGACGTAGTCGTGGTCGGCGTCCGGCGAGTACACCTGGTACCAGCCGTTGCCGCAGTTCTGCTTGATGAAGTTGGCCTTCCACTTCTTGTAGAAGGCCAGCACCTTGCCATCGTTGTCCTGCTGGCTGCCGGAGGGCTTGAGGGCACCCTTGGCGTACGAGAAGGAGTGGCTGCCGAAGGGGACGGCGGCGTCGGCCTGGGCGCGCGGGCCCTCGGCGCCGGGGGCCGCCACGGGGGCCACGGCCGGCGCGGGAGCGGCGTCGGCGGGCGTGCTGCCGGGCACGCCGGCGAGCCAGAGCCCGCCGCCACCGGCGAGTGCGGCGACGGTCAGTACGGCGAGCGAACTGCGATTCCTCACCAGGGCCACGTCAGGTCTCCATCCGTGCGCGGAAGTTGGGCAGGTGAACGCTAGCGAGCGGGTGCGGGCGCGACAAGACGATGGTTAGGAAAGCTTCCTGTTTACCTGGCGGCCCTCTCACGTGCGCTTTCGCTGCCCGCCCGGGCGCCGGACGGGGCGGTGTGCCGCCACCGCGCGGCGGTGGAACGCCGCCGGCGCGGGCCGGCCCGGCCCGGCGCGCGTGGCCCGCGCCGGGCCGGTCGGCGGGGCTGGTCGGCCGGCCCGGTCGGTGGGGCCGACGGGCGGGGCCGGGCGGGGTGTCGCCCGGGTGGGAGGCGGCGGCACGGGGTGGGTCACGGGGCCGTGGGGGCGTCCCAGCGGTAGGAGAGTTCGGGGCGGCCCACGGCGCCGTACTGGGGGGTCCTGATCGCGCGGCCCGTGTCCACCAGGTGTTCCAGATAGCGCCGGGCGGTGATCCGGGAGATGCCCAGCGCCTCGGCCGTCGCGTTCGCCGAGATGCCGGGGTCGGCCGCGCGCAGCACCTCGGTCACCGCCTGGAGGGTCGCCCGCGTGAGGCCCTTGGGCAGTTCGGCCGCCGCCCGGGGGGCGCGTAGCGCGGCCAGCGCCCGGTCCACCTCGTCCTGGCCGCTGGCCTCGCCCACCGTCACCGTCGCCCGGAACTCCGCGTAACGCGCCAGCCGCTCGCGCAGCGTGGCGAACGTGAAGGGCTTCAACACGTACTGCACGACCCCCAGCGAGACCCCTTCACGGACGACGGCCAGGTCGCGCGCGGAGGTCACCGCGATGACGTCCACCCCGTGCCCGGTCGCCCGCAACGCGCGTACCAGGCGCAGCCCGTGGCCGTCGGGCAGGTACAGGTCGAGCAGCAACAGGTCCACGCTGGTGCGGTCCAGCCAGCGACGGGCCTCGGTCGCGGAGTGGACGGTCCCCACGACGGTGAAGCCGGGCACCCGGCCGACGTAGAGGGCGTGCGCGTCGGCGGCCAGGCTGTCGTCCTCGACCACGAGCACCCGGATCGGCTCGCCGCCCACCGCGCCCCCACCACGGGGCGCGCCCCTCGCGGCGCCCCCGTCTCTCGGCGCGCTCACGGGGTGCCGCCCGGGGTGCCGGCGGCGGGGCCCGGGCCGGGGTCGAGCGCGGACCCGGGGGCGGGGCGTGAGGGGGGAACGGCGGCGTACGGGGCGGCTGGGTCGGTGGCGGACGGGGCGGACGGAGCGGCTGGGGCGGCGTCGCGGGGTGGGGCCGGGGTGGTGGGCCTGGCGCCCTGGCGTGTGGCCGCAGGGGTGGGCCCGGCCCCGGACGGCGTGGTCGGGGGGAGGGGAGCGGCGGCGTACGGGGGGCGGGGCTCGCCGTGGAGGGGGAGGCGGACGGTGAACTCCGCGCCGCCCTGGGGGGAACGGCCCAGGGTGATGGTGCCGCCGTTGCGGTGCACCGTCTGGCGCACGATGGCCAGGCCGAGGCCGTGGCCCGGCACCGCCTTGGTGCTCCAGCCACGTTGGAAGATCTCCTCGGCCGCGCCCGGGCCGACGCCGGGGCCGTTGTCCCCGACGCGCAGCGCCAGCTCCCCGTCCCGGGCCCGCACCGTGACCGTCACCCGGCCGCGTCGCCCGTCCGGGTAGGGGGCGGCGGCGCGGCCGAGGCGACGCCCGTCGGCCGGGGCCGAGCGGCCTCCCGCCGCGTCGATCGCGTTGTCCACCAGGTTGCCCAGGACCGTCACCAGGTCGCGCGCCGGCAGGCTGGCCGGTAGCAGCCCGTCGTCGATGTGGCTGTCGGCGGTGAGTTCGAAGTCCACCCCGTGCTCGCTGGCCTGCGCCGCCTTGCCGAGCAGCAGGGCCGCGAGCACCGGTTCGGCCACCGCGCCCACCACCTGGTCGGTGAGCGCCTGGGCGAGTTGGAGTTCGGCGGTGGCGAACTCGACCGCCTCCTCCGACCGGCCGAGCTCGATCAGCGAGACCACGGCGTGCAGCCGGTTGGCCGCCTCGTGGGCCTGTGAGCGCAGCGCCTCGGCGAAGCCGCGTACGGAGTCCAGCTCGCCCGACAGGGCCTGGAGTTCGGTGTGGTCGCGCAGGGTCACCACGGAGCCGCGCTGGCCGCCGCTGCTGACGGGCGCGGTGTTGACGATCAGTACCCGGTCGGCGGTCAGGTGCAGCTCGTCCACGCGCGGTCGCGGGTCGAGCAGCGCGGCGGTCAGCGGCGCGGGCAGGCCGAGTTCGCCCACGTGACGACCGACGGGGGTGCCGCGCCGCGCGTCGGCGATCGAAGGGGTGGCCGTCGCGGGGGCGGTCGTCGCGGGGGCGGCGGGGGCCTCGGCGTCGCCGGTGGCGGAGGCGTCGGGCGCGTCGGGGCCGCTGGCCGCGCGGAACGCGGACTCGGGTCCGGTCGTGGCGCGGGCCCGGGACAGGCCGAGGAGTTCGCGCCCGCCGTCGTTGATGAGCGCGATCCGGCGCTGCCCGTCCAGCATCACCAGCCCCTCGCGCACCGCCTGGAGCGTCGCCTGGTGGTAGTCGTGCATCTGGCTCAGCTCGCCCGCGTTCATGCCGTGGGTGTGCCGGCGCAGCCGGGCGTTGATGACGTAGGTGCCCAGGCCGCCCAGGACCAGCGCGGCCAGCGCGACGCCGGCCAGCGCGAACACCTGGCGCCGCTCCCGCTCGGTGATCTCCTTGATCGTGATCCCCGCGCTGACCAGGGCGACCACCGGTCCCGGCCCGTCGGTGCCGCCGCCCTCGCGCACCGGGGCCACCACCCGCACGGAGGGGCCCAGGGTGCCGGTGTAGGTCTCGGAGAAGATCCGGCCGCGTAGCGCGGGGCCGGTGTGGCCGAGGAAGTTCTCGCCGATGCGGCTGGGTTCGGGATGTGTCCAGCGCACCCCGTCCGGGTTCATGATCGTCACGAACGCGACGCCGGAATCCAGCCGGACGCGCTCGGCGTACGGCTGGAGCACCACGGTCGGATCGGCCGAGCGCGCCGCCTCGGCCACGGCCGGGGAGTTGGCGATGGTGGTGGCCGCGGTCAACGCCTGGCGCCGCGCGGCCTCCTGGGCTTCGCCCCGGGCCGTGACGTAGGAGAAGACGGCGCACCCGGCGACCACGGCGGCGACCAGCACGACCTGCATGGCGAACAGCTGGCCAGCCAGGCTGCGGGGGCGGGGGATGCGCATCGGCTCAGTCTGCACGCTGTTCCTGGCGTGAACGTAATGTACGGAAGGGTGACCGCCGTCACAGCGTGATGCATAGTCGCCGGGACATCCCGCACGTGAGCCGCGTACCCCACGGGCGGCCGGGCGGGTGTCCTCAGCGGCGGTGGCCGGGTCGTACCCACGCAGTTCCCAGCCCCGCCGAGCAGTCGCACGACCGAAGGAGGCAGCCTTGGCTGCGCAGACCTCGCCGTCGGAGCCGGGAGACCCGCCCCCCGCGTCCGGTTCGACCTCGGGACGGGACGTCACGGAGGAGTCCGGAAAGGCGTCGCGCCCCACCGCCCAGGGGCCCGCGAAGCGGGACAAGACGCACTACCTGTACCTCTTCGTGATCCTGGCCGTGGCCCTTGGCATCGCGCTGGGCTTCGCGGCGCCCGACTTCGCCATGGAGCTCAAGCCGGTCGGCACCGGCTTCGTGAACCTGATCAAGATGATGATCTCGCCGATCATCTTCTGCACGATCGTGCTCGGCGTCGGCTCGGTCCGCAAGGCCGCCAAGGTCGGCGCGGTCGGTGGCCTCGCGCTCGGCTACTTCCTGCTGATGTCCACCGTGGCCCTGGCCATCGGCCTGCTGGTCGGCAACATCCTGGAGCCCGGCAGCGGGCTGAACCTGGACGACGCGACCGCCAAGGCCGGGCAGAGCGAGGCCGAGGGGGCCAGCGAGTCGACCGAGGACTTCCTGCTCGGCATCATCCCCAAGAGCATGATGTCCGCCTTCACCGAGGGCGAGGTGCTCCAGACCCTGTTGATCGCCCTGCTGGTCGGCTTCGCGCTGCAGGCCATGGGCAGGGCGGGCGAGCCGATCCTGCGCGGCATCGGGCACATCCAGCGGCTCGTCTTCCGCGTGCTCGCGATGATCATGTGGGTGGCCCCGGTGGGCGCCTTCGGCGCCATCGCCGCGGTGGTCGGCAAGACCGGCACCGACGCCCTGAGCGGGCTCGTGGTCATCATGATCGGCTTCTACGTCACCTGCCTGCTCTTCGTGGTCGTCGTCCTCGGCACGATCCTGCGCCTGGTGGCGGGCGTGAACCTGTTCCTGCTGCTGAGGTACCTGGCGCGCGAGCTGCTGCTGATCCTGTCCACCTCCTCGTCCGAGTCGGCGCTGCCGCGACTGATCGCGAAGATGGAGCACGCGGGCGTCAGCAAGCCGGTCGTGGGCATCACCGTCCCCACGGGATACTCCTTCAACCTGGACGGCACCGCGATCTACCTGACGATGGCCTCGCTGTTCATCGCCGAGGCGATGGGCGACCCGCTCTCCATCGGGCAACAGGTCTCGCTGCTGCTGTTCATGATCGTGGCGTCCAAGGGCGCCGCGGGTGTCACCGGCGCCGGGCTGGCCACCCTCGCGGGCGGCCTCCAGTCGCACCGCCCGGAACTGGTGGACGGCGTCGGACTCATCGTCGGCATCGACCGCTTCATGAGCGAGGCGCGGGCGCTGACGAACTTCGTCGGCAACGCGGTGGCCACGGTCCTCGTCGGCACCTGGACCAAGGAGATCGACCGCGACCGGATGGCGGACGTCCTCGCCGGACGGGTTCCCTTCGACGAACGCACGCTGCTGGACGACGCCCATGGCGGCCCCTCCGAGGGGGATGGCGAACCCACGGACGGGCCGGGCGAGCGGGTCGCCCTGGCCAAGCAGGCGTCGGCCGGGACCGACGCCGCCTCCGAAGCCGGCGGCAAGGAGGCGGCGAAGGTCTGACCGAGGCCCGGCCACGGTCCGCTGTCGTCCGGCCGGACCACTCGACAGACATCCGACCGGACTGTGACGCCGCTGGCGGGGCAGGCGTCAGACAACGGACCATCCCGCGGGGCGAGAACTCACCCCATCTCGCCCCACCCGCCGCCCCGTCCCGCTCCTCCGGGACGGGGCGGCACCTCTTCACGACCGGCGTCCCGCTAGGACGAGCGCCTTGTTACGACCGACCCCCTTGTGCCCCGGCCTCTTCTTACGACCGGGCTCCCGTTACGGTCAGCCTCCCGTTGCGACCGGCATCCTTTTACGACCGGTCTCTTTTTGCGACCAGCCTCCTTTTACGGCGAGCCTCCCGTTACGGCCGGCGTCGTGTCGCGGTGGGCGCATTCTTACGACCGACCTCCTTGTGCGACCGGCCTCCCGCTACGACCGGCCTCCCGTTGCGACCGGCATCTTTTTACGACCGGCCCCCTTTTACCGCCGGCCCCCTTTTACCGCCGACCTCCTTGTGCGACCGGCCTCCCGCTACGACCGCCCTCCTTTTACGACCGGCCCCCGTTTACGACCAGCCCCCTTTTACGACCAGCCCCCTTCTCGGCCCGGTGGCCGAGCCCGCGGCCGGTTCACTCGGGCCGGAGCCAGATGGTCGCCAGCGGTGGCAGCACCGGTGTGAGCGAGGTGGGTCGGCCGTGCCAGCCCACCGGTTCGGCCTTCAGCGGGTCCGGGTTGCCCACCCCGCCGCCGCCGTACCGCTCCGCGTCCGTGTTCAGCGCCTCCACCCATACGGGGACCTCGGCCGGCACCCCGATCCGGTAGGCGTGCCGTACCACCGGCGACATGTTGCTCACGCACACCAGGGGCGTGCCGTCCGCCGCGTGGCGCGTGAAGGCGAACACGTTGTCCCCCGCCGCGTCGGCCTCGATCCAGGCGAACCCCTCGGGCGAGGTGTCCCGCTCCCACAGGGCCGGCGTGGCCGCGTAGCGCGTGTTGAGGTCGCGGACCAGGTCCCGTACGCCCCGGTGGTCGGGTTCGGCCGCGTACGCCGGGTCCAGCAGCCACCAGTCGGGGCCGTGTTCCTGTGACCACTCCGCGCCCTGGGCGAACTCCTGCCCCATGAAGAGGAGTTGCTTGCCCGGGTGGGCCCACATGAACGCCAGGTACGCCCGGTGGTTGGCTCGCCGCTGCCACCAGTCGCCCGGCATCTTGGAGACCAGCGCGCGCTTGCCGTGCACCACCTCGTCGTGCGAGATGGGCAGCACGTAGTTCTCCGAGTACGCGTACACCATCGAGAACGTCATCTCGTGGTGGTGGTAGGCGCGGTGTACCGGCTCGCGGGCCAGGTAGCCGAGGGAGTCGTGCATCCAGCCCATGTTCCACTTCAGCCCGAAGCCGAGCCCGCCCAGGCCGGTGGGGCCCACGTGGTGGGTCGCGCGGGTCACCCCGTCCCAGGCGGTGGACTCCTCGGCGATGGTCACCACCCCCGGGCAGCGCCGGTAGACGGTGGCGTTCGTCTCCTGGAGGAAGGCCACCGCGTCCAGGTCCTCCCGGCCGCCGCGCGCGTTGGGCGTCCAGGAGCCGGGCTCGCGCGAGTAGTCGAGGTAGAGCATCGAGGCCACGGCGTCCACGCGCAGCCCGTCGACGTGGAACTCCTCGCACCAGTACACCGCGTTGGCCACCAGGAAGTTGCGTACCTCGCGGCGCCCGTAGTCGAAGACGAGCGTGCCCCAGTCCGGGTGCGCCGCCCGCGTCGGGTCGCCGTGTTCGTACAGCGGCCTGCCGTCGAACTCCGCCAGTGCCCAGTCGTCGCGGGGGAAGTGCGCCGGCACCCAGTCCAGCAGCACCCCGATCCCGGCCTGGTGCAGGGCGTCCACCAGGTACCGGAAGTCGTCCGGGGTGCCGAGTCGGGCGGTGGGCGCGTAGAAGCCGGTCACCTGGTAACCCCACGAGCCGCCGAAGGGATGCTCGGCGACCGGCATGAACTCCACGTGTGTGAAGCCCAGGTCACGGACGTAGTCGGGGAGCTGCTCGGCGAGCTCGCGGTAGCCCAGGCCCGGCCGCCACGAAGGCAGGTGCACCTCGTAGACCGAGAACGGCGCCTCGGTCACCGGGCGCGCGGTCCGCCCCGCCAGCCACTCCTGGTCCCGCCACCGGTGGTGCGAGGCGTCCACGACGGAGGCCGTGGCCGGTGGGCACTCGGTGCGCCGCGCCATCGGGTCGGCGCGCACCGTGTGCGAGCCGTCGGGCCGGGTGATCTCGAACTTGTACAGCGTCCCCTCGCCCACCCCCGGCAGGAACAGCTCCCACACCCCGCTGGACCCGAGCGACCGCATGGGGTAGGCGGTCCCGTCCCAGTACGCGAAGTCCCCCACCACCCGCACGCCCAGCGCGTGGGGCGCCCAGACCGTGAACCGGGTGCCGGCCACGCCCTGGTGGACCATCGGCCGCGCGCCCAGCGCCCGCCACAGTTCCTCGTGCCGCCCCTCGCCGATCAGGTGCAGGTCGAACGCGCCGAGCGCGGGCAGGAAGCGGTACGGGTCGTGGGTGACCGGCTCCTCGTCCAAGTCGTCGGCCCGTTCCTCGTACGCGACCAGCAGGTGGTACTCCGGCACCTCGGACATTGGCAGCACGCCCGCGAACAGGCCGTCCCCCTCGGAGTACAGCGGCGCTCGCAGCCCCCGCGCCACGACCGTGACCGTGCGCGCGTAGGGCCGCAGCACGCGAAAGCGCACCCCCGCCGGCTCCGGGTGCGCGCCCAGCACCGCGTGCGGGTCGTGGTGCTCACCGGCCAGCAACCGCCGGCGCTCCGCCACGTCCAGCGGCGCGGCGGGCCGCACCTCGGGCGGCAGGTGCTCGCGCGTCCGCTCCGTACGCACCGTGAGCTGGGCCGGCGGCGTGGTGGGAGGCGGCGGCGGGGTGGGGCGCGAGGCCGGTCGGGGTGGGCGCCGGGCGCGGGAGCCCTCGGACGGCGCCGACCGGGGGGCGGGGGACGGGCGTGCGGTCACGGGGAGTCCTCCAGGACGTGAGAGGGCGAGGGGAGCCCGGCTCCTGCCGGGTCCCGGGCGGCGGGCCCGGCCAGCCGCCGGATGGCCGACAGGGGCACGGGCAGCCAGTCCGGCCGGTGCCTGGCCTCGTAGAGCACCTCGTAGACGGCCTTGTCGGTCTCGAACGCGCGCAACAACTCCGGCTCCGCGCGCGGGTCGTGGCCGCTGGCGGCGGCGTAGCCCGCGCAGTACGCGGCCCGGGCGCCGCGCGCCCACTCCGGGGGCCCCGCCGCGCCGGTGCCGGGCCCGTTTTGGGCGCCCACCGCCGCCGCGTAGTCGAACGACCGGAGCATGCCGGCGATGTCGCGCACCACGGGCTGCGGGCGCCGCCGCTCGGCCAGCGGGCTGGCGGGCTCGCCCTCGAAGTCGATCAGGCTCCACCGCCCGTCGCGCGTGTCCCGCAGCGCCTGCCCCAGGTGCAGGTCGCCGTGGACGCGCTGGGCCGGCCACACCCGCCCGCTCTCCCCGAGCGCGGCGAGGTCGGCGTAGGCGGTGCGCAGCGCCCGCCGGAAGGGCCGCAGCGCGGGAACGGCACTCGCGGCGGCGTCCAGCCGACGCGACATGGCGGCCGTCAGGCGCGCGATCTGCGGCGGGCCGAGCACGGCGGTCGGCAGCGAGCGCGCCAGCGCCAGGTGCACCTCGGCGGTGGCCTGCCCCAGCGCGTGCGCGGCGTCGGCGAAGCGGGCGCCGCCGGCGAGCCGGTCCAGGGCGTACTGCCAGCCGTCGACGGAGTCGGCGAGATAGGGCTGGAGCAGTCCGAGCGTCAGCGTCTCGCCCGGCCCCGCCCCCGCCCGGGCGGCCTCGGCCGGCGCCGTGGCCTCGAACCACGCGGTGGGCGGCGGTACGCGGCGACAGCCCGTGCGCGCCAGCGCGAGCGCCACCTCCAGGTCCGGGTTGACGCCCGGGGCGATCCGGCGGAAGACCTTGAGGATGTACGTGTCGCCGTACACCACCGAGGAGTTGGACTGCTCGGCGGCGAGCGGGCGGGGGGTGAGGCCGGCGGCGATGGTGGCCCCGGGCGCGTGCCTGAAGCGCAGTGGCCCCGCTCGCCCCGGCACCCGCAGGCGTTCCAGGAGGAGCGCGGCCTGACGTGGATCGGCCAGCGCCTCGTAGAGCGGGCAGCCGCGCAGCGGGCCGGACGCCGGGCGGCCGACGAGCGCGTGCGCCAGCCGCGCCGGCGCCGCCCCACCCGCCGCCGGCTCCGGCGCCCCGCCCACCGTCGCACGGGCGTCGTCGGTCGGTGGGAGCACGCCGAGCAGCAGCTGGTAGCAGTCCGCCGGCGCGGCGGGCGGCCGTGCGCGCGCCGAGGAGGATGGTTTCGCCAGCGGCCCGCCGCCGTCGCCGGTGCCGGCCTCGCCGGCGCCCTCGGCCGCGCCCCCGTCGGCTCCGGCCCCGGTGGCCCCGTCGCCTTCGGCGGCCTCGTCGGCCTCGGTACGGGACGCGGGCTGGTGGACGCGGACGAGCAGGTGCAGCAGCCCCGCCGGGCCGCCGGGCCGCGCGCAGGGCAGCAGTTCCGTCGCCGAGACCAGCGTGAAGCCGCTGATCGGCCGACCCTTGCCGGCGAACCAGCGCTGCTGTGGCAACCAGGTCACCAGCAGCGGCGCCAACGAGGTCAGCAGCGCGTCGCCGTCGGCCGGCCGCGTGGCGCCGACCGGAACCGTGGCCGGTGCCCGGCCCGTACGCGAGGCGTACCCCGTCGCCGAGGAGGTGGGGGGTGACCCCCGGGACATGGAGGAGTCCGACATGACGTCGCGTCCTTTCCCCGGGGCACACGACAGATAGGACGAAGTGTCCCGGATTGCGCCATTTTCTGAGCGGCGGCGCGCTGTGGAAGTACCTCGGGGAGCCGCCCCGACCACGCCTGGCGGGGCCGACGCGGGGATGAGGCGGGGGCCGACGCGGGGGAGGAGAGGGCTGACGCGGGGGGCGCGGGCCGGGACGCGGCACGGTGTGCGGGACGGGGCGGGGGAGCGGGGCCCGGAGCGGGGAAGACGACAGGGCCGGCGCCCCGCCGCGCGCGGGGACGCCGACCCTGGGGTCCGGCCGATCCGATCACCCGGCCGGATGGCCGGCCAGCCGGATGGCCAGCCAGCCGGATGGGCGGTCGGACGGTCGGTGAGTCGGTCAGCCGGAGAGTCAGATGGCCGACCAGCCACCTCGCCGGATGGTCGGCCAGTCGGTCAGGGAGCCGGGCGGTCCCGTTGGTAGGCCGGACGGTCGGTCGGCCAGACGACCCGTCGGCCGCGTCGGCCGGACGGTCCGTCGGTCGGCCCGGCTCGTCGCCGCGTGGTGGCGTCGACGGGCCGGGGCCGGTCAGCTCACCGGTACCCGCTCGGGGTGGGCGGGCGCCTCCGTGCGGTCGACGCCGTCGGCGGGACGCAGCCGGAACCAGTAGAAGCCGTGCCCGGCCAGGGTGAGCAGGTAGGGCAGTTCACCGATGGCGGGGAAGCGCACGCCCCCGATGAGCTCGACCGGGTGGCGCCCGTTGAACGCCCCCAGGTCCAGCTCCGTCGGCTGGGAGAAACGCGAGAAGTTGTTCACGCACAGCACCAGGTCGTCGCCGTACTCGCGCAGGAACGCCAGAACGGCCGGGTTGCTCGACGGCAGCTCGGTGAAGGAGCCGAGCCCGAAGGCCGGGTTCTGCTTGCGGATCTCGATCATGCGACGGGTCCAGTGCAGCAGCGAGGAGGGGCTGCTCATGGCCGCCTCGACGTTGGTCACCTGGTAGCCGTAGACCGGGTCCATGATCGTGGGGAGGAACAGCCGCCCCGGGTCGCACGAGGAGAAGCCCGCGTTGCGGTCCGGGGTCCACTGCATCGGGGTGCGTACGGCGTCGCGGTCGCCGAGCCAGATGTTGTCGCCCATGCCGATCTCGTCGCCGTAGTAGAGGATCGGCGAGCCCGGCAGCGCCAGCAGCAGCGCGGTGAACAGCTCGATCTGGTTGCGATCGTTGTCGAGGAGCGGGGCCAGCCGGCGCCGGATGCCGATGTTGGCCCGCATGCGCGGGTCCTTGGCGTACTCCGCGTACATGTAGTCACGTTCCTCGTCCGTGACCATCTCCAGCGTGAGCTCGTCGTGGTTGCGCAGGAAGATGCCCCACTGACAGCCGGAGGGGATGGCCGGGGTCTTGGCGAGGATTTCCGAGACCGGGTAGCGGGACTCGCGGCGCACCGCCATGAAGATGCGCGGCATGACGGGGAAGTGGAAGGCCATGTGGCACTCGTCGCCGCCGCGCCGGAAGTCGCCGAAGTAGTCCACGACGTCCTCCGGCCACTGGTTGGCCTCGGCCAGCAGCACGGTGTCCGGGTAGTGCGCGTCGATCTCCGCCCGCACGCGCTTGAGCAGGTCGTGCGTGCGCGGCAGGTTCTCGCAGTTGGTGCCCTCCTCGGCGTACAGGTAGGGCACCGCGTCCAGTCGGAAGCCGTCGATGCCCAGGTCGAGCCAGAACCGCAGCGCGGCGATGACCTCCTCCTGCACGGCGGGGTTCTCGAAGTTGAGGTCGGGCTGGTGCGAGAAGAAGCGGTGCCAGTAGTACTGCTGGCGCACCGGGTCGAAGGTCCAGTTCGACGCCTCGGTGTCCACGAAGATGACGCGCGCGTCCGCGTACCGCTTGTCGTCGTCCGCCCAGACGTAGTAGTCGCCGTAGGGCCCGGTCGGGTCCTTGCGGGACTGCTGGAACCACTCGTGCTGGTCGCTGGTGTGGTTCATGACGAAGTCGATGATCACGCGCATGCCGCGCTGGTGGGCGGCGTCCACGAACTCGACGAAGTCGGCCAGGTCCCCGAAGTCGGGGAGCACGGCGGTGTAGTCGGACACGTCGTAGCCGCCGTCGCGCAGCGGCGAGGCGAAGAACGGTGGCAGCCAGAGGCAGTCGACGCCCAGCCACTGCAGGTAGTCGAGCTTGGCGGTGAGGCCCTTGAGGTCGCCGATGCCGTCCCCGTTGCTGTCCTGGAAGGAACGGACCAGTACCTCGTAGAACACGGCACTCTTGAACCAGTCCGGGTGGCGATCCCCGGCCGGAGTGTCCTCGAAGGTGTCCTGTACGGGCTCGTTGACGATCATTGTGTGGGTGACCCTCCGATCGGTGAGGACGGTCGCAGCGAGAACACGTGCGCGGGCGCGATACCGCTGCCCGGCTCTAGGCGCACGTAGTTGTCGCTGCCCCAGTGGTAGGTGGAGCCGGTGAGCTCGTCGCGCACCGACAGGGACTCATGCCAGTCCAGGCCGAGTTCTGGCATGTCCAACGACACCGTGGCCTCGTGGGTGTGGTGGGGGTCGAGGTTGACCACGGTCAGCACGCAGTCCCCGGCCGTGCCCCGCGCGTCCGCCTCCCGCCGCGCGCCCCGGATCGGCCGCGCCCCGGGCCGGCGCTCGACCGCCGGCTCGGACCTGCGTTCGGGCACCCGCTTGGAGTAGGCGATCACCGCGTCGTTGTCCGTGCGGTGGAAGCGCAGGTTGCGGAGCTGCCGCAGTGCGGGGTGGTGCCGCCGCAGCCGGTTGAGTGTGGTGATCAGCGGGGTGATGGTGGCCCCGGCCCGCTCCGCGCCGGCCCAGTCGCGCGGGCGGAGCTCGTACTTCTCCGAGTGCAGGTACTCCTCGCTGCCCGCGCGTAGCGGGGTGGCCTCGCACAGCTCGTAGCCGGCGTACAGGCCCCAGGACGGCGAGAGGGTGGCGGCCAGCACGGCGCGGATCTCGAACGCGGCCCGGCCGCCCTCCTGGAGGTAGGCGTGCAGGATGTCGGGGGTGTTGACGAAGAGGTTGGGCCGCATGTGGGCGGCGTCGTCGCCGGCCAGCTCGCCCAGGTAGTCGGTCAGCTCCCGCTTCCCGTTGCGCCAGGTGAAGTACGTGTACGACTGCTGGAAGCCGACGGCCGCCAGGGTGCGCATCATCGCGGGCCGGGTGAACGCCTCGGCGAGGAAGATCACCCCGGGGTCGGTGCGGTTGACGTCGGCGATCACCTTCTCCCAGAAGACCACCGGCTTGGTGTGCGGGTTGTCCACCCGGAAGATCCGCACCCCGCGCGCCATCCAGAAGCGCAGCACCCGCAGCGTCTCGCGGACGATGCCCGGCAGGTCCGCGTCGAAGTCGATCGGGTAGATGTCCTGGTACTTCTTCGGCGGGTTCTCCGCGTACGCGATGCTGCCGTCGGGGCGGTGGTGGAACCAGTGCGGATGGCTGGTCACCCACGGGTGGTCCGGCGAGCACTGGAGCGCGAAGTCGAGGGCCACCTCAAGGCGCAGCTCGTGAGCCCTGGCGACGAAGTGGTCGAAGTCCGCCAGGGTGCCCAGGTCGGGATGGACGGCGTCGTGCCCGCCGGCCGCCGAGCCGATCGCCCACGGCGAGCCCACGTCGTGCGGGCCGGCCGTGAGCGTGTTGTCGGGGCCCTTGCGGAAGGAGGTGCCGATGGGGTGGATCGGCGGCAGGTAGACCACGTCGAAGCCCATCGCGGCGATCGCCGGCAGCCGCTCGGCGGCGGTCCGCAGGGTGCCGCTGACCGGTGGCGCGCCCTCGGCCAGCACGGCGCCCTCGGAGCGCGGGAACATCTCGTACCAGGAGCCGAACAGCGCGCGCTCGCGCTCGACCTGGAGCGGCGCCGGGCGCGAGGTGGTCACCAGCTCACGCAGCGGGTACCGGTCCAGGGCGGCCACCACCTCGGGGGCGAACGCGGCGGCGAGCCGGTCGGCCACCTGACGGTCCTGGTCGGCCAGCGCGTCCACCGCGCCCAGCACGGCCTCGCGGCCGGTGTTCTTCGGTACGTCGGCGGCGGCGCGCTCGTGCAGGTGCGCCCCCTCGGCGAGCACCAGCTCGGTGTCGATGCCGGCCGGCACCTTGATCCGGGCGTGCGCCCGCCAGGTGGCCACCGGGTCACTCCACGCCTCGACCGTGTACGTCCAGCGCCCCTCGCGGTCGGGCGTGACGTCGGCGCCCCAGCGGTCCGTACCCGGTTCCAGCTCGCGCATCGGCGTCCAGGGGCCGCTGCGCCCGGCGGGGTCGCGCAGCACCACGTTCGCCCCGACCGCGTCGTGCCCCTCGCGAAAGACGGTGGCGCTGACCTGGAACGTCTCGCCGACCACCGCCTTCGCTGGGCGCCTGCCGCAGTCAACGAGCGGGCGGATGGCCAACACGGGAATACGGCCGATCACGAGATCACCTCGGCGTCGCTGGCGTGCGGGGCAGTGATCTTTCTACCGGGTGGGCACACCCATCCCCGGGCACGCGCGGGGCCGCTGCGGGCCGCGTTCACCCGAGTGGGCGGATCGCCCCGAACCGGTACGAACCGGGCCGCCCGGCGCCCACGCTCCTCCGACACCCCCACAGAGGCCCGGCCGGCACCGCCACGCCGCCCGGCCCGTCGCCGCCCACGCCGAGCCCGCCACGCCGCCCAGCCTCAACGCCTACGCCTACGCCTACACCTGCGCGCGCACCGACGCCGACGCCGGCTTCGGTGTCGACGCCGGCCTCAGCCTCGGCGTCAGTCGCTCAGGCGCCCCGCGGGGTGGTCCGGGGCGCGCGTCGGCCCGCTGTCGGGGCCCGGCGCGTACGTCGGGTCGGCCGCCGCCATGCCGCCCAGCAGCCGCAGGCCCGCGTCCGAGGGCGAGCCCGGCTCCGCGCTGAGCGCCAGCATGCTCTGCCCGCCCGAGTCGGGCAGGCGCAGCATCTGGAAGGACAGCTCCAGCGGCCCCACCAGCGGATGGTGGAAGAGCTTGACGCCGCTGACGCAGCCGCGCACCGGATGCCGGGACCACAGGGCCGCGAACTCGGAACTCTTCATCGTCAACTCGCCTACCAGTTCCGCGAGTTGGCGATCCTCGGGATACTCGCCGGCCGCCAGGCGCAGCGAGGAGACCGCGCGCCGCGCCTCGCCCTCCCAGTCCGGGTACAGCTCCCGCGCGTGCGGGTCCAGGAACAGCAGGCGCTGGGTGTTCGGGCGCTCGGCGGGCCGCTCCGGCGCCGCCACGGGCACGTGCCCGGCCAGCAGCGCGTGCCCCAGCGGGTTCCACGTCAGCACGTCGTAGCGCGCGTCCAGCAGCAGCGCGGGAACCGCGTCCATCGCCGCGATGAGCTGCCGGGCGGCGGGCCGCGCCGTCGCGGCGCGCGGGGCCGGGCGGCGCGGTGCGCGCGCCGGGTGGGCCAGGTTGCGCAGGTGCGCGTGCTCGTCCGGGCTCAGTCGCAGCGCGCGGGCGATGGCGTCCAGGACCCCGTCCGAGGCGTTGCCGCTCTGGCCCTGTTCCAGCCGGGTGTAGTACGCCACGCTCACCCCGGCGAGCTGGGCCAGCTCCTCGCGGCGCAGTCCCGGGACCCGGCGCTGACCCCCGTACGAGACCAGTCCGACGTCCGCGGGCTGGAGTCGGGCGCGGCGGCTGCGGAGGAAGTCGCCCAGTTCGGCTGGTGTGTCCATGGCCCCAGTGTCCGTCAGCGCCGGGCTGTCGTGCCTGCCCCTGTCAGGGGCAGGCAGCGGGGCCGGGCGCGCCGGCTCCGCGCGCCGCCCGCCCGCGAGCGCCCGCCGCCCGTCGCGTACGGGGGCGCGCCCCGGAGCGGGCTCGCGGGGTCACCCGTTCAGGCAGTCGCTCAACGGACAAATAGAGCGTGCGCCTACAGACACGAAGAAATTTCGTGGATATGGGCGAACCGACCCGGTGGCCGCCGCTACCGTCGCAGCGTGAAGGCCATTCGTCGTTTCAGCGTGCGCCCCGTCCTCCCGGAACCTCTACGACCGCTCAGCGATCTCGCGCGTAACGTGCGCTGGTCCTGGCACCCCGAGACCCGCGACCTGTTCCAGGCCGTGGACCCGGACGGCTGGCGGGCCGCCGGCGGCGACCCGGTACGCCTCCTCGGCTCGGTCTCCGCCGACCGGCTCGCCCACCTCGCCGCCGACCCCGCGTTCGCCCGCCGCGTCGCCGAGGTCGCCGACGAACTGCGCGCGTACCTGACCGGACCGCGCTGGTACCAGCGGCGGGCCGAGCGGCCGGCCGACGGCGAGGACACCCCTTCGACGGGCGCGCCGCCCCGGGCCGTCGCCTACTTCTCGCCCGAGTTCGGCATCACCGCCGCCCTGCCCCAGTACTCCGGCGGCCTGGGCATCCTCGCCGGCGACCACCTCAAGTCCGCCAGCGACCTCGGCGTACCGCTGATCGGCGTCGGACTGCTCTACCGGCACGGCTACTTCCGGCAGACGCTCTCGCGCGAGGGCTGGCAGCAGGAGCACTACCCCGTCCTGGACCCGAACGAGCTGCCGCTGACGCTGCTGCGCGCGCCCGACGGCACCCCCGTGCGCGTCACCCTCGCCCTGCCGGAGGGGCGCTCGCTGCACGCGCACGTCTGGACGGCGAGCGTGGGCCGGGTCCCGCTGCTGCTGCTCGACTCCGACGTGGCGGGCAACGCGCCGCGCGAGCGCGACGTCACCGACCGGCTCTACGGGGGCGGCGGCGAACACCGGCTGCTCCAGGAACTGCTGCTCGGTATCGGTGGCGTGCGCGCCGTGCGCGCCTTCTGCGCCCACACCGGGCACCCGGCGCCCGAGGTCTTCCACACCAACGAGGGGCACGCCGGCTTCCTCGGCCTGGAGCGCATCCGCGAACTGAGCGCGGCCGGCGCCGACTTCGACACCGCCCTGGAGTCCGTGCGCGCCGGGACCGTCTTCACCACGCACACCCCCGTACCCGCCGGCATCGACCGCTTCGAGCGCGAACTGGTCGCCCGCCACCTCGGCGAGGGCGGCGAACTGGCCGAGCTGCCCGTCGACCGCGTCCTGGCGCTGGGCCGGGAGACCTACCCCGGCGGCGAGGACAACCTCTTCAACATGGCCGTGATGGGCCTGCGCCTGGCCCAGCGCGCCAACGGCGTCTCCACCCTGCACGGACAGGTCAGCCGGCAGATGTTCGCGGGCCTGTGGCCGGGCTTCGACGCCGCCGAAGTGCCCGTCACCGCCATCACCAACGGGGTGCACGCCCCGACCTGGGTCGCGCCCGAGGTCGCCCGGCTCGACATCGCACGCCTCGCCGACGCGCAGCCCCTCCCGGACCGGCCCCTCCCGGACCGGCCCGCCACGGGCCACGCCGCCGCGCGGGCCGCCGCGCGAGCCCCGGAGGAGGGCGTACGGCGTGCCGACACGGCGCCCACCACCTCCGACGCGGAGCTGTGGGCGCTGCGTCGGACGCTGCGCGAACGCCTGGTCCTCGACGTGCGCGAACGGCTGGCCGCCTCCTGGCGGCAGCGCGGCGCCGACCGCGCCGAACTCGGCTGGATCGACGGCGTGTTGGACCCGGACGTGCTCACCGTCGGCTTCGCTCGCCGCGTCCCGGCGTACAAGCGGCTCACCCTGATGCTGCACGACCCGCAGCGGCTGACGGAGTTGTTGCTGCATCCCGAGCGGCCGGTGCAGATCGTCGTCGCGGGCAAGGCGCACCCGGCCGACGACGGTGGCAAGCGCCTCATCCAGGAGTTGGTGCGCTTCGCCGACGACGCCCGGGTCCGCCACCGGCTGGTCTTCCTGCCCGACTACGGCATGGCCATGGCCCAGCGCCTGTACCCCGGCTGCGACGTGTGGCTGAACAACCCGCTGCGCCCCCTGGAGGCGTGCGGTACCTCCGGCATGAAGGCCGCCCTCAACGGCTGCCTCAACCTGTCGGTCCGGGACGGCTGGTGGGACGAGTGGTACGACCCGGACTTCGGCTGGGCCATTCCCACCGCCGACGGGCCCACCGAAGCCGGCGAGGGCGAGGCGGCCGGCGCCGACCGGGACCGGCGCGACGCGCTGGAGGCCGCCGCGCTCTACGACCTGCTGGCCCACCAGATCACCCCCCGCTTCTACGCGCGCGGGGCCAGCGGACTGCCCGACCACTGGATCGCCATGGTCCGCCGCACCCTGACCACGCTGGGCCCCAAGGTCCTGGCGGGGCGGATGGTGCGCGAGTACGTGGAGCGGCTGTACGTGCCGGCCGCCCGCGCCCACCGCGCCACCAGCGGCGCCACCGCGCAGCAACTGGCCCACTGGAAGGCCCGGGTGCGCGCGGCCTGGCCGGGCGTGGCGGTGGACCACGTCCGGGCCGAGGGCGAACCGGGCCCGGCCGACCCCGCCGGGGAGAGCGCCACGGTCGAACTCGGCAGCACGCTGACGCTGCGGGTGGGGGTCACCCTGGGCGATCTGGCCCCCGAGGACGTGGAGGTGCAGGCGCTGGCCGGGCCGGTGGACGAGGTGGACCGGATCGGCGCCGCCCGCGCGGTGCCGCTCAAGCCGGTCGGCGGGCCGAGCCTGGAGGGGCGCTGGTCGTACGAGGGACCGCTGACCCTGGACCGCTCCGGCCCGTACGGCTACACCGTGCGCGTGCTGCCCTGTCACGAACTGCTCGCCAACAGCGCGGAGTTGGGCCTGTTGGTCGCGCCGACCGAGCACACGGAGCCGGTGGCCGGGCCGCTCCCGCGCTGACCCGGCCCGCGCGGCGGCCCCGCGCGCACGACACGAGGCGGGCCCGGGGAACGTGTCCCCGGGCCCGCCCCGTCATCCGCTACGGCGCCCCGGTCGGCGCCGCCGGCGCGCTACTTGACGTTGACACCGGCCCAGGCCGCGTCCACGCCCTTGACCTCGGCGCTGTCCGCGCCGTAGAGGTCGGTGGCCGCCTTGAGGGTGGCCTCGCGGGCGGCGGCGTAGTCCGTGTTGGACGTCATGTACGTGGTCAGGGCCTTGAACCAGATCTTCTCGGCCTTGTCCCGCCCGATGCCCTCGACGGTGGAGCCGTCGGCGGTGGGGCTGTCGTACTTCACGCCGTTGATCTCCTTGGCGCCGCTGCCCTCGGAGGCCAGGTAGAACCAGTGGTTGGCGATGCCGGACGAGTAGTGGACGTCCACGTCTCCGGCGTTCGCGTCCCAGTCGTCGAGCGAGCTGCCGTCCTTGGAGGGCTTGTCCATGTAGCGCAGCGGGCTGCCGTCGCCACGGATGTCGATCTCCTCGCCGATGAGGTAGTCGCCGACGTCCTCGCTGTTGTTCGCGTTGAACTCGACGGCCGTGGCGAAGATGTCGGAGGTGGCCTCGTTCAGGCCACCGGACTCGCCGCTGTAGGTGAGGTTGGCGGTGGCCGAGGTGACGCCGTGCGTCATCTCGTGGGCCGCGACGTCGATCGAGGTCAGCGGGTGGGTGTTGCCCGCGCCGTCGCCGTAGGTCATGCAGAAGCAGGAGTCCTGCCAGAACGCGTTGGAGTAGTTCTGGCCGTAGTGCACGTTGGACTTGGCGCCCTGGCCGTCGCCCCTGATGCCGTCGCGACCGTGCACGGACTTGTAGTAGTCCCAGGTCAGGGCCGCGCCGTAGTGGGCGTCGACGGCCGCGGTCTGCTCGTCGTCGGGCTTGCCGGTGCCCCACTTGTCGTCGTCGTCGGTGAACGCCTGGCCCTGGCCGCCCTGGCCGTTGTTCAGGTTCAGCGTCTGGTGGCCGCCGCGCTCGCCGTCGGTCAGCGTGTAGCCGCCGCCCTCCTTGGCGGTGCCCAGCTCGACCTCGCCGCTGTACTGGCTGGCGCCGGTGCCGTTGCGGACGCCCTGGAAGGTGAAGAGCTTCTTGCCGGTGTTGGCGTCGGTGATGACGTGCAGCTCGTTGGGCGTGCCGTCGGCCTGCGTGCCACCGATGACGGCCTCGTAGGCCAGGACCGGCGTGCCGTCGGCGGCCCAGATGACCTTGCGGGGCGCCTTGTCGGCCTTCGCCAGCTTGGCGTCGTCGGCCTGGGCGGCCTTGACCGCGGCCCGCTCGGCGGCGGACGGGGCGATGCCGGCCCGCGTGGAGTCGACCCTGATGGCGGCCTTGGTCGCCTTGGTGACGCCCTTGAGCGCGCCGCCCTTGGCCTCGTGGACGATCAGGTCGCCACCGAGCACCGGCAGGCCGGCGTAGGTGCGCTCGTAGCGGGTGTGGGTGGTGCCGTCGCCGTCCTTGACGACGTCCTTGACGACCAGCTTCTCCTGGGCGCCCAGGCCCAGCGTGTCCGCGGTCCTGACCGTGGTGCTGGTGGCCTCGCGCAGCAGCTCGGCGCGCTGCGAGGCGCTGAGCGGGACCGCGGTGGCCGAGGACGAGGCGTCGGCCGCGCCGGCGGTGCCGGTGCTCAGGCCGGTGGCCAGCAGCGCGGCGACCGCGGCGAGGGCGCCGCCGGCGGCGGCGGTGCGGCGGGCGCGGGTGGATCGGGGTATGCCAAAGGACGTGCTCACGCGAACTCCTTCTTGCCGTGGGGGGATGGACCGGCCGGCGGGAGCCGTCCGGTCACACAAGAGGTGCGGGTGTGAAGCGCGTGGGCAGACTGTCACACCAGACGCGAACATGTCATGGGGGCATCACCGTGACGTCGATATTTTGTTCGTTGTTGGTCCCATACCCTCCGGATACCGGACGAAGCGGCGCATGGGAGAGGCGTCGCCTGGGGGAACGTGCTCTCCCCAGGCGACGCCTGTCGAGGGGCCCGCGTCACCGCCGCTCACGGGACGGGGCTGGTGCCTTCCGGCGGGTCAGAAGCTCAGCTTCCAGCTGTTGATGTGGCCGCGGTCGGTCGAGTAGATGTCCTGCACCTTCAGGTTCCAGGTGCCGCTGGCCGTCACACCGCTGGCGTCCACGGTGTACGTCTCGGTCACGTTGTCCGCCGAGTCGTACGCGCTGGAGTTCTTCAGCCGGTACGTCTTGCCGTTCGGCGCCACCAGGTCGATCACCAGGTCGCCACGGTAGGGGTGCACGATGTCCACGCCCACCTTGAGTGCCGCGCTGCCGTTGCCGCCACGGTTGACCGTGATCGGCGAGTTCACCGCGTCGCCACCGTCCGGGATCTGCACGTCGTCGGTGTTCTCGTAGACGGCGCCGTCGTCCGCGCCGACGGTCCACTTGAACGAGGCGGTGCCCGTCTTGCCGGCCGGGTCGGTGACCGTGACCGTCACCTGGCTGGTGCCGACGGTGGTGGGAGTGCCCGAGATCAGACCGGTGGTCGCGTCGATGGACAGCCCCGCGGGCAGCCCGCTGGCGGCGTACGTCAGGGCCCCGGTGTTGGAGCTGGTCGCCTTGATCTGCAGGCTCGCGGCCTTGTTGACCACGCTGGTCTGGTCACCGGGGGCGGTGACGCTCACGCCACCGGGGGTGGGCACCCGCTGCCCGACGTTGACCGCGGCCCACGCGTTGGCCGTGCCCGCGTACTCCACGCTGTTCGTGCCGTACAGCTCGCCGGCCGCCCACAGCGTGGCGTCCCGGGCGCCCTTGTAGTCGGTGTTGGACTGCATCCGCTGCGACAGCGCCTTGAACCAGATCTTCTCGGCCGCG
Organism: Streptomyces sp. NPDC057702; assembly: GCF_042799315.1. Lineage (NCBI taxonomy): Bacteria > Bacillati > Actinomycetota > Actinomycetes > Kitasatosporales > Streptomycetaceae > Streptomyces > Streptomyces sp. NPDC057702. The sequence goes on along the minus strand of NZ_JBHVJC010000017.1, from coordinate 29,906 downwards.
GCCCGGCCGATCGCCGTCACCGGCTGGTTGTCGTAGGTCGGGCTGTCGTGCGGGATGCCGTTGATGACCTTGGCGCCGCTGCCCTCGGAGGCCAGGTAGAACCAGTGGTTGGCCACACCGGACGAGTAGTGGACGTCGATGCTGCCGATGCCCGAGTACCAGTTGTCCTTGGACCGGTTGTCCTTGGAGGGCTTGTCCATGTACCGCAACGGCGTGCCGTTGCCGTTGATGTCGATCTCCTCGCCGACCCAGTAGTCGCCCTTGTCGTTCGGGTTGTTCGCGTGGAACTCGACGGCGGCGGCGAAGATGTCGGAGGTGGCCTCGTTCAGACCGCCGGACTCGCCGCTGTAGACCAGGCGCGCGGTGTTGGAGGTGACGCCGTGCGTCATCTCGTGGGCCGCGACGTCGATCGAGGTCAGCGGGTGGGTGTTGCCCGAGCCGTCACCGTAGGTCATGCAGAAGCAGGAGTCGGTCCAGAAGGCGTTGACGTAGTTGTTGCCGTAGTGGACGCGCGAGTACGCTCCCACACCGTCGCCCCTGATCCCCGACCTGCCGTGCACGGACTTGTAGTAGTCCCAGGTCAGCGCCGCGCCGTAGTGCGCGTCCACGGCCGCGGTCTGGGTGTGGCCACCGGTTCCGTCGCCCCACGTGTCGTCGGGGTCGGTGAACAGCGTGCCCTGCCCCGAGGTGCCCCGGTTGAGGTTGTACGTCTTGTGGTTGCCGCGCTGGGTGTCGGTCAGGTTGTACGAACCCGAGCTGCCCGCCGTGCCCAGCGTCACCTGCCCGCTGTACTGGCTGTTGCCCGTGCCGTTGTGCACGGCCTGGTACTCGAAGAGCTTCTCGCCGGTGGTGGCGTCCGTGATCACGTGCAGCTCGTTGGGCGTACCGTCCGCCTGGAGCCCGCCCACGACCGTCTCGTACGCCAGGACCGGCTTGCCCGAGGCCGCCCAGATCACCTTGCGGGGCTCCTTGGCGGCCTCCGCCTTCTTCGAGTGGTCCGCCCGCGCGAGCCGCTCGGCCGACTCCTTGGCCACGGCCGGCCGCACGGTGGCGGTGGTCGAGGCCACCCGCACCCGGGACTTGACGGCCTTGGCGACCGACTCGAACCGGCCGGCCTTCGTCTCCTGGACCACCAGGTCGCCGCCGAGCACCGGCAGGCCCGCGTAGGTGCGCTCGTAACGGGTGTGCGTGGTGCCGTCCGCGTCCTGGGACACGTCCTTGACCAGCAGCTTCTCCTGGGCGCCGAGGCCCAACGTCTTCGCGGTCGCGGCCTTGGTGGCGTCGGCCTCCCGCAGCAGCTCGGCCCGCTTGGCCGGGGTGAGCTTGAGGGGCAGGGCGCCACGGTCGAGCGTCGAGGACAGCGGTGCCGAGGCGTCGGGCGACTCGGCGTCGGCGCTGGCGCTGACGGCCTGCACGCCGACCGCGAGCATGGCGGCTACGGCGACGAACGCGCCGGTGGTGGCTGTTCGTCGATGGGGGGTGCGTCTCACGCGAAACTCCTTCTACTGTCGCCGCGGTGGCGGCGGCCCAGGGGAGCCGGGCGGCTGGGTGGTCGTCCGGGCAGAGCGAGGCGGAGCTGGGACTGCGCGTGGGGGGGGGCGGTGCGACACGGGGACGTGTGCGCTGGCACGGCGCGGATGACCTCGGCCTGGAGAGCGGCGACCAGGCGGAGCGCGGTGGCGACGTGCGACTACGGGGACAGCGCGTGGCCCGATGTGCCGGACACGTGCGGTGCGACCGTCGCGCGGCGAGGTGCCGTGGGGGAGCCGCGTGGCAGACGAGGGGAAGAGTGCCACCGCCGTGACGAACATGTCAGGAGCACGTCGAGAAGTTGTCCAAAAACCTTCCGTTGACGCAACGCTGGTGTCCGTATAGCGGATGCGCCGGCGGGCCCGAGCCCCACCCGAGCCCCCGCGCCCCGCGCCCGGCGTCGCACCCGGCCTCGAACCCGGCGCGCCGGCGCCGCTCCGTCCCGGACCCGGGCCCCGTCTCCCGCCCCGGAGTCCCACTCCAGGCGACCCGCCCCGGCACGGCCACCGCCGCGCGAGCGGAACGGCTTTCGTACGATCACCAGATGACGAACCCCGCTGACACACTCGCCGAACCGCCTCAGACCCTCGCCGACCCCCGCGCGCTGCTCGACGGCTATCTGGACGCCTACCGCGACGCCCTGCACCGCAAGACGGCCGGCCTCACCGAGGGGGAGCTGCGCACCAGTCGACTGCCCTCCGGGTGGACGCCGTTGGAGCTGGTCAAGCACCTGACATACGTCGAGCTGCGCTGGCTGGACTGGGGCTTTCGGGGCACGGCCATGAGCGAGGAGCACGCCTGGGGCGACCGTGGCCCGGCCGACCGCTGGCACGTCGCCGACACCGAGACGGCGGCCGACGTCCTGGCCGAGCACCGCCGCCAGTGGGCGCTCTCGCGCGAGATCACCGCCGACGTCCCCGCCGAGCGCCGCGCGAGCCTGGGTGGCCGGTTCTCGACGGAGGAGGAGGCCCCGACCCTGGGCTGGATTCTCTTCCACCTCTTCCAGGAGTACGCCCGCCACCTCGGACACCTCGACGTGGCCCGCGAGTTGGCCGACGGCCAGACCGGGGAGTAACACCAGGCCAGGGGCCACTTCGGGCATCGGGGCGCGAGACCGACGACCGCCCCGGCCGGCCAGCGACGACGGCCGGGCGGTGCGCGAACCCGCACCGCCCGGCCCGTCGCGAGCCCCTGGCGGAATGCCGCAACGCCTCGCTGGCGGGACCCCGCCGCCCATCACGTGGACCCCGCCGCGCGAGCCCGCCGGCGAGGGCGGACCTGCGGTCGTCGCGTGCGGGTGGCGACCGGATCGCGCGCCGGGCCACGCCGGATCGAGCCGGAACGTGGGGGAGGGGTATCCGTCCCGACACGCTGGTGGGGGCGGGCTGGCCGGGTGCCCCCGGCGGAGGGAGAGATCCGGCCGGGTGCACCCGGCGAGGGAAGAGCGCTCTGGCCGGGTGTCCTGGTGGGGGGCGGGATCCGGCCGGGTGCCTCCGGCGAGGGAAGAGAGATCCGGACTGGTGCCCTGACGGGGAGACGGTTTCTTCCGCGCCGCGCGTGAGTGAGTGCCGGCTCTGGCTTGGTGCGTGGGGGTGGTGCTCGGGTGCGTTGGCGAGCGCGAGCCCTGGCTCAGCGGGCTGGGTGGGCTGACGCGTTGGTGCGCCTGCCGGACGACGGGGCGGGGCTCCGGCCGGACGGCGGGGCTTGGCCGGGTGGGGCGAGGGCTGGCCGCTTGGGGGCGGGGAAGCGTGGTCCGGTGGGCGGGGCGGAGGCCGGCCGGTTGAGATGAGGCCGGCTGGTGTGGCGGTGGCGCGGGAGCCCGACCCGGATGGCGCGGCAGTCTGGCTCGGTGGGTGGGCGATAGCCGGCGGGTGTGGCGAAGGCCCGTTGGGAGCGCCGGGGGGCTGGCCTGGGTGGCGCGGCAGTCTGGCCCGGTGGGTGGGGTGGTAGCCGGCGGGTGCGGCGAAGGCTCGTTGGGAGCGCCGGGGGGCTGGCCTGGGTGGCGCGGCAGTCTGGCCCGGTGGGCGAGGGCGGAAGTCGGCCGGGGCGGCAAGGGTCGGCCGGGTGGGCGAGGGCGTTAGTCGGCGGAGCCCAGCCGGGTGGTGCGAGAGCGGAAGCGTCTGGTCCGTGTGGCACGGAAGTCGGGCCGCGTTGGCGCGGCGGTCCGGCCCCGGTGGTGGGGCGGGGGCCGGTTGGGCGCGGCGGAGGTCGGCCGGGTGTGCCGGGCGGGCGGGCTCCTGGCCCCGGTGGTGGGGCGCGGGCCGGCCGGGTGCGCCGGGCGGCCCCTGGCCTCGGTGGTGGGGCGGAGCCCGGTGCGGGGCCGAGGCTTCGGCCGGCGGCGTTGGCGCGGGGGCGCACCGGTCGACGTGCTCGGGGCAGAGCCCCCACGCGACGGCGGGGTGTGAGCCGGCCACCCAGCTCACACCCCGCCGTCCGCGGTGTCACGGTCCCGGTGGTCCCCAGCGCCACTGCCGGCCGGTTCCGGCACACCGTCACCCCACGCGTCCGGTGGTGGCGGCGTGTCCGCCACCACCGGCGCCCGCGCGAGGCCGGATCAGAAGTTGTACGGCTTGGTGGTGTTCCAGTTCGTCACGTCCGCGCTCGACCAGGTGAACTTCGAGACCGCGCCCTTCTTGTCGAAGGCGTTCAGCTCGACGGCCGGGCCGGTGTCGCCGGTCTGGTCGCGCAGCGCGAGGGACAGCTCCGTCGAGGTGTGCTTCTTCTTCCCGTCGGCGAAGAGGGCGACGGCCGAGTAGACCTTGGCGCCGGGCCGCAGGGTGATGCGGGCGGTGCCACCGGGGGCGTCCTTCTTCGAGTGCGGCAGCACGTTGACCGTGTCGCCGAGCATCACGGACGGGGAGGCGGTGACCCAGCACGGCTTCGAGTCCGCGTTCATCGCCGTGACCAGCAGGTGCTCCCCGAGCTGCTTGGGGAAGCGGTGCAGCACGTCGTAGGAGATCTCGTCGCCCGCGCACTGACGGACGCTGGTGGTCGTGGCACGCGGCGCCGGCGTCTTCTTCGCGACGGTCACGGTCTTCTTGGCACTGGCCTGGACCACCTGCTGCCCGGTGGCCGACGGCGCGGACCGCGCGCCTCTCGCGCTCACCTCGCCGGCCGGCTGCTCGACGGTCTTGGCGGCCTCGTCACCGACGTACGGGGCCGAGTGGGCCACGGTGCCGGTGCTTCCCTTGGCCTGGGTGTCGGCGCTGCCGCTGTCCGAGCCGTGGAGGGCGGTGAAGCCGAGGGCCAGAGCGGTGGTCACGCCAGCGGCGGCGGCGGCGATGCGGATACGAGAGGTGCGCATTTGGGGGTCCCCCTGTGAGTGCGGGTCTGGATCGGCGGTGGTCATCTCCGCCGTTGAGAACAACTCTGCCCAGCGCCGCTGCCGCTTCGCTTACGCTCGGCTGCCGTCTCACTGACGTGCCGCTATAACGGCCTATGTCCGCTCGGATGCCCACGCCAACACCCACGCCAGTGGCAACGCCAACGCCCACGCCAACGGCAACGCCAACACCCACGCCAACGACAGCGGACTCAGCCGCTGGCGCCCAGCCGCGCGGAGGCCGCGTCGTAGCGCGCCCGCACCGTGGCGTCCGCCGACACCCGCAGCAGCGCGCCCAGCGCCCGCACCGCCCCGTCGTCGTAACCGCACGCCTCCGCCTCGCGTGCCGCGTCCTCCAACCGCCGCACGCCCTCCGCGTGCTCGCCCAGGCCCAGCAGCGCCTCCCCGGTGGCCGAGAGCAGCAGCACCCGCGAGGCCACCGAGATGTCGGGGCGCCCGGCCAGGGCCAGCGCCGCCCGAGCCGTCTCCAGCGCCTCCCGGCAACGCCCGGCGTCCAGCTGGTGCCGGGCCAGGTGGTACCGGGCCAGCCGCTCGGTGTGCGGGTCACCGACGGCGCGGGCCAGCTCGGCCGCCCGCAGGCACCCCCGCTCCGCCTCGTCCAGGCTGCCCAGCGCCGCCTGCGCCAACGAGAGGTTGACCAGCCCGGTCGCCTCCCCGCGCTGGTCGCCGACCCGGCGGGCCAACGCGGGCGCCGCCTCCAGGTGCGTGACCGCCTCGCGCGGGCGCCCCTCCTCGATCAACACCCAGCCGAGCAGGGCCAGCACCCGGGACTCGCCCCGCGGATCGGCGTCGGCACGGGCCGCCTCCAACGCCAGGCCCAACAGCGCGGACCAGCCGTCCCGCACCCGCCACACCACCTGCGGCCACAGACCCAGCGCGATCCGCCAGGCCCGGCCGTGCCAACCGGCCGCGTGCGCGGCGCCCGCCAACAGCGCCAGATCGTCCCGCTCGGCCGCGTACCAGGCCATCGCCTCCTCACGGGTGGCGAAGGAGCGGGTCGCCGGCGGCGGGCGAAAGTCCGCCGGCAGCGCGAAACACGGCTCCTCGCCCGGCTCGGCCGCACCCGCCGCGGCCAGCACGGTGGCCACGCACTGGTCCAGCGCCCGCACCAGCGCGTCGGGGTCCGCCGTCAGATCCCGCGCGTACAGCCGCACCAGGTCGTGCAGCGTCCAGCGGCCCGGCGCGGTACGCAGCACCAGATGCGCCGCGGCGAGCTGGTCCATGGCGGCCTCGGCCGTGCCCGGGTCCGTGTCGGCCAACGCCGCCACCGCGTACGGGTCCACGTGCGTGCCGGGATAGCGGCCCAGGTGCGCGAAGTGGTGCGCGACGCCCTCCGGCAGCCGGCGCACCGTCAGCCGCAGCGCCGCCCGCACCCCCGTGTCCTCCACGTCCAGCAGGTGCAACCGGCGCGACTCGTCCGACAGTTCGGCGCTCATCGCCCCCAGCGACCACTCCGGCTGGTCCGCCAGCCGCGCGGCGGCCACCCGCAGCGCGAGCGGCAGCCCGCCACACAGCTCCGCCAGCCGCCGGGCCGCCCCCTCCTCCGCCGCCACCCGCTCGGGGCCGAGCACCGCGGCGAGCAGCGCCGTGCTGTCCGCCGGCTCCAGCACGTCCACCGGCACGGGGCGGGCCGCGTCCGAGGCGATCAGACCGTGCAACCGGCTGCGGCTGGTCACCACCGTCACGCAGCGCGCGCCACCCGGCAACAACTCCCTGGCCTGCGCCGAGTCCCGCGCGTTGTCGAGTACGACCAGGAGTTGACGCTCGGCCGCCAGACAGCGGAACAACGCCGAGGCCGCCTGCGCCGACTCGGGCACCTGGCGCGGCGCGACCCTGAGCGCCAACAGGAACTCGCGCAACACCTCCAGGTGCGCCGGCTCCCGCGTGTCACTGAAACCCCGCAGGTCGGCGTAGAGCAGCCCGTCGGGAAACCCGGCGCGGTGGCGGTGCGCCCACCGCACCACGAGCGTCGTCTTGCCCACCCCCGCCGGCCCGGTCACCAGGCAGACGGGGGCCGTGCCGGCGGCGGCCCGGGACAGCGCGGCCAGCTCGGCGGCCCGCCCGTGGAACCCGCGCGGCATCCGTGGCAGCAGGTCCACCGTGCCGGGCAACGGTGGCCCGGGTGGTGTGCTGGGCAGCCGTGGCGCGCCCGAGGCCGGGGCCGGCTGGCTCTCGTCGCCCTCGCCGCGCAACGCCATGGCGTACGCGTCCGCCAGCTCCGGCCCCGGGTCCACGCCCAGCTCGTCGGCGAGCAGCCGGCGGGTGCGGTGGAACCAGTCGAGCGCCTCCGAGCGCCGCCCCGCCCGCTGGAGCGCCGTCATCAGCGCGGCTGACAGCGACTCGCGCAGCGGATGCGCGTCGACCTCCGCGCGCAGCACGGCGGCGGCCCGCGCGTGCTCGCCCAGCCGCGCGTACGCCTCGGCCAACAGCTCCACGGAGGCCAGCCGCCGCTCCTCCAGGGCCGCCGCCGCGGCCCGCACCGTCGGGCTCGGGTAGGCCCCCGTCAGCGCCGGCCCCTGCCACAGCGCCAGCGCGCGCTCGTACAGCGCCACCGCCCCGGCCGGCGCGCGCTGGCCCCGGGCCCGCGCTACCAGTTCCTCGAAGCGCTGCGCGTCCAACAGGCTCTCCGGCATCCGCAGCACGTACGCCGCGCCCTGGGTGGCCAGCTCCACCCCGAACGCCTTCGCGTCCGCCTCGGCGAGCAGCGCCCGCAGCCGCGACACATGACCCTGGATGACCGTGCGGGCCCGCAGCGGCGGCTCGTCGTCCCACAGGGTGTCCATCAGGTGCTCCACCGGCACCGGCCGGTTGGGACGCAGCAACAACGCGGTGAGCAGGCTGCGCCGCTTGGCCGGGCCCACGGACAGTTCGCCGGCCTCGGTGGCCACGGAAACCGCTCCGAGCAGCCGGAACTCCACTGACGCAACCTCCTGAAGAGAAGAGGTCAGATTACCGGAGAAGCGGACACACCCCGCCCGGCCCACACACCCCCACGGCACCGGCCCACGCCGCGCGCGGCCTCACGCAGCGCACGGGACGAGCGCCCCCGCCCCGCGCGCCCGCCTCGGGCCGGGCCCGGGGGCGCGGGGCTACACCAGGCTGTCCCGCCACGCCTGGTGGAGGTCGGCGAAGCGCCCCCGACCCGCGATGAGCTCGGCCGGCGGGCCGTCCTCGACGATGTGCCCACCGGCCATCACCAGCACGCGGTCGGCGATCTCCACCGTGGACAGCCGGTGCGCGATGACGACGGCCGTGCGCCCGCGCAGCACCGTGTCCATCGCGCGCTGCACGGCCCGCTCGCCCGGAATGTCCAGCGAGGAGGTCGCCTCGTCCAGGATGAGCACTCCGGGGTCGGCCAGCAGGGCCCGGGCGAACGCCACGAGCTGCCGCTGGCCGGCGGATATTCGCCCGCCGCGCTTGCGGACGTCCGTGTCGTACCCGTCCGGCAGCGCGGTGATGAAGTCGTGCGCGCCGATGGCCCGCGCGGCCCGCTCGACCTCCTCGCGGGTGGCGTCCGGCCGGCCGATGGCGATGTTGTCGGCCACGGTGCCCGAGAAGAGGAACGCCTCCTGTGTCACCATCACCACCCCGCGCCGCAGGTCCGACGTGGACAGCTCGCGCAGGTCCACCCCGTCCAGCAGGACGCGCCCGTTGTCGCGCTCGCCGGCCGGCATCGGCGGCGGGTCGTAGAACCGGGCCAGCAGCTTGGCCAGCGTGGACTTGCCGGCCCCGGTCGCCCCCACCACCGCGACCGTCTGCCCCGCCGGCAGCGTCAGGTCGAAGCGCGGCAGCACCTCGCCGCCCGTGCGGTACGCGAACCGCACGCCGTCGAAGACGACCTCCCGCCCCGGCCGCCCGGCCGGCCGCTCCGGCAGCGGCCGGGGGTCCGTCGCCTCCGGTACCGAGGGGCGCTGGGCCAGCAGGCCGGCGATCTTCTCCAGCGAGGCGGCGGCCGACTGGTAGGAGTTGAGGAACATCCCGAGCCGGTCGATCGGGTCGTAGAGCCGGCGCAGGTAGAGCGCCGCCGCCGCCAGCACACCCAGCTCCAGGCCGCCGGAGGCCACCCGGTAGGCGCCCCACATCACGATGGCGGCCACCGCGAAGTTGGCGACCAGGCGCGAGCCGACCACGTAACGGGCCATCTCCAGCATCGCGCTGCCGTTGATCCGCTCGTGGGTCGCGTTGAGCGCGCCGAACTCCCGCTCGTTGGCCCGCTCACGCCGGAACGCCTGCACCGGGCGGATGCCGTTCATGGTCTCGGTGAACTTGACGATGAACCCCGCCGTCGCCGTCGACCGCTGGGCGTACACGCGCCCCGAGCGCCGCTGGAACATCCGCACGAGCAGGAACAGCGGGACGAACGAGGCGACGGCCGCCGCGCCCAGTCCCCAGTCCAGGTACAGCAGGAGGAAGGAGATGTAGACGAGGGAGAGGATGACGCCGAGCAGCTCCTCCAGGCCCTCGTTGAGCAGCTCGCGCAGCGACTCGACGTCGGAGGTGGCGCGGGCGATGAGCCGACCCGAGGTGTACCGCTCGTGGAAGTCCACGCTCAGCGCCTGCCCGTGCCGGAAGATGCGCCCCCGCAGGTCCAGCAGCACGCCCTGGCTCACGTACGAGGACGTGCGCACGAACGCGTACTGCAACAGCCCGCTGAGCAGCGCGCTGCCCAGATACGCCACGGCCACGGCGATCAGCGGCCCGTGGTCGTCGGAGCGGATCGCGGGCACGGCCGTGTCGATGGCGTACGCGACGAGCAGCGGGCCGGCCTGGACCACGGCCTGCTGGAGCAGGATCAGCACCGCGCCCAGCGACACCCACCGGCGCAGCGGCGCGAGCAGCGAGCGCAGCAGCGCGCGGGAGGCGCCCTTGGACGTGGGCAGGTCGTCCCGGTCGAAGGGATCGCCGGCACCGGACGCGCCCTGCCCCTCGCCGCCGCCCCCGCCGCCGCCGGGGGCACCCGGATCGCCGGGGCCCGACGCTCCGCCGCCGTGCGCCGGGGCGCCCTCGGCCCCGTCCTCGCCCGCGCGCTCGTCGGCGACGGGCTCGCTGGAGACGCTGGTGGTCATGTCGGGTCGCTCCCCTCGCCGGACATCAGCGCCGCGTACTCGGCGTTGGTCCGCAGCAGTTCGTGGTGGTCGCCCACGGCGGTGACGCGGCCGTCGGACAGCAGCGCGACCCGGTCGGCGAGTTGCACCGTGGACGGCCGGTGCGCGACGACCAGGGCGGTGGTCCTGGCCAGCACCTGCCGCAGCCCGGCCTCCACCTTCGCCTCGGTGTGCACGTCCAACGCCGAGAGCGGGTCGTCCAGGATCAGGAAGCGCGGAACGCCGACGACCGCGCGAGCCAGCGCGAGCCGCTGCCGCTGGCCGCCCGACAGGCTCAGCCCCTGCTCGCCGACCTGGGTGTCGACCCCGTGGGGCAGCGCGTGCACGAACTGGGCCTGGGCCACCTCAAGGGCCCGCTCCAGCTCGCGTGGCCCGACGTCGGCCGCCCCCATCAACACGTTCTCCCCGGCCGTGGCCGAGAAGAGGGTGGGCTCCTCGAAGGCCACCGCGACCAGGGCGCGCAACGCGTCGCGCGAGAGCGCGGTGATGTCCGTGCCGTCCATGGTGATGCGGCCCGAGGTGTGCTCAAGGAGGCGTGGCACCAGCGCGGTCAGTGTCGTCTTGCCGCTCCCGGTCGCCCCGACCAGGGCCATCGTCTCGCCGGAGCGGATGTGCAGGTTCACCCCCCGCAGCAGCGCCGGGGAGTCGGGCGGCGCGTCGGCGTACCGGAAGGTGACGTCGGTGAACCGCAGCCCGTCCGGGGGCGCGTCCGGGCGCTCCGCGTCACCGGGCACCCCCGCGCGCCCGGTGGACAGCGGGGCGGGGTCGGCCGGCGCCGGCGCGGCCTTCGCCTCGGGGGCGGGGTCGGCCTCCGGCGCGTCCAGCACCTCGAAGTAGCGGTCGGTGGCGGTCGCCGCGTCGTTGCTCAACGCGACCAGGAAGCCGATCGACTCCACGGGCCAGCGCAGCGCGAGCGCGGTGGACAGGAACGCCACCAGCGTGCCCGCCGACAGGTCCCCGTCGGCCACCTGCACGGTGCCCAGCACCAGGGCCGCGCCCAGCGCCAGCTCGGGCAGCGTCATGATCAGCGCCCACAGGCTGGCCAGCAGACTCCCCTTGCGCAGCTCCGTGGTCCGCAGCCGCAGCGCCAGCTCGCGGAACGCCCGCGCCTGGCCCCGGTGCTGGCCGAAGCCCTTGATGATCCGGATGCCGAGGACGCTCTCCTCGACGACGGTGGTCAGGTCGCCGATCTGGTCCTGCGCGCGCCGCGCGGCCAGCGAGTACCGCTTCTCGAAGTACGAGCACAGGATCACCAGCGGCACCGCGGGAAGCAGCAACACCAAACCCAGGGTCCAGTCCTGGGCCAGCAGGATGACGAACCCGACCAGGATGGTCGCCCCGTTGACCACCAGGAAGGTGAGCGGGAACGCCAGGAACAGGCGGACCAGCAGCAGGTCGCCGGTGGCGCGCGAGAGGAGCTGGCCGGAGGCCCAGCGGTCGTGGAAGGCGACCGGCAGCCGCTGCAGGTGCCGATACAGGTCGGCCCGCATCGCCGCCTCCACCGAGGCGAGCGGCCTGGCCACCAGCCACCGCCGCACGCCGAACAGCACGGCCTCGGCCACGCCGATCACGAGCAGCAGCGCCCCGCCGAGCCACACGCCGCCCGGGTCCCGGTCGGCCACCGGGCCATCCACGATCCACTTCAACGCGATCGGGATCACCAGGCTCATACAGGACGCGACGATCGCCACGACCGCCGCGAGGATCAACCGGGTCCGGATGGGCCGTACGTAGGGCCACAGCCGCAGCAGCGAGCGCACGGTTGATCGGTCCTTCGCCGGCCCCGCCTGCTGGCGGGCGGCCTCCGGGCGGGGCGCGTCCCGCTCCGTCGTCGTCGCTTCACTTGTCACAGCCATCAGGGGCGAGACTACGGTTCACCACTGACAAAGCTCACGGGATTTTCCGCCCTCCGGCCACGGATTCCAGCCCCGCTCAAGCCCGTGACCTCGTACGACGCCTCAGATCTACCCATTCGCCACCGTCATCACAAGATCCCCACCCAGTCGCGCCGGCCCGCGTCGCCGAGTCGCCCGGGCGCTCTCACTTCGCGGGCGGTGGCCGGCCCCGTGACCGTCGGCCCGGCCCCGACACGCGCCCCGGCCGGGCCCGCGCTGTACGCCACCGGCGTACGGAGGGACCCCGCGCGCGGCCGGCGGCGCCCCGCGCGACGGCAGGCGGCCCGCGCGCCGGGAGCCACGAGCCCGCCCCCGGCGCCCCCGGCGCCGCGCCACCCGAACCCGTACCGCCCGCGCCCCCGTACCGCCCGCGCCGGCCCGCCCGGACGAGCCCCCGCGCCCACGGGCCGGGGCGCCCCGCAGGCCCTCCGCGCGCGGTGAGTGGCCAGCTCACCGGGCCCGCGGGGGAACGCGCGTTCCGCGTCTGACTTGGAACGGAACGGTGACATTCGGGGGCCGTCCACTTTCCGTACGTTGTGGTTATCTATCGCCATGCGCGCAGGTGTTCGGCGCGACGGGGGAGCCGCGGGCGCGGCCGTTCGAAGGGGAGACGACCGTGGTGAAAGCGCAGGGGATAGCCGGTGCCCGAGGGCGCCGAGGGCTGCTCGCGCTACTGCTCGGGACGACGGTGCTGCTGGTGTCCGCGTGTGGTGGCGGCGACTCGGGCGGCAAGGACGGCGACAAGGGCACGGACCGGGCGAGCGACAACAAGGCGTCACAGGCGGTGGTCTCCATCGCGCCCCGCGACGGGGCGGCCGACGTCGGGACGAGCGGCGCGCTCAAGGTCACCGCCGACAAGGGCAAGCTCAGTTCGGTCAAGGTCGCGGACAGCAAGGGCAACGTTGTCGCGGGCAAGATCGCTGACAACGGCGCGAGTTGGCAGCCGACCGGACACCTGGGCGCCTCCACCAAGTACACGGTGGACGCCGTGGCCAAGGACGAGGACGGCCGCGAGTCCGCCAAGCACGCGTCCTTCACCACGCTGGTCCCCAAGGACACCTTCATCGGCCACTTCACGCCCGAGAACGGGGACACGGTCGGCGTCGGCATGCCGATCTCCCTCAACTTCAGCCGCGCGATCACCCACCGCGCCGCCGTGGAGCGCGCGGTCAGCGTCACCGCGAGCCCGGCCGTGCCCGTCGAGGGCCACTGGTTCGGCAACCAGCGCCTGGACTTCCGCCCCGAGAAGTACTGGGCCGCGGGCACCAAGGTGACGCTCAACCTGCGCCTGGACGGCGTCGAGGGCGTCCCCGGGGTCTACGGCACGCAGTCCAAGACGGTGCGCTTCACCGTGGGGCGCAGCCAGGTCAGCGTCGTGGACGCGAAGACCAAGAAGATGACGGTCGAGCGGGACGGCAAGGTCATCAAGACCCTTCCGATCACCGCGGGAGCGCCGGGCACCGAGACGTACAACGGCACGATGGTGGTCAGCGAGAAGCACACCGTGACCCGGATGAACGGCGAGACGGTGGGCTTCGGCGGCGAGTACGACATCAAGGACGTGCCGCACGCGATGCGCCTGTCGACCTCGGGCACCTTCATCCACGGCAACTACTGGTCCGGCCAGCCGACCTTCGGCGCGGTCAACGCCAGCCACGGCTGCATCGGCCTCTTCGACCAGCGCGGCGGCGGCGACAGCTCGACACCGGGCGCCTGGTTCTTCAACAACTCGCAGGTCGGCGACGTGGTGATCGTCAAGAACTCGGACGACGAGACGATCAAGCCCGACAACGGCTTCAACGGCTGGAACATGCCCTGGTCGGAGTGGACCGCCCAGCAGTGAGCCACCCCGGCCCCGCGACCGGCCCCGTGCCCGGTCGCGGGGCTCTTGGCGGTGCCCCGGCCGTACGGGGGCGGGCGACCTCCCGGCCCGGTGTTAGCGGGCGCTAACCTGCGCTCATGACTGAGACTGTGCACCTTGAGGTCGCCGACGGCGTCGGCGTCATCCGCCTGGACCGCCCGCCGATGAACGCCCTGGACGTCGCCCTGCAGGACCGGCTGCGCGAGCTGGCCGACGAGGTGTCGAGCCGCGAGGACGTGCGCGCCGTCGTCCTGTGGGGCGGCGAGAAGGTGTTCGCCGCGGGCGCGGACATCAAGGAGATGCAGGTGATGGACCACGCGGCGATGGTCGCGCGGGCCGGCGCCCTGCAGGCCGCGTTCACGGCCGTGGCCCGCATCCCCAAGCCCGTGGTGGCCGCCGTGACCGGGTACGCGCTCGGCGGCGGCTGCGAGCTCGCGCTGTGTGCCGACTACCGGATCGCCGCCGACAACGCCACGTTGGGCCAGCCCGAGATCCTGCTCGGCGTGATTCCAGGCGCCGGCGGCACCCAGCGCCTGCCCCGACTGATCGGCCCGTCCAAGGCCAAGGACCTGATCTTCACCGGCCGGATGGTGAAGGCCGACGAGGCGCTCGCCCTGGGCCTGGTCGACCGGGTCGTGCCCGCCGACGAGGTCTACGCGCAGGCGCACGCGTGGGCCGCGCGGCTCGCCCGGGGGCCGGCGATCGCGCTGCGCGCGGCCAAGGAGTCGGTGGACGCGGGCCTGGAGACCGACATCGACACCGGCCTGACCATCGAGCGCGGCTGGTTCGCCGGCCTGTTCGCGACCGAGGACCGGGAGATCGGGATGCGGAGCTTCGTGGCGGAGGGCCCGGGCAAGGCGAAGTTCCGCTGACCCGGCGCGAGTTGTCCACGGGGCCCGCCGCCGGTGGGCCCCGTGCCTCGTGTGGGCGAATTGTGGGCGCGGGCTGACATCTCACGCCCCACCCGAGGGCACGGAGTGTAGTCGCTCACACGCATGGCGTTATGGCAGGTCAAGCGGAGGATCGAACGGCTGTACGTGCCTTTGGCATATGTCGTGGCGGAGATGTGTGGCGTTGCGTACGGGCGCGCCGAATCCCACGGTTCCGCCCCGGGGGGCTCGCTCGGCGGCCATGATGGGGGCATGGCGGGCTTGGAGGGAATGGACCAGTCGCGCCGGGAAGCCGAACCCGCTCCCGCGCGCTGGGCGTCGACCATTGACGATGAGCTCGCCACGAAGGCGCTCGACCTCTACGGGAATCCCGCCGCGGAAGAGGTGCGCCTGTTCTCGCGCCCCGAGTCGGCCGCCGTCGCGCGCCGGCTGGCCCAGTCCGTCGTGCTGCGCCAGTGGGGCCTTGGTCCGCAGATCGCCGAGCACGTGGTGCTGCTCGTCTCCGAGCTGGTCGGCAACGCCGTGCGGCACACCGGCGCCCGCGCCTTCGGGCTGCGCATGCTGCGCCGGCGCGGCTGGATCAGGATCGAGGTGCGCGACCCCTCCCGCGGGCTGCCGTGTCTGATGCCGGTGCACGAGCTGGACGTGAGCGGGCGCGGACTCTTCCTCGTGGACAAGCTCTCCGACCGCTGGGGCGTGGACCTGCTCCCGTACGGCAAGACGACCTGGTTCGAGATGCGTGTGAGCGAGCGCTGAGGCCCCGGGGCGCGCGGGGGCGGCGGGCGCGGGGTGGCGGGGCGCACGCGAAGAGGCCCCCGCCGCGTCGTGGGACGGGCAGGGGCCTCTTCGTACCGCTGTCACCACGGCGCGAGGGGGTGTGGCCGTGGCGTTGCTCGACGACCTGGCCCGGGTCAGTGGGGGTCGCTGAACCGACTATCGCAGACAGGGTGCGAGGCTTTCAAAGGGGCATGAGTCGCTTAGGCCATCAAAAGCGACAATTTAGATGTCAAATTAAGGTGAACTGTGCCACGTGCCTTGTAAGCAGCGGGTGAATGTCAAAAATATGTAAGGAATACATGCACCTGCCGATTGCTTTCAAGGGTCTGGACAGGGTGTCGGGAACTTTCTTCGCCGGCCGTACGCCGCCTGTGCGGCCGGTCGTCTTGGCAGCTTCCCCCCGGCGGTTCACGATGTGTGTACGTGTCATGTCCCTGCCTCTCGCTGAACCCCACCTCGCCCCGACGCGTCCTGCTCTCCGGGGCGCGCGGCGCACCTTCCGGCGGCCGAACCCGGGCCGACGGTGCCCCACCGATCCACGGACTCGGGAGACTCCCATGGAAGACCACGCCCCCCACGCCTCCCGCCGCAACCTGCTGCGCGGCGCCCTGCTCGGCGCCACCGCCATCGGGCTGGCGAGCGCCGCCGCGCCACTGGCCGCGGCCAGACCGGAATGGCAGGCCGGCGACGTCGACTACCCGGGCGCCCGCTGGGCCCCCGCGAGCGACGAGAACTTCACGGCCTCCAGCCGCCCCGGCGCGTACCCGATCGACTTCGTCGTCATCCACGTGACGCAGGAGACGTTCAAGGACACCATCGACATCTTCCAGAACCCGGCGAAGCAGGTCTCGGCGCACTACGTGGTGCGCTCGGTGGACGGCCTGCTCGCGCAGTGTGTGCGGGAGAGGGACATCGGCTGGCACGCGGGGAACTGGAACTACAACACGCGCAGCGTCGGCATCGAGCACGAGGGTTGGGTGGACGAGCCCGAGTACTTCACCGACGCGCTCTACCGCTCCTCGGCCGCGTTGACCGCCTCGCTGTGCGACCGTTACGGGCTGCCGGTGGACCGCCAGCACATCATCGGGCACAACGAGGTGCCCGGCGCCACCCACACCGACCCGGGTCCGCACTGGGACTGGCCGCGCTACCTCCGACTGGTGAAGGCGGCCAGCCGGCGCTGAGGCGGGCCGGCTGGCTGTGGTGCCGTGGCACGGGGTCGCTAGTGTGTGCTGGACATAAGCGAGCACAGCAGAAGGGGCGGCCCCGGTGGCGGACATTGAGTCGGCGCGCACGGCGTTTGAGCGATACGACCTGGACAAGGACGGATACATCTCCGCGTCCGAGTACAAGAGCGTGATGGCCCAGCTCGGGGACCCGTTCGTGACGGAGCCCGTCGCGGAGGCCATCATCAAGTCGGCCGACAGCAACCAGGACGGCAAGCTGTCCTTCGACGAGTTCTGGGCGATCCAGAACCGCTGACGACGCTGTCACACGACCCGAGGCCCCCGTGGTCCGGCGCCCCGCGCGCCGCTCCCGGGGGCTTCGGCGTCGCCGGCCCCCGGCCGGGCGGCGGCGGGCGCCCGGCGGCCGGGACGGGCGGCTCAGCGCCCGCCCCGACGCTGGGCGCTGGCCCGCCGGCGCCGGTCGTTGCACAGCAGGCAGCGGCCCCAGCCGGGTGGCAGCGGGTCGTCCTTGTCTCCGTGCAGCGGGTCGACGGCACCGCGCGGGTGCTCCGCGCAGCCGGTGCCGCCGTGCCCGGCGCCCAGGGCGCCGGCCGCCGCCAGCGCCCGCCGCAGGGCGTCCGTGAGCTGACTGGTCTCCAGAGTGGACGGCTCCGACTCCAGCGAGAAGGCGATGTCGGAGGCCGTGGTGAGCGCGCTCTGGAGCTCGCGCACATCTGCGTAACTCATGCCGGGAGCCTAAGCGCTCCCTCTGACAACGCCCGTGACCCGCACGTTCACCCCCGCCGGACGCGCGGGCGCGGTCCGGCCCCGCCGGGATCACCGCGCTTCGGGCGCGCGGCGCGCGGCGCGGTGGTGCGCGATGTTCCGGATCTTCCTCGTGCTGCCCGACCCGGCGAGCAGGGCGAGTACCGCCGGTGACGTCGACTCCCGGGCGAGGAGGTGTTGCGCCCAGTCCGTGACCCGGGCCAGCTCGGCGGGTGTCGGCGGGTGGCCGGCCTCGACGGACAGGACGAACAGCCAGTCGTGGACGCGGCGGCGGACGAACGCGCGGTTCCCCTCGCCCCCGAGCCGGTCGACCTCCGGCAGGAGCGCGGCCGACCACCGTCGGAACCCGGCGGGACCGGTCGCCTTCCGCGCGATCTCGTCCACGAGGGCGACCACCGCCGACTTGGACACCAGGTCGATGGGGTCGCGCAGGATCGTGGCCACGACCGCCCGGTCCCGGTCGCGGCTGCGCCTGGCAGCGGTCGCCAGGACGACACGTCGGTACGCGGCCGATCGCACGTGCTCGTCCGCCACGGCGTCGTCGACGTCCACGTCGAGGATGCCGGCCGCCGCGAGCAGCTCGGCCACATCGGAACGCAACGTCATCGCCTCGGCCCTTCGCGCGGGTGGGGTCACGGCGGCCAGGCGCCGCCGTCGACCGGCGCGAGCGGCGGCGTGGCATCGCCACCCGCCGGGGGAGGTCACGCCTCCCGGCCCGGCCGGACCCCGCGTCGCGGGTATCCTCCTCCGGACCGCGCGCTGATCCAAACGGGGCGGGCTACGCGGCGGCCCAGTCGCGCAGGGCCTCGCGGTCCGCGAAGTCGGCCACGTTCGTGTCCACCGGGCGGTCGGTGTACTGGTGGATGCGCCACTTCGCCTTGACGCGCGGCTTCCCTGCCGACACGTAGTCCGCTATCCACAGGCCGTCGCCGGCGTACGACGTGGTGTCGTGGTTGAGCCAGAACGTGCGGTTGCAGTAGAGCAGCACGCGGTGGTCCGGGCGCAGCCGCTTGACCTCGCGGATGAACCGGTCCTTCTCGGCGTTGCTGGCACGGGTGCCCTGGCTGGTGTTCTCCCAGTCGACGGCGAGCAGGTCGCCCTTCTTGGACGCGCACTTCTCGACGAAGTACGCGGCCTGGTCGGTCAGGTTGCCGGGCCACAGGAAGTGGTAGAAGCCGACCACACAGCCGGCGGTGCGGGCCCGGCTCGCCTGCGCCGACTGCTTGGGGTTGATGTACGACCGGCCCTCGGTCGCCTTGACGAAGACGAAGGACAGTCCCTCGGTGCTGAAATCGCTCGACTGGTGTGAGCTGACATCGATTCCGCGCAGCATCGTGCCGCCTCTCGGATCAGCGGATGGTGGGGGGAGGTGGGGGGTGGCTTGTTCTTTCCTCTTCCCGGTAACTGATGGTGGGGAACCGGTAACTGGTCTCCAATGGGGGATGGCCATCCGGCGTGTGGGGTCAGCGAACGGGCGGTGAGGGGGAGGTGTGGCGCGCCCGGTCCGCCGGTTCGCGCCCGTGTACGACCCGGCGGCTCCCGCGCGACCGGGCCAACGGGGGCGCGTAGCGGGCCGCTTCGTCCGCCAGCGGCGGGAAGCGCACGGCCGGGTGGCGGCGCGGGCGCCGGGATCACCGCCGCCCCGCCGCCTCGGTCACCCCGCCGCCCGGGCCAGCCCGCCACCCCGCCACCTCGGCTACCGACCGGGAGGTGATACCGGCCGGGACGTGGCGCCGACCGTTACGTGGCTCCGTCGGCCCGCGCGGCCTCGGGGCGGTGGCGCGCGGGTGGCCGGCGCCCGGCGGGGGTGGGGACGGGGGGCGTCCAGAGTCTGTGCTTCGCCCATCCGGTCGGCCATACTCGGCCGAATGGACCTGGAGGTGCGGCACCTGCGGTTTGTCGAGGCCGTCGACGTGGCGGGCAGCGTCACCAAGGCGGCGGCGAGCCTGGGCGTGTCACAGCCGGCGCTGACGGCCCAGGTGCGGCGGATCGAGCGCGTCATCGGCGGCACCCTCTTCGACCGTGGCCGGCACGGCGCGCGCCCCACCCCGCTCGGCGACGTCCTGCTGCCTCACGTGCGCGAGGTCCTGGGCGCGCTGGAGGAACTGCACCGCGCCGTACGCCACTTCCGGGACCGCTCCGGTTCGCGCACGCTGCGGCTGGCCGTGCGCCAGACGCCGCTGGCCGCGCGCCTGGGGGACGTCGTCGACGAGGTGTGTCCACAGGACGTGGTGGACCTGGTGGTGGTGGACCGGCAGGCCACGGCGCTGGCCGCGCTCGCCGACGGCACCGTGGACCTGGCCCTGCACGTGGACTTCCCCGGCCAGGAACCGGCTCTGCCGCCGGGCGTCGAGCGCACGGTCGTCGGCTCCGAACCCACGTTTGTCATGGTCGCGACGGATCATCCGTTGGCGGGGCGCGCCGAGGTGGACCTGGCCGAACTCGCGGGTTGCTCCTGGCTGCTGGCGGTCAACGGTGACGACGAGTTCGACCGCCACCTGGCCACCCAGTGCGACCTGGCCGGCATCGGGCCCATCACCCTCCGGGCGTACGCGCCGCTGGTGGTCAGCCAGTTGATGCGCCGTGGCGATCCCGTCGCCGCCCCCGTGCAGGCGCTCGACACCGGCCTGCCGATGACGGGCACGGTGCTCCCGGTGCGCGGCACGCCCGTGCGCGTGCGCCACGTCCTGCTGTGGGTGCGCGACGGCCCGATCGACGCGGAGGGGGCCGGCCGCATCCGGGACGGCCTGGTCGCCGCGTACCGCTCCATGGTCGAACCGCTCGGGCGCGTGCCGGGCTGGTGGGAACGGAACGCCGGTTGGCTCGGCAGCGCCGAGGCCGCCCCGGCCCCCGCCGACGCGCACCGGACCGCGAGCCGCGAACGGGCCCCGGCCCCCACCCACGGCCGCCCCGCCCCCTACGCGCCCGGGACGTACTCCGCCACCATCCGTGGCGGCGTGGTCCCCCAGCCCGGATGGCGCTCCAGCCACGCCTGATACACCGGCGTGTGCTCCACGATCTCGTGCTGCGCCCGCACCAGTTCCCGCCACAGCCCCGCCACCGCCGATCCGCGCAGCGGGCCGTCGGCGTGCCAGAACAGGCTCGTGCGCTGCCGCAACGGAGAGCCGCGCAGCGGCACCAGGGTCAGCCCGGTGCGCGGCCGGTTGCCCGGCATCATCGGCAACACCGCCTGCGCCAGCTCGGCGAGCTGGAACGCGGAGGTGTAGTCGGCCTGTCGGATACGCGGGGTGAACCCGGCCTCCCGACAGCACCGGTCCAGGTGGCGCACCCCCTCGCTGCGCGGCCCGTCGGCCACGCACCAGGTCTCCTCGGCCAGCGCGGCCAACTCGATCTCGGGCTCGCCGGCCAACGGGTGACCGCTGGAGACCGCGACGAACAGCGGCTCCACGGACACCACGGCACACTCGATGCCCGCCCCCGTCGGCAGCGGCGGGCCCGGATTGCCCGCGATCAGAGCCGCCTCGACACGACGGTCGGCGAGCAGCGCGAGCTGGGCCGCCGGATCGGTGCCCGTCCGCACCTCGGCACCCGCGCCCCACACCTGCGGCACCAGCACCGTCAGGTGCGCCACCAGCAACCCCGGAGTGCACCCGAAGCGCACCGCCGGCGGCAGGGTGCCCGTCTGGTGCCGGGCGGTGGCGGCGGACAGCCGGTCCATCGCGGTGAGCACCGTACGGGCGTGCGCGGCCAGCAGCTCACCGAGCGGGGTCGGTACCGCGCCGTGCGCGTCGCGCCGGAACAGGGGGGCGCCGGCGATCCGCTCCGCGCGCCGCAGGGCCTCGGTTACCGAGGGCTGGGTCATGCCCAGTTCGGCCGCCGCCGCGGTGAGCGTTCCGTGGTCCGCGATGGCCCGCACCACGCGCAAGTGCCGGAACTCCAGCTCCATAGGCGGACTCTATGCAACGTTGGGATTGTTACGGAAGTTCATGGTCCGCACATAGTGACGCCACGGCCGGGCCCTCTCCCGGCCCGATGGGACAGTTCCCCCCGCTTTGGAGGAAACCCTCACTATGTTCATCCGTACTCTGCTGCGCGCTGTCGCGGCACCCGTGCTGATCGCCGCGGCGGTGCTGGCCGCACCCGGCGCGCACGCCGTTTCTCCCGAACCCACCCCACCGCCCGGCACCAGGATCGTCGGCGGCGGGCAGGCCACCGAGACGTACGCGTTCATGGGATCGCTCCAGGTCCAGGGCCGGCACGGCTGCGGCGCCTCGCTGATCAGCAGCCAGTGGATGGTCACCGCCGCGCACTGCGTCGAGAACCAGTCCGCCGGCCTGTCCGTGCGGATCGGCTCCCGTGACCACACCGGCGGCGGCACCGTCGCCCGGGTCGCGCAGGCCGTGAGCCACCCCAACTACCGTGGCCTGCCCGGCAACTACGACATAGCCCTGCTCCGTCTGGACCAGCCGGTCACCAACACGCCGGTCGCCGTCGCCGACTCCTCGCCGGGCGAGGGCGCCAGCACGCGCCTGCTCGGCTGGGGCCAGGAGTGCGGCTCCCCGCAGTGCGGCCAGGCGCCGCGTCTGCTCAAGCAGCTCGACACCCGGATCAACCCCGACCGGATGTGTGCCGAATCGTTCAACGGGGCCAACGAGCTGTGTGTCTACGGCTCGCGCACCCAGACCGCCTGCTACGGCGACTCGGGCGGACCCGCACTGGTCAAGAACGGCGCCACGTGGCAACTGGTGGGCGCGACCAGCCGCGCCGGCCAGCGCTCCCAGGTCTGCGGCACCGGTGACGCCACCATCTACACCGACGTCACCGCGCACCGTTCGTGGATCGACCAGACCACCGGTGGGCAGGGCCCCGGCCCGGGCCCCGGTCCCGGCTGCTCGGCGGCGGCCTGGAGCCCGGCCGAGTACTACCCGCCGGGCTCCACCGTCTCGCACGAGGGCTACGTCTGGCAGAGCCAGCAGTGGAGCTACGGCGAGGCCCCCGGCCAGGGTTGGGCCTGGCAGCGGGTAGGCGAGTGCTGAGCGCGCGGGCGCTGACCTGAACCGGCCGGTGGGTCGGGCCCCACACGGCCCACCGGCCCCAGCGAAGGGGCGGCCGGGCACGGAGCGGGAAGCCATCCCCGCGACCGCGCCCGGCCGCCGCCACGCGCCCGTTCCGAGGGCCTAGCGTGGCGCGCGCGGGCCCCCGGCGAGCGGGACGCCGGTGCGCAGGGCCTGGCGGAGCGAGGGCAGCGAGTCGCGGCTGCGCGCGGCCTCCAGCGGGATCACCGGCTCACCCGGCGGGCGCCCGACGGGCGGCGCGTACCCCGCCAACCGCGCCGCGCCCCACACGTACGGATCGGCCTGCGCGCTGCCGTACGTCGACCAGGCCAGCCGGCTCTGACCGGTCCGGTCGGCCGTGTCGGAGTCGTAGACCAGGACGTTGGCCGTCAGGGCCGCCGGGTCGAGCGGCGCGGGCAACAGCCCCAGCGGAATCCGCACCTCGACGGTGTAGCCCGTGTACGGCCCCTCGCTCACACCGGCCGCCCACGCCATGCCAGGGGCCGTCCGCGCGGCCGGGCCCTGGTGGTGGTCGGCGTCCCGGGCCGCGCACGCGCCACCGTCGGCGGTGAAGGGCAGCACGGCGGCCTTGAAGGTGCTCGCGGTGTCGTCGGCGGCCCCCCGGGGGTCCAGAGCGATCTCCACCGCGTCGGTACGCCAGTGCCGCTTGCAGTCACCCGCCTCCAACGCGGCCCCCCGCACGTCGTCGCTCACCCGCACCGCCGCGTACAGGTCGTCCCCGTGCCGGACGAACCGCGCCGTCGCCGCGCAGTCCGCGGCCGAGCACCGCTCGCCCTGCCAGTGCCCGAGCCGCAGCTCCTCGCCGCCGTACTCGCCGGGCGCCACGACCCCGTCGAGGGTCGGCGCGGTGGCCGTGGCCGGGACCGTGGTGGCCGGCGCGGCGGGGTAGTCCGGCTGCGCCGCGTTGGCCAGCCACGGCATGCCCACCCGCGCGGCCCACGTACCGAACTCGGCGAACACCGGACGCGGGTCCCGCTGCGGGCGCACCGGCGCGCGCACCGGCTCGCCGTCCTCGGCCAGGACCGAGAACCAGTCGCAGCCCAGCTTCGCGCGCGGCGTGGTGATCTTCTCGGGCAGCGCGCCGAAGCCCTGCGTGCGGTACTCCCGCGCGGCCGTCCGCTCCCGCTGCGCCCAGGTGGTGCGGTGCCGGGCGGACCGCGCGCCCTCCCACACCCCCTGCTGCGGCAGCCCCGTCGCCGGGTCCCGCACCTGCGCATCCTCGCAGCCCGCACCGGCGGGGCCCGACACGCGCCAGTTCTGCGCGAGCAGTCGCGACGGCCGCCAGGGGCGGTATCCCTCCCGGGAGATCTGGTGCGGGAACGCGGCCGGGTCGCCGGCCTTCTGGAACGCCTCGACGGCCAGCCGGCCGGCGAGCTGGTGGGCGCCGTGTTGGTCGAAGGGGCGCGGGTCCATGGTCACCACGGTCTGTGGGGTGGTGGCGCGGATCAGCCGTACGAGTCGCTCCAGCGTGTCCGCGGCGCGCGGCGGACCGTCCCAGATCCGGGCGGTGAGCGGCGCCGACAGCGTGTACCAGAAGTCGGGCTTGTCCAGGTAGTAGACGTCGCGGAGGCCCGCGTGGCGCACCGCCGCGCGTTCCTCGCGCTCGCGGATCAGCCCGAGCGGGGCACCTTCCTGCGGCCCCGTCGCGTTACCGCCGCCCTCGCCCCGCGTGATCGTGACGACGCCGGTGGTCAGCCCGTCCCGTTCGCGCCACTGCCCGAAGGTGGACAGCGACGCGAACTCGTCGTCCGGGTGCGCCCCGACGAACAGCACGTCGGTGTGGGCCCGCCCGCCGGCGGACGGGGCGGCCGGACCCGCACCGGTCTGGACCACCCCCACGGGGCTCGCGGCGGTGGCCGGGGCGGCGCCGAGGGCACAGGTCGCGAGCAGACCCAGCGCGGTCAGGGCCAGCGCGCCACGCGCGGTGCGCGGACGCCGGGTACGGCGCGGAGGACCGGGGCGTCGCCCGGGGCGGGCGGCCCCGGGCCCCGCCGCCGTCGGCGCCCGACGCGGCTGGGGGGCGTCTGTGTCAGATGGCACGGAGTCAACTCCTTCACACGGCACGGCACGACGCTCCATCTCTGCCCAGCGACGGGTGCCGTCCGAACGCCGTCGCAGCGGTGGGGTCGCCGGGGGCGAGGCGACCGAGGGCGAGGCGGTCGGGGGAGCGGGGTCGGCTCAGGGAGTGTCGTGGTCGCCCGGGCGGGTGGGGCGGTCGGCCGGGCCCCGCAGGTGCGCGTTGGGGGCCAGGGCGGCCGGCGCGTACTCGGGCAGCACCAGGACCGTCATGCCCACCGCCAACTGCCCGGCTTCGTGGGGCGGCGCCCCGGGCGGCGCGGGGTCGAGTCGGGCGGTGACCACGCGGCTCACGCCCGCCTCGGCGAGGAGCCGCGTACACGACCGGAGCCGGGATCTCCGTCGCGAACAGGGCGCAAGGGAGGCGTAGACCGTGGCCGTCGCCAGCCGGGGGTCGTCGACCGCGAGCTTGCCGAGCGCGCTCTCCTCCGCGTGGTCGCGCGGGTCGCGCTCCCGGGAGTGACCGCGCGCCAGCTCCGTGCCGTCGGCGGCGACGATCACCACGCCGACGCTCAACGCCGTCGCCGAGGGCGGGCACTCCCGCGCCAGCCGGCAGGCGAGCGCGAGCCAGGCCCGGTCCGCGGTGGTGACGGCGCCGCCGGGACCCGGGGCTCCGAAGGCGTGCGAGGACGTACCGCTGCTCGTCATGGGCCCTCCGATGGGATCTCTCGGGGCGTACCGCGGCAGGACGCCATCGACGATCCGCCGTGCTGCCAGCATCCGTGGGTGACGGGAGGGGCCGCCCGGCTGGCGGCCACGATCGAGCATACGGGCCCCGCGTGCCGGGCTCATCGGCAACGGCACGACATACGCGGGGAGTTCGCGATCGCACAGGCGCGTGGGCGGCGCCGCTCCGCGCCCTGGTCGCCCCCGGGTGGCGCGCGCCGGCGGGGGTCGCCGGGCCTCGCGCGGGCCGTCCACGGACGGCGAGGGGCCGTTCCCGTCCGGCTGAGGGGAACGGCCCGTTCGCGGCTCGGCACGCGAAGGCGCGCCTGGCGCCCGAGACCCGAGGGGTCAGCGACTGAGGTCGCAGCCCATCTCGGTGGTCAGGAAGTAGTTCGCGTCCTTCGCGTAGCTCTTTTCCAGCTTGGTGTAAAAGCCCGCCCTGCCAAAGGACCAGGCGATGTTCGCCTGCGGCCGCGCGTTGAGCGTCGGCGCCCGGTCCTCGAACTCGGCGAGCTGTCGGGGCAGTTCCGGCAGGAGGTCGGAACGGCCTTCGCTCGGAACGTTCAGGCTGTACAGCGCCCAGCGGTGGAGATCGGGGCTGTCCCAACTGAACGTCATTCCCAGGCACCCGGTCTTCGCCAGGGAAGCCATCATCCTGCCGTAGTCCGGCGCGTTCTCCAGCGGCCCGCTGGTCTCGTTCACGAGCCCGCGCAGCCATTCCTCGTTCCGGCACTCGGGCTCGATGACGGGGTACACGTTCATCGTCTGGCCGTGAAAGTCGGAGGCGACGAAGAACACCCTGCGCAGCCCGTGTCGGGCGAAGAACTCGGCGTGTGCGGGCACCGAGTCGGGTATCGCGGAGAGCGCGAAAAGATCCTCCACCGGTCGCACCCCGGTGAACGTCCACACCTTCGACAGGCCGCGGCCCGTCTCGAAATCCAGTCCCGCCTGGGTCGCGTCGCTGAACTTGTCGAGCGCCTCGCGTTGCAGCCGGTCGATCGGCTCGGTGCCGTGTCGCAGCAGGTCGTTTCGCCGTGCGATGTCGGCCAGATCGTTTTCCCACTTGTAGAAGAAACGGTAGTAGAGCCCGTCTCCCGGCTTGGTCGTGGTCTTCGTCTGGACGACGGAACGGTCGATTTCCTTCGCGAACACATCGAGACTCTTGCGCACCAGGGTGCCGTCGAACGGGGTGGACCGCGACCGAGCCAGGGCCTGCAGGTCCGTATAGAACCGCGCGGGTTCGTACGAGACGTCGTCAAAGATTTCGATCATGGTTCTTTGTTCCTCCGCGTGCATGTGCAGTGGTGCGAACGCGCTGGTGCTGGCTCAGTCGCTCAGAGAATCTGAATGCGCTGGAGGTGACGCGTCGAATTGCCGTGGAACGCGTTGCGGCCGTGGAGGAGTGCGTGATTGTCCACGATCACGATATCGTTGTCGCGCCATTCGTGCGCATAGCACACACTCGGGTCGTGCAGCCGCTGGCTGAGGTCTTCCAGAGCGCTGTGGCCCTGCTCGGACGGAACGCCCTCCACGTCGAGGAAGAGCGGGTTCAGATAGCGCTCGGGGTCCAGCGGCTCGGCGTAGCGGATGGTGCGTTCGCCGCTGGCCGGGTGCTCCGAGAGGAGCGGCGCGGTGACCAGACCGCCGTAGTGCTCGACCTTGTCGGTCCGGTAGGTGATGTCCATCTTCTCCCAGAGCGCGAGGTCCTCGGGGCTGGCCTCGCGCAGCACCCGGGCGGTGTCGGAGAAGACGGTCTCGCCGCCGCCACCGGCCTGCGGTGCCTTGATGCACTGGAAGAGGAAGAACCGCGGCACCGCCTTGGCGAACGCGCCGTCCCAGTGGAAGGGGACATCGCCCTTGGCGAAGAGGTAGTTCTGCGGATCGTCCCGGATCTCGAGATCGAGCACCGGGCCGAAGTCCCACTCCAGGATCTTTCCCCACTCGCCGCAGTACTCGACGAGCTCTTCCTTGGAGAGCATCTCCAGTCCACGCAGGACGACGACCCGGTGCTTGCGGGTCAGTTCGTCGAGCTCCGCGACCGGGAGGGATCGCAGGTCCGCGCCGCTCTCGTGCTTGGTGAGGACAACCCCGAACGGTTGCAGTTCGGTTGCTTCGTCCATGACCCCGCTGTGCGTCACATCAACACCTTTTCTGCTTGGGTTCGGAATGTGTGTGAGGCGGCTTGAGTGACGGGGTTGCCGAGCGGACACGCGTCCGCCGACCGCCACCGAACGGTGCGCTCAACGGGCTCGCCGGGTGCTGGTGCCGAGGGCAACTCCGTGTTCTGGCGTCAGCCGCCTGCCATGCGTGCGAAGTGGGGCGAGGGTCGATCCACGCGCCGTCTGGAGCCCGGCGCCGGATGGCTGGTCGAGGTGGTCCCGAGCGCGTCTTCCGGACGCCTCGGCCTCGCCGGTGAGCGCTTTCGCTTGAACCGGGAGCAGGGATTTTTGATTGTTGAGCCGCACGCCGGAGAGGTATTTCCCCCGACCCTGGGCGGCCGTCGGTCCGTCAACACCCCTACGCACCAGACGCCTCCCCAGCGCCCCGTATACCGTGACGTACCCGGTGTGAATTCCCGACACGCCCGGAATACGTGGTTCGCCTCAGCAGATTATCACGCGGATGCCTGACGCATATGGACAAATCGACTCGGTCGCGAAGCTTCACAATCGAACTGATCGCCACCGGCTTGACATATCGAGATGTCGGGTCCGTGTGAGGTAGTTGTAGCGGGAACCGGGAGGGCGGCGGCCGGCAGTCGCCGCAGCCCGGCTCGGCGGGCCCCGGTGGCGGCGCGCGATCGGCCTGACGTGCCACGGAGCCGGTACGGCGCGGCGCGCGCACAGCGCGGCTGGCGCGGCCGGCGAGGCGCCGCCCTGGTCGGGACCCCTCACCCCGGACGCGGTCACTCACGGGCGCGGACCGGGGCGCACGGGGTGCCGGGCGGGACGAACTGGGGTCCACATGGTGAGCACCGCCGGTCGCGGGGGCGCGGGAGGTGCCCTCGGCGCCCGTGCCGATCGGGTGGGGCGCCGGCCCGACCGGCGCGGTCTCCGAGCGTGACCCGGCCGCCCCGTGTCGGCGCGGGCCGCATTCGCCTCGCGGCCGACAGCGGGTGGCGGCCGGAAGGGCGCGCGCCGAAATGCGCGCGGCGCCGCGTGCCCGCACTCCGCCGGGCGGTGCGGCGAGGCCCGACGGACACCGAAGAAATCCCGGACGGGGCGGCGCGAAGCGGGAGCCGATTCAACAATGAACGCCGGTGTTCTGTGAAATGTTGCCCCCGCCGTGAACCTTGTTGGGCTGTGACGCGTCGGTCCATAGTTCGGAGCGCGGTGAGTCCCTCACTCCCGCCAGGCAGGGGAATTCATCCGGCCGCGCCCCGACGGGCGCATTCCGGAGAAAGCGCCCCCACGCATTCCCGCCTGTTCATCCGAAAGGAACAGCTGTGCGTCATTCCCGTAAATACAGCCTCGCCGCGGCGGGCATTCTGCTTTCGGCGTCCGCGGTGCTGGGCACCCAGACGACGGCCCAGGCCCGGGAGACGACCTCCCCCACGCACTACCAGCCGGAGATGGTGCGGGCGCTGGCGACATCGCTCGGCGTGAGCACGGACGCCGCGGCCGACCGCCTGGACCGGCAGCAGGCCCAGCAGAACCAGCTCGCGGCCCTGGCGAAGCGCGGGATATCCACCGACGGCGCCTTCTTCGACGCGGCCGGCGACCTGACGGTCAACGCCCACGACGCCGCCGGCGCCGCCAGGATCGAGCAGGCGGGCCTGGACGCCAGAGTGCCGGCCCGTGGCCAGGCGGCCCTGGAGAGGGTGAAGGCGGAACTGGACGCGAGCGCCACCCAGCGCACCCCGACCGGCGTGGTCGCCTGGTCCGTGGACCTGGCCTCCGACCAGGTCACCATCAAGGTCAACGACGACCGGGGCGCCGCCGCCAGGGCGTTCCTGGCCAGGGCCGCCCGGCACGGCGCGGCCGTGACCGTCGTACGGGACCAGGCCGCCCTGGCGCCGCAGGCCGCTATCTCCCCCGGCAGCAAGATGACGATCAACGACACCAACGGCTGGTGCTCCGTCGGATACGGGGCCCGGGACCAGTCCGGCAAGCAGTACCTCGTGACCGCCGGCCACTGCGTCGAGAAGCTGCCCACCCTGCGCTACGACGGCGTCGCCTTCGCCAAGGGCACCAAGACCCGCTTCGCCGTCGGCACCCGCAGTGTCGACATGGGCATCGCCGCCGTGGGCAGCGGCCACTCCATCACGACCAGCGTCGGCACATGGGGCCAGGCCGGCTCCGTGGCCGTCAAGGGCGGCAACCGCGCGGCCTCCGGCGCCGTGCTCTGCAAGTCCGGCGCCACCACCGGCTGGACCTGCGGAAAGGTCAGCTCGTACAACAACACCGTCACCTACACCGACCAGAACGGTGGCCCCGACACGGTCGTCACCGGCCTGGGGTCCTCCACCGTCTGCACCGAGGGCGGTGACAGCGGCGGCGCCTACATCTCCGGCAACCAGGCCCAGGGGATGACCTCCGGTGGCCCGGTCGGCCAGCGCTGCTCCGGCGTCAACTCCAGGGGCTCCTCGTACTTCCAGCCGCTGGACGACACTCTCAGGTACTACGGCCTGACGCTCAACACCAACTGAGCCACCGCTCGGCCGCCACGGGCCGCCCCCCCCCCCCCGGGGGGGGCCCCCGGGGGCGCCCCGCCCCCGCCCCCCCGGGGGTTAGAAACAAAAACCAGCCCCCCCCACCGGGAAGGCGAACGTGTGG